>NZ_JBIWCN010000013.1:0-212116 GCF_044761525.1 Streptomyces sp. NPDC097595 | reverse complement strand
CGACCTCCTGACCGACCTCGGCCTCAAGGAGCTGCCATGACCACCGCAGGGGCGGGCGGCCCCCCCCCCCCCCCCCCCCCCCCCCCCCCGGGGGGGGGGGCCCCCCCCCCCCCCCCCCCCCCCCCCCCCCCCCCACGTTTCTCAGTACGTGTAGAGCCCGGCTCCGTTGTCACCCGCCAGATTCAGGCCGAACCGGGCCTTCTTCGCCAGGATGCCCAGGTCGACCGGGTTGAAGGCCAGGGCGCCGGTCGTCGTCAGCCCCGTCGCGGTGCCGCGCAGCGACCACACCGCACCGCCGTCCGCGACCGCCTCCAGGTCCTCGTCCGGCGCACCGGCAGTCAGCTCCGCCCTGCCGTCCCCGGTGACGTCCAGCAGCCGCACGGAAGCGCCGAAGTGGTCGCCCTTCTCCGCCACCCCGGGCATGCCCGTCGTGTCCTGGTGGAACGACTTGGCACCGGTGCCGCTCAGCCCGCCGGGCCCGCCCTTCAGCAGGACCACCGCGCCCGCGCCCTTGACCGACTCCAGGGCCTCGAACGGCACGCCCACCGCCAGGTCGTCGTAGCCGTCGCCGTCGACGTCGCCGGCGCTCATCCGGGCGCCGAACTGGTCGCCCTTCTCGCTGACCCCGGGGACGCCCGCCGTGTCCTGTGTGATGATCCGGGACCGGGTGGCGCCCGGAACGGTCGCGGAGCCGTAGAGGATCCGGATGGTGCCCGGGTCGGTGGGGTAGTCCTCCTCGTTGCCGTTCGGGACCAGCCGGAGGGCCAGGTCGTCCTTGCCGTCGTGGTCGAAGTCGCCGACCGTCGGGACCCGGCCGCTGGGCAGCCGGCTGTAGGTCGTGGACAGGCCCTGCGGGGTGCCGAGCCACAGCCGGGTGTCCTCGACGTTCCCCTCCCACCCGTAGAAGGTGATCAGGTCGTCGATGCCGTCACCGTTGAAGTCGCCCTCGGCGGGGGTGCTCATGCGGCTGTCCGACGTGAACATGGGCACGAACTGTTCGCGCGAGGGCTCCCCGGACCGCTTGAACGGCCCGTAGAGCACGCTCCGCTGGTCGAGGTACTCGTCCTGCGAGCCGTGCGCCATCATCAGGTCCGCGTTGCCGTCGCCGTTGAAGTCGCCGGCGATCAGGTTGTCCCCCATATCGCCGCTCTCGGGGCCGGGAATGCGTACCGAGTCCTTGCCCGTCATGCCGCCGGTGCGGCCCCACAGGATGATCACGGAGCCGTAGTTGTTCAGCTCCGGCAGCGATTCGTTGGAGTAGAGCGCGAGATCGGTCAGCCCGTCGTGGTCCAGGTCGGCCGGGAACATCTGGAAGCCGAGGCCGTGGCCCTCCCCGGCCTCGCCCGGCACGCCCGGGGTGTTCTGGTCGATGGTCGTCGTGCGGGCGGGGCCGAGGCCCTGGGCGGAGCCGTAGGCGATGGTGATGTAGCCGGCGTAGAGCTGCCCGTCCACCGTCGCGTTGGGGGACCCGACGGCGACGTCCTGGTACCCGTCGCCGTTGAAGTCCTCGCGGACGGTGGTGCCTGCCGTTCCCCCGGCCGTGCCCGCGTGCGCGCCCTCGGGCGCCGCGACGGCCACGCCGCCGGTCAGCGCTGTGGCGGCACATACGGCCACGGTCAGCATGGTGCGAATGCCCACAAAATTCTCCTTGGTCGCGTACGTGGAGCCAATGGCGTACGAGGTGTGAGGGCTCGCATAGGAGACACCTACGGCGCGGAGAAGGTTGCACGGCGAACGGAAGGTGAACTCGGCTCGGGGGTAGGGGAGTCGGGGGCGGTCCGTGGCCGCCCCCGCCGCCCGTTCCTAGGGCCTGTCGTCACATTCCCGTCGTCCGCCCGGAGGGCGGGCCGGGCGGCGTCAGGTGCGTGCTCTCGGCGTGCCGGCCCCAGACCCCTGTACTGGATGTACTGGGGTCTGGGGCCGGTGCGGCGAGAGTGCGTGCATGGCGTCGCCCGGCAGACGGGAATGTGACGACAGGCCCTAGCGGCCGGCCAGCAGGGTGAGCGTGTCGATCACCCGGTTGGAGAAGCCCCACTCGTTGTCGTACCAGGCGGACACCTTGATGTGGCGTCCGTCGACCCGGGTGAGCTCCGAGTCGAAGATGGACGACGCCGGGTTGCCGGTGATGTCGGCCGACACGAGCGGGTCCTCGGAGTATTCGAGTACGCCCGCGAGCGGGCCCTCGGCCGCCGTCCGGTACGCGTCGAGCACCTGATCCCGCGTCACGTCCCGGGCCACGGTGGTGTTCAGCTCCACGATCGAACCCACCGGGACCGGCACCCGGATGGAGTCACCCGACAACTTGCCGTCGAGCCTGGGCAGCACGAGCCCGATGGCCTTCGCGGCGCCGGTCGTGGTCGGCACGATGTTCACGCCGGCGGCGCGGGCGCGGCGGGCGTCGCGGTGCGGGCCGTCCTGGAGGTTCTGCTCCTGGGTGTAGGCGTGCACGGTCGTCATGAAGCCGTGCTCAATGCCGGCGAGGTCGTCCAGGACCTTGGCCAGCGGGGCGAGCGCGTTGGTGGTGCAGGAGGCGTTCGACACGATGGTGTGCAGCTCCGGGTCGTACGCGTCGCTGTTGACGCCGTACGCGAGCGTCACGTCCGCCCCGTCCGAGGGCGCGGCGACCAGCACCCGCTTCGCTCCGGCGTCCAGGTGGGCGCGGGCGGCCTTCGCCGAGGTGAAGCGGCCGGTGGCCTCCACCGCGATGTCGACGCCCAGCTCCGCCCAGGGCAGCCGCGCGGGCTCCCGCTCGGCGAGCACCTTGATGCGGCGGCCGTCCACGACGAGCGTGTCCCCGTCCACGGTGACCGGGCGGCCCAGCCGGCCCGCGGTGGTGTCGAACGCCAGCAGCCGGGCGAGGGTGGCGGGCTCCGAGAGGTCGTTGACGGCGACCAGGTCGAGGTCGCTGTCGCGTTCGAGCAGCGCGCGCAGCACGTTGCGTCCGATGCGGCCGAATCCGTTGATGGCGATGCGAGTCACGTGAGATGTCCCTTCTCTCTTCGCCCTCCACGATCGCGCTCGCCGCGCGGCCCGGACAGCGGCGTGAACGCCACGGTCCGCAAGGATCCCGCCAGCCGGAGCCGGTGGCGGCAGGCCCTGTCTGTCCCTATTCGCCCCGGGCGGCCGTATCTTCTATTCGCCCCGGGCGAAGGTGCGCCGGTACTCGCTCGGGGTCGTGCCCAGGATGCGCTGGAAGTGCAGGCGGAGATTGGCTCCGGTCCCGAGCCCCACATCGGCGGCGATCTGCTCGACGGCCCGCTCCGAGCGTTCGAGGAGTTCGCGGGCCATGTCGATACGGGCCCGCATCACCCACTGCATCGGGGTGTACCCGGTGTCCTCGGCGAACCGCCGCGAGAACGTGCGGGGCGAGACCGCCGCGTGCCGGGCCAGCGCGTCGAGCGTGAGGGGTTCGCCGAGCCGGTGCAGCGCCCATTCCCGGGTGGCCGCGAACCGCTCGCCCAGCGGCTCGGGCACACTGCGCGGCACGTACTGCGCCTGGCCCCCGCTGCGGTACGGGGCCGCGACGAGCCGCCGGGCCGCGTGGTTGGACGCGGCGACGCCCAGATCGCCGCGCAGGACGTGCAGGCACAGGTCGATCCCGGACGCGGCGCCGGCCGAGGTGAGGACGCTGCCCTCGTCGACGAACAGCACGTTCTCGTCCACCCGGACCAGCGGGTACTTCGCGGCGAGCGCGCGCGTGTAGTGCCAGTGCGTGGTGGCCCGGCGGCCGTCGAGCAGCCCGGTCGCGGCGAGCGCGAACGCCCCGGTCGAGATGGCGGCGAGCCGCGCCCCCCGCTCGTGCGCGGCGACCAGCGCCTCGATCACGGTCCGGGGCGGATCCTCCCGGTCCGGCTGCCGGTACCCGGGTACGAAGACGATGTCCGCCCAGGCCAGCGCTTCGAGCCCGTGCGTCACGTGGTACGCGAGCCCGTCACCCCCCGTCACCGGCCCCGGGGCCGCCCCGCACACCCGTACCTCGTAGGGCATGCTCGCCCGGGTCGTGAACACCTGGGCCGGGATGCCCACATCGAGCGGCTTCGCCCCGTCGAGCACGAGGACGGCGACACGGTGCAGCCGGTCCATCAGTCGAGGCAGAACTCGTTGCCCTCGACGTCCTGCATGTTGAGGCAGGACTCGTTCTCCTCGTCGGCCGTCAGCAGCTTCCCGCGCACCGCGCCGAGCGGGAGGAGCCGCGCGCACTCGGCCTCCAGCACGGCAAGCCGCTCCTCGCCCTTGAGCCCGGTGCCCACCCGGACATCGAGGTGCAGCCGGTTCTTGGCGGTCTTGCCCTCGGGAACCTTCTGGAAGTACATCCGCGGACCGGCTCCGGTCGGGTCGGAGGCCGCGAACCAGGTGTTCCGCTCCTCGGCAGGCAGCGAGGCGTTGTAGGCGTCCCAGGAGTCGAACCCCTCCGGCGGCTGCGGCGCGACATACCCCAGCACCTCGCACCAGAAGCGCCCCACGCGCTCGGGATCCGCGCAGTCGAAGGTCACCTGGAAATGCTTGATCGTTGCCATGGGGTCACCTTAGAGGCCGCATCGGTGCCGCTCCAGGCGGATTCTTTGCATAAAAGTGCATCACTGCGTATAGTCATGCCATCGATGAGGAGGCTTTCCATGGCGGTACGCGCAGCAGTGGCAGGAGCGAGTGGGTACGCGGGCGGGGAACTGCTCCGTCTGCTGCTCGCCCACCCCGAGGTGGAGATCGGCGCACTCACCGCCAACTCCAACGCGGGCCAGCCCCTCGGCGCCCTCCAACCGCACCTGCGCCCCCTGGCGGACCGCATCCTCCAACCGACCACCGCCGACGTGCTCGCCGGGCACGACATCGTCTTCCTGGCCCTGCCGCACGGCCAGTCCGCCGCCGTGGCCGAACAGCTCGGCGACCAGGTCCTGGTGGTGGACATGGGCGCCGACTTCCGCCTCCGGGACGCCGGCGACTGGGAGAAATTCTACGGCTCGCCGCACGCCGGCACCTGGCCCTACGGACTGCCCGAGCTGCCCGGCGGCCGCGCCGCCCTCGCCGGGACCAAGCGGATCGCGGTGCCGGGGTGCTACCCGACCGCCGTGTCGCTCGCGCTGTACCCGGCGTACGCGGCGCAGCTCGCCGAGCCGGAGGCCGTGATCGTCGCCGCGTCCGGGACCTCCGGCGCCGGCAAGGCGGCCAAGCCGCACCTGCTGGGCTCCGAGGTGATGGGCAACATGTCGCCGTACGGCGTCGGCGGCGTCCACCGCCACACGCCCGAGATGATCCAGAACCTCAGCGCCGCCGCCGGCGAGCCGGTCACCGTGTCGTTCACGCCGACCCTCGCGCCCATGCCGCGCGGCATCCTTGCCACGTGCAGCGCGAAGGCGAAGCCCGGGACGACCGCCGAGAGCGTACGCGCCGCCTATGAGAAGGCGTACGCGGACGAGCCGTTCGTGGACCTGCTGCCCGAGGGGCAGTGGCCCGCCACCGCCGCCGTGTACGGCTCCAACGCCGTGCAGATCCAGGTCGCGTACGACGAGGCGGCCGGGCGGATCATCGTGATCAGCGCCATCGACAATCTCGCCAAGGGCACCGCGGGCGGGGCCCTGCAGTCCATGAACATCGCCCTCGGACTGCCCGAGGACACAGGTCTTTCCACGATCGGAGTCGCACCGTGAGCGTCACGGCAGCACAGGGATTCTCGGCGGCGGGCATCGCCGCCGGAATCAAGGAGAACGGCAACCCGGACCTGGCCCTCGTGGTCAACAACGGTCCGAGCCGCGCCGCCGCGGGCGTCTTCACCTCCAACCGCGTCAAGGCCGCGCCGGTCCTCTGGTCGGAGCAGGTCGTCAAGGGCGGCGAGGTCTCCGCCGTCGTCCTCAACTCCGGTGGCGCCAACGCCTGTACGGGCCCGCAGGGCTTCCAGGACACCCACGCCACCGCCGAGAAGGCCGCCGAGGTCCTCCAGGGCCACAGCGCGGGCGAGATCGCCGTCGCCTCCACCGGGCTCATCGGCCTCCTGCTCCCCATGGACAAGCTGCTCCCCGGCATCGAGAAGGCCGCGGCGGCGCTCAGCGAGCACGGCGGCGAGAAGGCCGCCATCGCCATCAAGACCACCGACACCGTGCACAAGACCGCCGTCGCCGGCGGCGAGGGCTGGACCGTCGGCGGCATGGCCAAGGGCGCCGGCATGCTCGCCCCGGGCCTGGCCACCATGCTCGTCGTCCTCACCACCGACGCCGACGTGGACGCCGCCGGTCTCGACGCTGCCCTGCGCGACGCGACCCGCACCACCTTCGACCGGGTCGACTCGGACGGCTGCATGTCCACCAACGACACCGTGCTGCTCCTGGCCTCCGGCGCCAGCGGGATCGCCCCGGAGCAGAAGGAGTTCGCCGAGGCCGTCCGTACCGTCTGCGACGACCTGGCCCGGCAGCTCATCGGGGACGCCGAGGGCGCCTCCAAGGACATCCGGATCGAGGTCGTGAACGCCGCGACCGAGGACGACGCCGTCGAGGTGGGCCGCTCCATCGCCCGCAACAACCTCCTCAAGTGCGCCATCCACGGCGAGGACCCCAACTGGGGCCGGGTGCTCTCCGCCATCGGCACCACGAAGGCCGCCTTCGAGCCGGACGCGCTCAACGTCGCCATCAACGACGTCTGGGTCTGCCGGAACGGCTCGGTCGGCGAGGACCGCGACCTGGTCGACATGCGCTTCCGGGAGGTCCGGATCACCGCCGACCTCGCCGCGGGCACCGAGTCCGCCGTCATCTGGGCCAACGACCTCACCGCGGACTACGTCCACGAGAACAGCGCGTACAGCTCATGACGACGGCGCGGAAGCACACCGCACTCCCGAAGGCGCAGATTCTCATCGAGGCTCTGCCCTGGCTGACCCGGCACAACGGCAAGACCGTCGTCATCAAGTTCGGCGGCAACGCCATGATCGACGAGGAGCTGAAGGCGGCCTTCGCCCAGGACGTCGTCTTCCTGCGCCACGCCGGGCTCAAGCCCGTCGTCGTGCACGGCGGCGGCCCCCAGATCAGCGCCCAGCTCGACAAGCAGGGCCTGGTCAGCGAGTTCAAGGCCGGGCTGCGCGTCACCACGCCCGAGGCGATGGACGTCGTCCGCATGGTGCTCGCCGGCCAGGTCCAGCGCGAGCTGGTCGGCCTGCTCAACCAGCACGGGCCGCTCGCCGTCGGCATGACCGGCGAGGACGCCCACACCATCACCGCCATACAGCACCGGCCCACCATCGACGGCGAGCTGGTCGACATCGGCCGGGTCGGCGAGATCACCGCCATCGACACCGGCGCCATCCAGGCCCTGCTGGACGACGGCCGCATCCCGGTCATCTCCTCCATCGCCCGGTCCGCCGACGACAACCACGTCTACAACGTCAACGCCGACACCGCGGCCGCCGCACTCGCCGCCGCGCTGAACGCCGAGACGCTGATGGTCCTCACCGACGTCGAGGGCCTGTACGAGGACTGGCCCAACAGCGACGACGTGATCAGCCGGCTCACCGCCACCGAGCTGGAGAAGCTGCTGCCCGAGCTGTCCAGCGGCATGGTGCCCAAGATGCAGGGCTGCCTGCACGCCGTACGCAACGGGGTGGAGACCGCCCGCGTCATCGACGGCCGGGTCCAGCACTCGATCCTGCTGGAGATCTTCACCGACGAGGGAATCGGCACGATGGTCGTGCCCGACGCACAGGGGGAGTCATGAGCAACGCCGAGCTTTCGCAGCGCTGGCAGCACGCACTGATGGACAACTACGGCACCCCGAAGCTGTCCCTCGTGCGCGGCGAGGGCGCCCGTGTCTGGGACGCGGACGGCACCGAATACCTCGACTTCGTCGGCGGCATCGCGGTCAACGCCCTGGGCCACGCCCACCCCGCCGTCGTGGAGGCGGTCACCGCCCAGATCTCCACCCTCGGGCACGTGTCCAACCTGTACATCGCCGAACCGCCCGTCGCGCTCGCCGAACGGCTCCTCTCGCTCTTCGGCCGCACCGGCAGGGTCTTCTTCTCCAATTCGGGCGCCGAGGCCAACGAGGCCGCGTTCAAGATCGGCCGGCTGACCGGACGCACCCACATGGTCGCCACGGACGGCGGCTTCCACGGCCGGACCATGGGCGCCCTCGCGCTCACCGGCCAGCCCAAGAAGCGCGAGGCGTTCACCCCGCTCCCCGGCGACGTCACCCATGTGCCGTACGGGGACGTGGAGGCGCTCCGGTCCGCCGTCACCACCGAGACCGCGCTCGTGATCATCGAGCCGGTCCAGGGCGAGAACGGCGTCGTGGTCCCGCCCAAGGGCTATCTGGAGGCCGCCCGGGAGATCACCCGGGCCACCGGCACCCTG
The DNA here is from genome assembly GCF_044761525.1 of Streptomyces sp. NPDC097595. Lineage (NCBI taxonomy): Bacteria > Bacillati > Actinomycetota > Actinomycetes > Kitasatosporales > Streptomycetaceae > Streptomyces > Streptomyces sp. NPDC097595. The sequence continues at coordinate 203,786 of NZ_JBIWCN010000013.1, read as the reverse complement.
CTCGTCCTGGACGAGGTCCAGACCGGCGTCGGTCGCTGCGGCACGTGGTTCGAGCACCAGGCCCACCAGGGCGTCGAGCCCGACGTCGTCACGCTCGCCAAGGGGCTCGGCGGCGGACTCCCGATCGGCGCCACGGTCGCCTTCGGCGCGGCGGCCGACCTGCTCGCACCCGGCCAGCACGGCACGACGTTCGGCGGCAACCCGGTCGCCTGCGCCGCCGGCCTCGCGGTCCTGGACACCCTCGCCGCCGACGGCGCCCTCGACCAGGTCAAGCGGCTCGGCGAGCGCATCCGGGAGGGCGTGGAGGCGCTGAACCACCCGTTGGTCTCCCATGTCCGGGGCTCCGGGCTGCTGCTGGGTATCGTGCTCACCGAGCCCCTCGCGCCCCAGGCGCAACAGGCGGCTCAGGGGGCCGGCCTCCTGGTGAACGCGCCCGCGCCCGATGTCCTGCGGCTGATGCCGCCGCTGACCATCGGCGACGCGGAGGTGGACGCGTTCCTCCGGGCGCTGCCGGATGCCCTCGACGCGGCATACGGGGACGGACGATCCGGAGAGAAGCGCTCCGGAGAATGAGGCGACGACGATGACCGAGGCGCAGGATTCCGAGTTCGGCGGGCCTTCGGTGCCGCAGACCCGCACGGCGCGCCACCGCCGGATCGTGGACATCCTCAACCGGCAGCCGGTGCGCTCGCAGAGCCAGCTGGCCAAGCTCCTCAGCGACGACGGGCTGAGCGTCACTCAGGCGACGCTCTCCCGGGACCTGGACGAGCTGGGCGCGGTGAAGATCCGCAACACCGGCGGCGAGCTGATCTACGCGGTGCCCAGCGAGGGCGGTTTCCGCACCCCGCAGGCCCCGCTGGGCGGCTCCGCCAAGGAGGAGCGGATGCGCAGGCTCTCCGCCGAGCTGCTGATCTCGGCGGAGGCTTCGGCCAACCTGGTGGTGCTGCGTACGCCGCCGGGCGCCGCGCAGTTCCTCGCCTCGGCCATCGACCAGGCCGAACTGCACGACATCCTCGGCACCATCGCGGGCGACGACACGCTCATGCTGATCAGCCGCGACCCGGCCGGCGGGCAGGCGCTCGCCGACCATCTGCTGCGGCTCGCGCAGAACGAGCGCTAGTGGTCGACGCGCGCTAGTAGTTCGTGATCGCGGTCGCGCCGGCAACGGTGCCGATCGCGATGTGCGGGCTGCGGGCCGGGTCGGCCCAGGCGAGGATGCGGTCGATCGCGTCCGCCGGTACGGAGACGCAACCGGCGGTCGCGCCGGACCCGTTGACGTGCAGGAAGATCCCGGCGCCCCGGCCGCGTACCGGCTTGTCGTAGTTGAAACCGATGACGAGCGCGCGGGCGTACTGCGTGGGGTACGCGGTGATCTGCTCGGACTCCGATGCCCGGCAGTCCGAGGGCAGCGGCTCGACCCAGCGGTTGTAGGCGGCCGCCTCGTTGTCCTCGCACCACCAGGACTTGGTGGTGGCCTGCCGGTACGAGAAGCGCGTGCCGGCGGGCGCGGCCTTGACCCCGAAGGCGTACGGCAGGTCGTAGAGACCGGTCGGCGTCGTATACGTGCTCTGCTGACGGGTGCTGCCCTCGGTGAGGCCCTTCGAGCCGAACCGGGCGGCGGCGGTCCCGGCGGCGACCCACTTCCCGTCCTTCAGGTCCCACCAGGTGAGGGTGCCGACGGTGGACGAGGTGGAGTCCGCCATGGCGGTGATCAATTGGGTGCCGCCGCCCGTGTCGGCGAGCCGGGTCGGCAGCGGGGCGGTGGCCAGCGGGGGCCGGCCCGCCCCGACGACGGTGCCGAGGGCGAGCAGGACGGCGGCGGTGGTCATAAGTCTTCGCATGCCACGGACTCTAGGCCGTGCCCGGCGGATCGTCTCAGGGTTCTGATACGGGATCAGCGCGCCGCCCGCAGCAGCCGCTGCGCCCCCACCCGCACCGCCCGCCGCGACTCCGGGCTGTCGCGCTCGCGCAGCCACTCCACCGGGAACTCGGCCGCGTGGGGGAGCAGGGCCCGGGTCGCCGCCCGGACGACGGCGGATGACGGGTCGTCCAGCAACGGCATCAGCCCCTCCCGCCGCACCGCGTCCAGCGCCCGCAGCCCGGTCACCGCCTGGGCGCGCACCGCCGGGTCCGGGTGGCGGACCAGGGCCCACAGCGTGTCCGCGTCCTGGTGCCGGTCGCCGCACTCGCCGAGCCCGGCTGCCGCGCCCGGCGCGACGTCCCCGCGGGTGCACAGCTCCCGGTACAGCGGCAGCGGATCGGTCCCGCCCTGGCGCACCACGTACCGGGCGCAGGCCCGCACCACGCCCGAACGGTCCGTCAGATGGGCCCGCGCCTCCTCGTACCGTCCGGCGCGCCGCAGCGCGGTGACTCCGGCGGCCCGGACGCGGCCCGAGCGGCCCGTCAGCAGGATGTCGAGGACATCCTCGTCACCGCTCTGCCGGAGCGCCGCTTCCGCGCACAGGTCCTGGAGGACGACGTCCCCCGAGCGCGCGGCGATCCGGGCCATCCGGAGCGGCGGCAGCAGTCCGCGCTCGACGGCGACGCGATGGGCGAACCGGAGCGTCGCCCGGTCGGCGCTCTCCAGCAGCGGGTGCAGGGCCTCGGCGGGGCCCTCGCGCAGCGCCCGGCCCAGTTGCTCCGCCGCGAACCCGCCCCGCTCGCGCCGGTCCAGGAGCAGGATCAGCTCCGCCTGGGCGATGAGGGCGGCGGCCTCCACCGATGCCAGCAGGGCCCGGGCCCGCTCACGTACCGGAGCCGCCCAGTCCGCGCACCGCACGACGAGGAGGGGCAGCAGATCCGGGTAACGGGACACGCGGTCGAGCGCGGCCTCCCGGGTCCGGCCGTCGGGGTGGCACAGGGCGAGGGCGGTGCCGGGTCCGGTCGGCGCGGCGTCCCGGTCCGGGAGCGGCGAGACCCAGCGGTCCGGGGCGTACCAGGGCGGGTACCGCACCGCCAGATCGAGTGCCACCCAGTCCACGGCGGAGTCCCGCCCGCCGAGCGCTTCGCGCACGGGCCGGCCCTCGGCGAGGCGCTGCGCCGCTGTCCACGCGTGGTCCATGATCCCCCCAGGTGCTCCGGAGACCGACCGTACCGGCGGCCCGGCGGTCCCGGCACCCGCTTTGACAAACCATGCAGAGCTCTGCATAGTTATGCCTATCAACGATCGTGGCACTTCCGAGGAGCACGTAGTGAGCAACGGCAACGGCAACGGCGACGTACGTCTCTGGGGCGCCCGCTTCGCCGACGGACCGGCCGAGGCGCTGGCCCGGCTGTCCGCGTCCGTCCACTTCGACTGGCGCCTCGCGCCGTACGACATCGCCGGCTCCCGTGCCCACGCCCGCGTCCTCAACAAGGCCGGTCTGCTCACCGAGGACGAGCTGAACCGGATGATCGCCGGGCTCGACCAGCTCGAAGCGGACGTGGCCGACGGCTCCTTCACCGGCACCATCGCCGACGAGGACGTCCACACCGCCCTGGAACGCGGCCTCCTGGAGCGGCTGGGCCCCGACCTCGGCGGCAAGCTCCGCGCCGGCCGGTCCCGGAACGACCAGATCGCCACGCTCTTCCGGATGTACCTGCGCGACCACGCCCGCGTCATCGGCTCCCTGATCGCCGACCTCCAGGACGCCCTGGTCGGCCTCGCCGAGGCGCACCCGGACGTCGCCATGCCCGGCCGTACGCACCTCCAGCACGCCCAGCCGGTGCTCTTCGCCCACCACGTCCTGGCCCACGTCCAGTCCCTGTCCCGGGACGCGGAGCGGCTGCGGCAGTGGGACGAGCGGACCGCCGTCTCGCCGTACGGCTCCGGCGCGCTGGCCGGGTCCTCGCTGGGGCTCGACCCGGAGGCGGTCGCGGCCGACCTCGGCTTCGAGCGGGGCTCGGTGGGCAACTCGATCGACGGCACGGCCTCCCGGGACTTCGTCGCCGAGTTCGCGTTCGTCACCGCGATGATCGGCGTCAACCTCTCCCGGATCGCCGAGGAGATCATCATCTGGAACACGAAGGAGTTCTCCTTCGTCACCCTGCACGACGCCTTCTCGACCGGCTCCTCGATCATGCCGCAGAAGAAGAACCCGGACATCGCCGAGCTCGCCCGGGGCAAGTCGGGCCGCCTCATCGGCAACCTCACGGGCCTGATGGCCACGCTGAAGGCCCTGCCGCTCGCGTACAACCGCGACCTCCAGGAGGACAAGGAGCCGGTCTTCGACTCCTGCGACCAGCTGGAGGTCCTGCTCCCCGCCTTCACCGGCATGATGGCGACGCTCACCGTCAACCGGGAGCGCATGGAGGAGCTGGCCCCGGCCGGCTTCTCGCTCGCCACGGACATCGCGGAGTGGCTGGTCAAGAAGGGCGTGCCGTTCCGCGTCGCCCACGAGGTGGCCGGCGAGTGCGTCAAGGAGTGCGAGCACCACGGCATCGAGCTGGACGAGCTGACGGACGAGCAGTTCGCGAAGATCTCCGAGCATCTGACCCCGGAGGTCCGCACCGTCCTCAACGTGGCCGGCGCCCTCGCCTCCCGCAGCGGGCGCGGCGGCACCGCCCCCTCGGCCGTCGCCACCCAGCTGGCCGAGGTCAAGGCGGACCTCGCCGTGCAGCACGCCTGGGCGGACGCGCACAAGTAGTCGAAAACGCATCGCGGGCTACGTTGAGGGTAGGCGCGTCCTGCCCGACGACGAGGAGCCCGCGATGCCGTTCGCCCGACTGTCCGAAGCGACCACCCCCACCGCCCACATCGGGCTCGGCCTGGCCGCCGTCGGCCGGCCCGGCTACATCAACCTCCACCGCGACCGCGACCTGCCCCAGGACCGCTCGCCCGACGCCCTGCGCGACCGTACGCACGAACTCCTCGACGCCGCCTACGCGCAGGGCGTCCGCTACTTCGACGCCGCCCGCTCCTACGGGCGCGCCGAGGAGTTCCTGGCCGGCTGGCTGGCCGCACACCCCGAGGCCGACGACGTCGTCATCGGCAGCAAATGGGGCTACACCTACACCGCCGACTGGGGCCTCGACGCGGAGACGCACGAGGTCAAGGACCACAGCCTCGCCGCGTTCGAGCGCCAGCGCGCCGAGACCGCCGCCCTGCTCGGCGACCGGCTCGACCTCTACCAGATCCACTCGGTGACCCCGGACAGCCCGGCGCTCGCCGACAAGGAGCTGCACGCCCGCCTCGCCGAACTGGCCGCGCAGGGCGTCAGCGTCGGCATCTCCACCAGTGGCCCCGCCCAGGCCGAGGCGATCCTCGCCGCCCTCGCCGTCACGGTCGACGGCGCCCCCCTCTTCCGTACGGTCCAGGCCACCTACAACGCGCTGGAGACCTCGGCGGGCCCCGCGCTCGCCGAGGCGCACGCCGCCGGACTCACCGTCATCGTCAAGGAGGGCATGGCCAACGGCCGGCTCGCCGGTGACCAGGTGCCCGCCGTCGTCCGGGAGATCGCGGACGAGGAAGGGCTCGGGGCCGACGCGGTCGCCCTCGCCCTGGTGCTCCACCAGCCGTGGGCCGGTGTCGTGCTCTCCGGCGCGGCCACCGTCGCCCAGCTCTCCGGCAACCTCCACGCGGCCGTCCCCGTCCTCGACGAGGAACGGCAGGCCAGGCTGGAGGCGCTGGTGGAGGAGCCGGACGCGTACTGGCGGCACCGCGCCTCGCTGCCCTGGAGCTGACACCGGCGACACGGCACTAACCCGAATGAGACATGAACGTCTCATTCGGGTTAGTGTCGTCTCATGACTCTTGATCGTGAGCAGGTGCTGCGCAGCGCCGCCGCCCTGCTGACCCGTAAATCCACCGCCACCATGGACGAGGTCGCCAAGGCGGCCGGCATCGGGCGCGCCACCCTGCACCGGCACTTCGCCGGGCGGGACGCCCTGGTCAGGGCGCTGGAGGAGCTGGGCATCCAGGAGTTCGAGGCCGCGCTCGACGCCGCCGCGATGGACGAGGGCACGAGCGAGGAGGCGCTGCGCCGGTTCGTCGTCGCCGTCGAGCCGAGCGCCGGACTGCTCTCGTTCCTCGTGACGGAGAACCAGCTCTGGGAGGACGGCGACCAGAACGCCGGCTGGGACCGGCTGGACGCCCGCGTCGCCGCCTTCTTCCGGCGCGGCCAGGAGCGCGGCGAATTCCGCATCGACCTGACCCCGGCCTGGCTGACCGAGGCGCTGTACGGGCTCATCGGCAGCGGGGCGTGGGCCGTTCAGGCGGGCCGGGTGGCCGCCCGGGACTTCCCGTACATGATCGCCGAGTTGCTGCTCGGCGGCGCACGCCGGAGCGTGGAGCAATGAGCAGCGTCGAAGAGCACCCGGAGCCCCCCGTCGATCCGTACCGCCCCGGGCGGTGGATCGCGCTGGCCGTCCTCGTCCTCGCCGTGCTCCTGGTGGCCGTCGACGCGACCGTGCTCGGCCTGGCGACCCCGTTCCTCAGCGAGGACCTGGAGCCGACCGGCACCCAGCTGCTCTGGATCGGTGACGTCTACTCCTTCGTGATCGCCGGGCTCCTGGTCTCCATGGGCAGCCTCGGCGACCGCATCGGCCGCAAGAAGCTGCTGCTGTGCGGCGCCACCGCCTTCGGCGCGGTCTCGGTGCTCAACGCCTACGCGCACACGCCCGAGATGATGATCGTGGCGCGCGCCCTGCTCGGCGTCGCGGGCGCCACCCTGATGCCGTCCACCCTGGCCCTGATCCGCAACCTCTTCCACGACCCCCGCGAGCGCAGCCTCGCCATCGGCATCTGGGGCGCGATGGCCTCGGCCGGTGCCGCCGTCGGGCCCGTCGTCGGCGGGTTCCTCCTCGAACACTTCTGGTGGGGCTCGGTCTTCCTGATCAACCTGCCCGTCATGGCCGTGCTCGTGGCGGTCGGCGTCAAGATGATCCCCGAGTCGAAGAACCCGGCGCCCGGACCGTGGGACCTGCCGAGCGTGGGCCTCTCGCTGGTCGGCATGATCGGGGTCGTCTACGCCATCAAGGAGATGGCCGCGCACGGCGTGGGCTGGACCCCCGCCCTGGTGGGCGTCGCCGGGCTGCTGGCGCTGATCTGGTTCGTACGCCGTCAGTTCCGGCTCCCCGCCCCGCTGCTGGACATGCGGCTCTTCCACCACCGGGGCTTCTCCGGCGCGGTCCTCGCCGACCTGCTGACCATCCTCGGCCTGTCCGGGATCGTCTTCTTCCTCTCCCAGTTCCTCCAGTTGGTCCAGGGCCGCGGCCCCCTGGAGGCCGGGCTCGCCGAACTGCCCGCCGCCATCGGTGCCGTCACCGCGGGCCTGCTGGCGGGCACGGTCGCCCGGCGGTTCACCGTACGGACCGTGGTGGCGGGCGGGCTCGGCGCGATCGGCCTGGCGCTGGCCGCGGTCGCCGCCGTCCACCGGGACACGGCCTACCCGCTGATCGGGGCGCTGCTCCTGATCGTCGGCGTGGGCGCGGGCTTCGCGTTCACCGTGACGTCCGACGTCATCCTCTCCAGCGTCCCCAAGGAGCACGCGGGCTCCGCCTCAGCGGTCTCCGAGACGGCGTACGAGCTCGGCGCGGCGCTCGGCATCGCGCTGCTCGGGTCCATCGTGACCGGGGCCTACAAGAGCTTCCAGGCCCCGCCCGGCACCCCGCCCGCCGTCTCGGACGCCGCGCATGAATCGCTGGGCGGCGCCGTGGAGTCCTCGCACCTGCTGCCGCCGCACGAGGCCACCGAGATGGTCACCGCCGCCCAGGACGCGTTCGTGGACGGCCTGCACCTCGCCTCCGTCGTCGGCGCCGTCGTCCTCGTGGCTACGGCCGTCGCCGCCTGGTTCCTGCTGCGCGGTCAGGAGCTGGAGGAGGGCATCGTGCACGACTGACACACGCGTGAGGGCCCGCCCCCGGTCCGGGGGCGGGCCCTCACGTATGCGTCAGCGGATCAGGCGGCCTTCGCCTTGGTCGCGTACATGTCCACGTACTCCTGGCCGGACAGCCGCATCACCTCGGCCATCACGGAGTCGGTTACCGCCCGCAGCACATAGCGGTCGCGGTCCATGCCCTCGTAGCGCGAGAACTCCATCGGCTCACCGAAGCGCACCGTGACCTTGCCCGGCCGGGGCAGACCCGAGCCGCCCGGCTGGAGCTTGTCCGTGCCGATCATCGCGAACGGCACCACCGGCGCGCCCGTCATCAGCGTCAGCCGCGCGATGCCCGTACGGCCCCGGTAGAGCCGGCCGTCGGGGGAGCGGGTGCCCTCCGGGTAGATCGCGAACGCCTTGCCCTCCTCCAGGATCCGGCGCCCCGTCATCAGCGCCGCGACACCGCCGCGCCCGCCGTCCCGGTCCACCGGGATCATCCCGACGCCCGTGAAGAACCAGGCCATCAGCCGGCCCTTGAGCCCCTTGCCCGTCACGTACTCGTCCTTGCCGATGAAGAACACCGGGCGGTCGCAGCAGATCGGCATGATCATCGAGTCGATGAACGTCAGATGGTTGCCCGCCAGGATCACCGGCCCGCTGCCCGGAATGTTCTCGATGCCCTCCATCCGGGGACGGAACATCAGGCGCAGGATCGGTCCGAGCACTGCCTTGATGAGTGCGAGACGGGACAACGCTTCCTCCGGTGTAGTGGCCGGGCCGGCCGGGGTGACGGATTGTAAAGGTCCATGCAGGTGAGGACGATACTCGCGGGTACCGGCCCATCGCACATCGGGTTCACGCATCGGATACACCGTGTTGACATGTGTTCGCGCCATGTTCGTCCAGGTGCCGCCCCCAGGACCGTACCTCTGCCTACGCTCGATCCTCGCTCGACAGGTGCCGTACATCACATGCGAGGAGCATTCATGACAGAGCGTGCGCAGGCCGCGCCGGGCCGCCGGACCGTCATCGGAGCGGGGGCGGCCGTCCTCGGAACCGCCGCCCTGGGTGTCACCACAACGGCGCAGGCGGCCGACCGCAACGGCGGACACGGGGACCACGGCGGCCACCGCCTCGACCTGCCGGTCCCGACCGTCATCGGTCACCGGGGCACCAGCGGCTACCGCCCCGAACACACGCTGGGCTCCTACCAGCTCGCCCTGGACATGGGCGCGCACATCATCGAGCAGGACCTCGTCCCCACCCGCGACGGCCACCTCGTCTGCCGCCACGAGAACGACATCACCGCCACCACCGACGTCTCCGCGCACCCCGAGTTCGCGAACCGCAGGACCACCAAGAGCGTCGACGGTGTGTCCCTCACCGGCTGGTTCACCGAGGACTTCACCCTCGCCGAGCTCAAGACGCTCCGCGCCAAGGAGCGCATCCCGGCCAACCGCCAGAAGAACACGCTGTACGACGGCCGCTGGGAGGTTCCCACCTTCGAGGAGGTCCTGCGCTGGGCCGACCGCGAGGGCCGCCGCCGCGGAAAGCCCGTCTGGCTGTACGTCGAGACCAAGCACCCCACCTACTTCCGGGGGATCGGACTCGGCCTGGAGGAGCCGCTGGCCAAGCTGCTGCGCCGCTACGGACGCCACCGCGCCCAGTCCCCGGTGATCCTCCAGTCCTTCGAACCCGGCAGCGTCCAGCGGCTGGCCCGGCTCGTCGCGACCCCGCGCATCGTCCTGCTCTCCGGCACCGGCACCAAGCCCTGGGACTTCGAGGTGTCCGGCGACCCCCGCACCACGGACGACCTGGTCAAGCCGGCCGGCCTCAAGTGGATGGCCTCCTTCGCACAGGGCATCGGCCCCACCCTGGACCTGATCATCCCCAAGGACGCCGCCGGCCGGCTCGCCGAGCCCACCACCCTGGTGCGCGACGCCCACGCGCAGGGCCTCGTCCTCCACCCGTACACGATGCGCAACGAGAACACCTTCCTGCCCGCCGACTTCCGGCGCGGCAGCGACCCCAACGCGTACGGGGACGCGTTCGGCGCGTTCGCCGCGTACTTCGCGACCGGGATCGACGGCATCTTCTCCGACAACCCGGACACCGCCCTGCTCGCGGCGGCGGACTTCGCGGCGAAGAAGTAGCACGTCGGGCCCGACTCCCCGTCAGTACCCCGCTCCCGTCACATCGCAGGGGAGTTGGCTATGTCACAGGGGAGTTTGGGCCCCATCCGTTCCCGATGCCTTGGATGTCTGCGCAGAATGCTCGCGGCGGAGGTTGTCGCTCCTGAACCGTGGGAAAGGAGCGGGAGACAACCGGCGGATCAGGTGAGCGGGAGGCATGCGCACATGGGCATGAGCGTGACCATCTCGGCGGCGGACGTGCGGGACGCCGAAGAGATTCTGAAGCTGCAGTACCTCTGTTTCCAGAGCGAGGCGGAGCTGTACGGCAATTACCGCATCGACCCGCTCGTCCAGACCCTCGACTCGGTGCGCGCCGAGATCGCGGAGAACCTGGTCTACGTGGCACGGCTCGGCGACGAGGTCGTCGGCTCGGTCCGGGGCTCGGCCGACGAGGACGGCACCGGCCAGATCGGCAGGCTCTGCGTCCACCCGCGCCTGCGGGGCCACGGCCTCGGCGCCCGGCTGCTGCGCGCGGCGGAGGCGGGCCTCGCCGACGAGCGCGCCGCCACCCGCTTCCGGCTGCACACCGGCCACCGCAGCGAGGCCAACCTGAGGCTCTACCAGCGCGCGGGCTACGCCGCCGTGGGCAACGCCCCGGGCAGCGACGGGGTCATGATGATCCTGCTGGAGAAGGAGGCCCCGGCCCCCACCGCGTACGTGGCCAGCGCCTAGCCGTACACGCGCCGCGCGCGGGCCCTTACGCGGTCCGGGCGCGGCGCAGCCACATCATCCCGGTCACCGGCAGGATCACCGGGATGAACAGGTAGTCCCGGCCGCAGTACGACCACACGGTCGCGTCGGCGAACGCGGACGGCTCCACCAGCGTCCACGTCCCCACGATCAGCACCCCGGCCAGCTCGGCCGCGCAGCACACCAGCGCCGTCCGGCGCGCCCGCTCGCCGCCGCGCACCAGCGAATACGTGATGAAGCCGTAGACGAGCGCGGCGACCGCCGACAGCACATAGGCGAGGGGCGCACGCCCGAAGTCCAGGATCATCTGGACGATCGAACGGGACGCCGCCGCCACGGTGAACACGCCGTAGAACCAGACGAGGACCCGGCCGGGACCGGTGCCGAGGTCGAAGGGCCGCTTCTCGCCGGCCGTCGCCTGCGTGGTGTCGGTGTCGGTCACGGTCAGCTTCCCCAGATGTCGTAGAGCCGTACTTCGAGGACGGCCAGGACGACCGCGCCCGCCGCCACCGTCACCGAGCCCCAGCGGGTCCGCTCGCTCAGCGACAGGAACCCCGCCGCCGGTACGGCGAGGAACGCCCCGGCGAGGTACGCGATGAAGATGGTCATGCCCTGCTCCGGCCGCTCGCCCCGGGCCAGCTGCACGATCCCCGTCACCAGCTGCGCCAGGGCCAGCAGCGAGACGACGGCCATGCCGATGAAGTGCCAGTCCTTGGTGGGCTGGTCGCGGTAGGCGGCGTATCCGCACCAGGCGGCGAGGGCGAGGGCGGCCACGGCGACCGCGACCGTCAGGGCGTCGAGCATGAGCCGAGGGTATTACGGCGCGCCGGACCCTCCGCCCTCGCCCCCGGTTCGCCGGGGATGGTGGCCTTGACCACAGGGTGCGCTGCTCCCGGGGACTGGGGGAGTGGCATGGGAGGGGTCGCTACGAGTACATCACCGCAGGTCAGAGCCGTTTGGCTGGAAAACGTCGGCCGATACGGGACCGTCGTGCCCACCCATCCATGGCCGTCCGCTATCCGGACAACCGGTCCGGCGGCGAACTCACGTCTGTTTTACTTGTGCCCATGACCACGACGAGCAGCCGCATCCTTGCGACCGAGGCGATCACGACGCCCGGTGCTCGTTGTATGGGTCGAATGCGCGCCTTCTGAGGGCCCACGACCGAGCCTCGCGCCCCGAAGCGAGACCCTTCCCGGCCGCCCGTACGGGCCCCGGCCCGCGGTGACCGCCGCGCCCGGACGCCCCGGGAACCCGCTCGGAACGTCCGATCGAAAACGTCCGGATCACCCCCGGACGCATGCCCCGTGCCCGGCGGACACCGCGCCGCGCACTCGACAGTGACGGAAACCCCTGTGATCACCACGACGGGCCTCACGAAGGTCTACCGTTCGCGCGACCGCGAGGTCACCGCCCTGGACGGCGTCGACCTCCACGTAAGCGAGGGCGAGGTGTACGGCGTCATCGGCCGCAGCGGCGCCGGCAAGTCCTCGCTCATCCGCTGCGTCAACCTCCTGGAGCGCCCCACCTCGGGCACCGTGGCCGTGGCCGGCCAGGACCTCACCGCCCTCGCGGGCCGGGGCCGCCGGGCCGGCAAGGAGCTGCGCGAGGCGCGCAGCCGCATCGGCATGGTCTTCCAGCACTTCAACCTGCTGGCCTCCCGCACCGTGCAGAGCAACGTCGAACTCCCCCTGGAGATCCTCGGCGTCACCGGCCGCGAGCGCTCCCGCAAGGCCCTCGAACTCCTCGACCTGGTCGGCCTCGCCGACAAGGCCAAGTCCTACCCGGGTCAGCTCTCCGGCGGCCAGAAGCAGCGCGTCGGCATCGCCCGCGCCCTCGCAGGCGACCCCAAGGTGCTCCTGTCCGACGAGGCGACCTCCGCCCTGGACCCCGAGACCACCCGCTCCATCCTCCAGCTCCTGCGCGACCTCAACCAGCAGCTCGGGCTCACCGTCCTGCTCATCACCCACGAGATGGACGTCGTCAAGACCGTCTGCGACTCCGCCGCCCTGATGCGGGGAGGCAGGATCGTGGAGTCCGGCACCGTCGGCGAACTGCTCGCCACCCCCGGCTCCGAGCTGGCCCACGAGCTGTTCCCCGTCGGCGGCACCGCCTCCGCGCCCGACCGCACCGTCGTGGACGTCACCTTCCACGGCGAGGCCGCCGCCCGCCCGGTGATCTCGCAGCTCTCCCGTACGTACAACATCGACATCTCGATCCTGGGCGCCGCCATGGACACCGTCGGCGGCAAGCAGATCGGGCGCATGCGCATCGAACTGCCCGGCCGGTTCGAGGAGAACGTCGTCCCCATCGGCTTCCTGCGCGAACAGGGCCTTCAGGCCGAGCTCGTGGATGCCGCACCCGTCTCCGCACCCGCACCGCTCACCAAGGAGGTGGCGAAGTGACCTGGTCCGAAATGCAGCCGCTGCTGTCGCAGGGCACCGTCGACACCCTCTACATGGTGCTGTGGTCCGCCCTCGTCACCGTCCTGGTCGGACTGCCCCTCGGCGTCCTGCTCGTCCTCACCGACAAGGGCGGACTGCTCCAGAACACCCCGGTGAACAAGGTCGTCGGCGTGATCGTGAACATCGGCCGCTCGCTGCCGTTCATCATCCTGCTGATCGCCCTGATCCCGTTCACCACCTGGGTCGTCGGCACCTTCATCGGCCCCACCGCGATGATCGTGCCGCTCGCCGTCGGCGCCATCCCGTTCTTCGCCCGGCTGGTCGAGACGGCGGTGCGCGAGGTCGACCACGGGCTCGTGGAGGCCGTCCAGTCGATGGGCGGCTCCATCCCGACGATCGTCCGCAAGGTGCTCCTCCCGCAGGCCCTGCCGTCCCTGGTCTCCGGGATCACCACCACCGTCATCGTGCTCATCGGCTACTCCGCGATGGCCGGCGCGGTCGGCGGCGAAGGGCTCGGCTCCAAGGCCGTCACCTACGGATTCCAGCGCTTCGACAACCGGTTCATGCTGATCACGGTCGCGCTGCTGATCGTCATCGTGACCCTCGTCCAGCTGATCGGCGACCTCGCCGTCCGCCTGCTGGCCCGCCGAGGCCGCACCACCTGACTTCCCTTCCCCAGGGGGGTGTCTTGCCGGTCAGGGCCGGGCCCGCGACGCCTGGCACGGTACCTCGCGGCGTTGCCGAACCGCCCTAATCGCTCCGCGATGAGGACGCCCCGGCGCCTTGCGATGCACCGCACCAGACGCCGCGGCCTGATCCGGCCCTGACCGGCAAGACACCCCCTAGCCCGCACTCCTTGTCCGGGCGCTCCACCATCACCACCTGAAAGAGGCACTTTTCGTGCGTACCAGCATCAAGATCACCGCCGCCGCCGCGGCCACCACCGCCCTCGCCCTCGGCCTCACCGCCTGCGGTACGGACTCCGACCCGGCGTCCAAGAGCGGCACCGCCGACAGCTCCAAGGCCCTCGTCGTCGCCGCGTCCCCGACGCCGCACGCCGACATCCTCGGCTTCGTCAAGAAGAACCTCGCCGAGAAGGCCGGCCTCAAGCTGGAGGTCAAGGAGTTCACGGACTACGTCCTGCCGAACACCGCCACCGAGACCGGCCAGGTCGACGCCAACTTCTTCCAGCACCAGCCCTACCTGGACGACTTCAACAAGAAGAACAACACCCACCTGGTCTCCGTCGGCACCGTCCACCTCGAACCGCTCGGCCTCTACTCCAAGAAGGTCAAGAGCCTCGACGCCATCAAGGCCGGCCAGACCATCGCCGTCCCCAACGACACCACCAACGAGGGCCGCGCGCTCCAGCTGCTCGCCGAGAACCACCTCATCACCCTCAAGGCGGGTGTCGGCACCAGCGCCAAGCTGAGCGACATCACCGACAAGAAGGGCCTGGAGTTCAAGGAGCTGGAAGCCGCCACGGTCCCGCGCGCCCTCAACGACGTGGACGCCGCCGTCATCAACGGCAACTACGCCATCGAGGCCAAGCTCAAGCCCGCGAAGGACGCTCTCGTCCTGGAGAAGGCCGACGGCAACCCGTACGCCAACATCATCGCCGTGAAGAAGGGCAACGAGAAGGACCCCCGCGTCCAGAAGCTCGTGAAGCTCCTGCACTCCGACGAGGTCAAGAAGTTCATCGAGGACACCTACCAGGGCTCGGTCGTCCCCGCCTTCGGTGACACCAAGTCCTGACCCGTACACGGCACTTGCCCCAGGAGCCCCGCACCCCCCGCCCGGGGGGTGCGGGGCTCCGCCGTACCGACCCGGCCATGCACGCGCCCCCGGCGATGCTGCATGCTGTGCATTTACACGGTCTTCGGCATGGAGCTGCGCATGACTTCCACCTTCCCGGACATCTCCATCAGCACGGACCGGCTGGTGCTGCGCCCATTCGACATGGCGGACCTCCCCGCGTACATCGAGATGATGAACGACGAGCTGGTCACCGCCTGGACCGACGCACCCCACCCCTACACCCAGGTCGACGCCGAACGCTGGGTGCGCAGAATCGCTCCGGCACACCGCACCAAGGGCGACGGGATCGCCCTGGCCGTCACCGAGTTCCTCACCCAGCGCCTCGTCGGCTCCGTACGGCTCCGCAACACCGACTGGCGCACCCTGTCCACCGAGGCCGACTACATCACCGCACCCTGGGCCCGCGGCGAGGGCTACGCCACCGAATCCGTGCTCGCCGTCGCCCAGTGGCTCTTCCGCGACCAGGGCTTCGAGCGCATCGAACTGCGCACCGCAGCCGACAACACCGCCTCCCAGCAGGTCGCCCAGAAGCTCGGCTGCATCAGCGAGGGCGTCCTGCGCAACGCCCGCATATCGCGTACCCGGACCGAGAACGGCACGGACGGCGGATGGACCGACATCCGCACCGACCTCATCGTCTGGGGCCTGCTCCCCGAGGACCTCGAAGGCGTCGCCGAACAGCTCGCCGACGCCGGCGGCTACGGCACCTACAACGACTGGAACTGACCGGCGGCGGGGCCCCGGCACCCCGCCGGAGGGGACCCGGTAACCTCACCCTGCCCGCCCCCGGGCCACCGCCCCGCCTGCGACGACTCCAGGAGAATGACACCAAGATGGCCGACCGGGTCACAGTGATCGGCTGGGACGGCTCGCCGCTGACCAGAGCGGCCACCGCAGCGCTCTCGGCCGCGACCCTGGTCGCCGGAGCCGCCCACCACCTCGCGCTGCCCGAGGTCCCCCGGAACGCCGAACGCATCCGCCTCGGCTCCGTCGACCTCGCCGCCCGCCGCATCGCCGGCCACCGCGGCAGCGCCGTCGTCCTCGCCGACGGCGACCCCGGCTTCTTCGGCGTCGTCCGCACCCTGCGCGCCCCGCAGCACGGCCTGGAGGTCGAGGTCGTCCCGGCCGTCTCCTCCGTCGCCACCGCCTTCGCCCGCGCCGGCATGCCCTGGGAGGACGCCCAGACGGTCGTGGCCCACCCCCGCACCCTGCGCCGCGCCGTGAACGTCTGCCGCGCCCACCACAAGGTCGCCGTCCTCACCTCGCCCGGCGCCGGACCGGTCGAACTGGCCCTGCTCCTCGAAGGCGTCCACCGCACGTTCGTCATCTGCGAGGAGCTGGGCACCGACCGCGAACAGGTCACCGTCGTCACGTCGGACACCGCGGCCGACCACGTCTGGCGCGACCCCAACGTCGTCATCGTCATCGGCGGCAGCCCCGAACAGCAGGCCGAGGGTGCCTGGATCGCCGGCCGCCATCCCGCCCACCCGCAGGGCGTACGGGGATGGGCCCTGCCCGCCGACGCCTACCCGGACCCGGGCGCCCGCCCGACGGGGGAGAGCGGCGAGGGCGAGGGCCCCGTCCTGCGCGCCGCCCAGCTCGCCCATCTCGGCCCCCGCACCGGCGACCTCGTCTGGGACATCGGCTCCGGGAGCGGCGCGCTGGCCGTCGAGGCGGCCCGCTTCGGCGCGGCGGTCCTCGCCGTGGACAGCGACCCCGACGCCTGCGCCCGCACCACGGCCGCCGCCCGCGCCTTCGGCGTACAGCTCCAGGTCGTCGAGGGCCGCGCCCCGCACGTACTGGAACGGCTGCCCGAGCCCGATGTCGTACGCATCGGAGGCGGCGGAGTCCCCGTCGCCACCGCCGTCGCGGACCGCCGCCCGGAGCGCATCGTCACGCACGCCTCCACCCGCGACGAGGCCGAGGCACTGGGTGCCGCACTGGCCGGAAACGGCTACACGGTCGACTGCTCGCTCCTCCAGTCCGTCGAACTCGACACGACCGCCTGGTCGGAGCGCGAACGCACGGTCGTCTTTCTCCTTTCCGCACTCCGTTCGGACCTTGCCCCCTGACCCGTCGGCAAGCGGTGCGAGGTAGGCTGGCCGATCGTCGCACCGCTCCCGGACGTTCGTCGCTTCGTTCGTCAATGTCCGGAAAAGGGGACCGTTTTGGTCCCCGTTGTGGTACGGCAGCACCCTGGGACGCGCAACGTGGCGCAGTCCACAGCGGGCCGTGGCGAAATCAGCTGCCGCGGCGGCGAACGACCGCGAGAATGCAGGATGTCCGCGACCGATTCGTGCCGCGCGGCGCGCCCGCTCGTTCCATTGGACGAGCACCGCGTGCCGTGTCCGGGCGTCCCGGGCGAAGGGCCGAAGGAGCACTGACGATGGGCGAGGGGAACGCATGAGTGACACCGGCCGGATCCCGGGCGAGGGACTGCCGGAGAACACGGGCACGGTGGAGCAGCCGGGCGTCCCCGCGCCCGACTCCTACACCTACCTCGAACCCTCCGCGCACACCTCCGAGGACGACGACCTCCTCCTGATGCCGAGCGCCCAGGGCGCCTGGGGCGAACCCCAGCCGGCCGCTCAGCCGACCGACCACTACGCGGACCCCGCCGCGCAGGGCGCCTACCAGCCGCACTTCCAGCCCCAGCCGGCCGACCCGACGCACGCCCAGGGCCCCGTCCAGCTCCAGGAGCAGGCCCCCGCGTACGCCATGCACCAGGCCGCCGCCGCACCGCTGCCCGAGACCGGCCCCGGCGCGCACGAGTCCGGAGGCCGCGACTCCGGCTCCGTCGACCTCGGCGCCGTCCGCATCCCCGCCTCCGCCGCGCAGGCCCCCGTGCGCCGCCCGCTGCACCGCGGCCCGGCCTCGCCCGAGCCGTCCTACGGCGGTACGGCGGGGGCCGGCGTGGTCCGCTCCCTGGCCGACCGCGGCCCGGCCGGAGCACCCCAGGCCCGCCACGCGGGCCCGGCGACGGCCGAGCCGGAGTACTTCGACCCCCAGCCGACGGACCAGCCCCTCCCGGGCCCCCAGCTCGGCGAGATCCCGCCGCAGACGGCCCACCAGTGGGCCCCGCTTGCGCCGGAGGCACCGGAGCAGGCCCTGCCGCCCGAGCCCGTCGCCCCGGCGGCCGAGGCACCGGCACCTGAGCCGCAGATCGCCGAGACGGTGGCGCCCGCACCGGTCGCGGCGGAGCCGGTACCGGCACCGGAGGCGCAGATCGCCGAGGCGGAGGCCCCGGCACCGGTTGCCGAGCAGCCGGTCACGGAGCCCGTGGCGGCGCCCGAGCCGGTGGCCGTGGCGGAGCCGGCCCAGGTCGCGGCGCCGGAGCCCGTCGCCGTGGTGGAGCCCGAGCCGGTCCCGGTCGCCGAGGCCGCACCGGCCCCGGTGGCGGAGCCCGCGCAGGCGGCCGATCCGCAGCCCGAGCCGGCCGCCGTGCCGGAGCCCGCACCGGCCGCCGAGCCGGAGCCGGTGGCCGTGGCGGAGCCCGTACAGACCCCTGAGCCGCAGCCCGCACCGGCCCCCGAGCCGGAGCCCGTCGCGGTGGCGGAGCCCGTAGCGGCCCCCGAGCCGCAGCCCGCACCGGCTGCCGAGCCGGAGCCCGTCGCGGTGGCGGAGCCCGAGGCGGTCCCGGTCGCCGAGGCCGCACCGGCCCCGGTCGTGGAGCCCGCACCGGCACCGGTCGCCGAGCCGCAGCCCGAGGCCGTGACCGAGCCCGCACCGGCCCCCGAGCCGGAGGCCGCCGAACAGTCGATACAGTCGGAGGCACCCGCACCCGCCCCCGAGCCCGGTCCCGAGGTCATCGAGACCCCGGACCTGAGCGACGACGCGGAGCCCGTACCGGCGGAGGCCCCCGAAGCGGCGGCGCCCACGGCGCCCCCCGCGCCCGGCTACGACGACGCCGAGCGCGAGGCCGTCCTGCGGGTCATGCGGGAGCGCCGCGACATCCGCAACGGTTTCCGCAGCGACCCCATCCCGCACGAGGTGCTGCTGCGCGTCCTGGAGGCCGCGCACACGGCGCCCAGCGTGGGCCACTCGCAGCCGTGGGACTTCGTGGTCATCCGGTCCGCCGAGACGCGCCGCTCGATGCACGAGCTGGCGCAGCAGCAGCGGGAGGCCTACGCCAAGTCGCTGCCGAAGGCGCGGGCGAAGCAGTTCAAGGAACTGAAGATCGAGGCGATCCTCGACACCCCGGTCAACATCGTCGTGACCGCCGACCCGACGCGGGGCGGCCGCCACACGCTCGGCCGGCACACGCAGCCGCAGATGGCCCCGTACTCGTCGGCGCTCGCCGTGGAGAACCTGTGGCTGGCGGCACGCGCCGAAGGCCTGGGCGTCGGCTGGGTGAGCTTCTTCGACGAGCGCGAGATGGTGCGCGCGCTGGGACTGCCGGAGCACCTGGAGATCGTGGCTTACCTCTGCGTGGGGTACGTGGACGAGTTCCCCGAGGACCCGGAGCTGATGCAGGCGGGCTGGTCGAAGCGGCGCCCGCTGTCCTGGGTCGTCCACGAGGAGACGTACGGCCGCCGCGCCCTGCCCGGCGAGGCGCCGCACGACCTGCTCCAGGAGACGATCTCCAACATCCGCCCGCTGGACGCCAAGGCGCTCGGCGAGGCGTGGGAGCGCCAGAAGCGGATGACGAAGCCGGCCGGTGCGCTCGGCATGCTGGAGATCATCTCGGCGCAGCTGGCCGGGCTCTCCCGGATGTGCCCGCCGCCGATCCCGGAACCGGCGGCCGTCGCGGTGTTCGCGGGCGACCACGGGGTGCACGCGCAGGGCGTCACGGCGTGGCCCCAGGAGGTCACCGGCCAGATGATCGCCAACATGCTGGGCGGCGGCGCGGTGTGCAACGCGTTCGCGTCGCAGGTCGGCGCCGAGGTCTGCGTGGTCGACGTGGGCGCGGTCGCGGAACTGCCCGCGATGCCGGGCCTGCTGCCCCGGAAGGTACGGGCGGGCACGGCGGACTTCACCACGGGCCCGGCGCTCACCCGCGAGGAGGTCCACGCGGCGATCGAGGTCGGCATCGAGACCGCCCGCGACCTGGTGGCGGCGGGCAACAAGGGTCTGCTGACCGGCGAGATGGGCATCGCGAACACGACGGCGTCGGCCGCGCTGATCTGCGTGTACACGGGGATGGACCCGGCCGAGGTGACGGGCCGGGGGACCGGCATCAACGACGAGATGCACGCCCGCAAGATCGACGTGGTGCGGCGCGCCCTGGAACTCCACCAGCCCGACCCGGCGGACCCCATCGGCGTCCTGGCGGCCGTCGGCGGCCTGGAGCACGCGGCGATGGCCGGCTTCCTGCTGGGCGGCGCGTCGCTCCGTACGCCGGTCATCCTGGACGGCGTGAGCGCGGGCGCGGCGGCCCTGGTGGCCCGGGCGATCGCCCCGGAGGCCCTGGCCGCGTGCATCGCCGGCCACCGCAGCGCGGAGCCGGGCCATGTGGCCGCCCTCAACAAGCTCGGCCTGCGCCCGCTGGTCGATCTGGACCTCCGCCTCGGCGAGGGGACGGGTGCGCTGCTGGCGCTGCCGATCGTGCAGAGCGCTGCGCGGGCGATGCACGAGGTGGCGACGTTCGACTCGGCGGGCGTGACGGAGAAGTAGCCCGGCTCGTTGCGGGGGCTCTGCCCCCGTACCCCCGCTGCTCAATCGCCACAGGGGCTTGATGGTGGCGCGGCCACTTTCAGCCCCGCCGGCGTTTGAGGCGCGGGGTCCGGGGCAGCGCCCCGGTTTCGGGAAGGGGCGGGGAGGGGAACAGGCCAGCCGCAGGCGCCCCCCTGCCCACCGCACACCGTGGCCCCCGGGCCACCCCGTATCGTGATCCCCACCCACCACACCCACGCCGCTCCACCGCCGCAGCGGCCCGCGCTTCCGCACCGCCCCGAGGAGCCCGCACCACCATGGCCGAGCACGCCGATCGCCCCGCCTACCCCGTCGGACTGCGCCTCAACGGGCGCCGCGTAGTCGTCGTCGGCGGCGGCCAAGTCGCGCAGCGCCGCCTTCCCGCCCTCATCGCGGCCGGCGCCGACATCGTCCTCGTGTCGCCGTCCGCCACCCCCTCCGTCGAGGCGATGGCGGACGCCGGCGAGATCCGCTGGGAGCGCCGCGGGTACGCCGATGGCGACCTCACCGACACCTGGTACGCGCTCATCGCGACCGACGACGACGCCGCCAACGAGGCCGCCTCCGCCGAGGCCGAACGCACCCGCACCTGGTGCGTCCGCAGCGACGACGCCGAAGCGGCCACCGCCTGGACGCCCGCCACCGGCCGCAGCGAGGGTGTGACCGTCGCCGTGCTCACCGCAGGCGCCCACGGCCGCGACCCGCGCCACTCCGCCGCCGTCCGCGACGCGATCGTGGAGGGCCTGCGCGACGGCAGCATCGCCGCCCCGCACCACCGCACCCGCACCGCCGGCGTCGCCCTGGTCGGCGGCGGCCCCGGCGACCCGGACCTCATCACCGTCCGGGGCCGCCGCCTCCTCGCCGAGGCGGACGTCGTCATCGCCGACCGGCTCGGCCCCCGCGACCTCCTGGACGAGCTCCCGCCGCACGTCGAGGTCATCGACGCCGCGAAGATCCCGTACGGCCGCTACATGGCCCAGGAGGCCATCAACAACGCGCTGATCGAGCACGCCAAGGCCGGCAAGGCGGTCGTCCGGCTCAAGGGCGGCGACCCCTTCGTCTTCGGCCGGGGCATGGAGGAGGCCCAGGCGCTCGCCGCCGAGGGCATCCCGTGCACCGTCGTCCCCGGCATCTCCAGCTCCATCTCGGTGCCCGGCGCGGCCGGCATCCCCGTCACCCACCGGGGCGTCGCCCACGAGTTCACCGTGGTCAGCGGGCACGTCGCCCCCGACGACGAGCGCTCCCTGGTCGACTGGGCCGCCCTCGCCAAGCTGCGCGGCACCCTGGTGCTCCTGATGGCTGTCGACAAGATCGGCGCCATCGCCCGTACGCTCGTGGCGCACGGCCGCTCGCCCGAGACCCCGGTCGCCCTCGTCCAGGAGGGCACCACAGCCGCCCAGCGCCGCGTCGACGCCACCCTCGCGACGGTGGCCGAACGGGCCGCCGCGGAGGACGTCCGCCCGCCCGCCGTCATCGTCATCGGCGCCGTCGTGGAGGTCGGCGCGGACCTCGCGACGAGCGGCGCGTAGCCAGCCGTACCAGCCCCCGACCGTCGGCACCCCCACCGGACAAGGCAGCACCAGAACCGTGGTTCAACCCCTCACCATCGACACCCCCGACGACCCCCGCCTCAGCGACTACGTCAGCCTCACCGACGTGGAACTCCGGCGAAGGAAGGAGCCCGCCGAGGGCCTCTTCATCGCCGAGGGCGAGAAGGTGATCCGCCGCGCCCTGCAGGCCGGGTACGAGATGCGCTCCATGCTGCTCTCGGCGAAGTGGGTCGACCAGATGCGGGACGTCATCGAGGAGAGCGACGCCCCCGTCTACACGGTCGCCCCGGACCTCGCCGAACGCGTCACCGGCTACCACGTGCACCGGGGCGCCCTCGCCTCCATGCAGCGCAAGCCCCTCCCGGCCGCCGCCGAACTCCTCCGCACGGCCCGCCGCGTGGCCGTCATGGAGGCCGTCAACGACCATACGAACATCGGCGCGATCTTCCGCAGCGCCGCCGCCCTCGGGATGGACGCCGTCCTGCTCTCGCCGGACTGCGCCGACCCGCTCTACCGACGCTCCGTCAAGGTCTCGATGGGCGCGGTGTTCTCCGTACCGTACGCCCGTCTCGACACCTGGCCGCAAGGGCTCGGGACCGTACGCGAGGCCGGGTTCACGGTGCTCGCGCTGACGCCCGCCGAGCAGGCCGTCAGCATCGAGGAGGCGGCGCCGCACCGGATGGACCGGGTCGCCCTGATGCTCGGCGCCGAGGGCGACGGCCTGTCCGCCCGGGCCCTCGCCGCCGCCGACCGGTGGGTGCGCATCCCGATGGCCCACGGCGTGGACTCGCTGAACGTCGGGGCGGCGGCCGCGGTCGCCTTTTACGCGGTGGCCACAGGACGCCCCGAGAGCTGATTACGGCCGGCTCTGGGCCTGGCCCTGGCTCGTGCCGTGCCCGAGGTCCACGCCCAGCCCCCGGGCCGGACCCTGGCAGCCCTGCGCCGCCGCGATCCCCAGCGCCACCAGCAGTGTCACCACCACGAAGACGACGAGCCGCTGCCGCAGCAGTTTCGGGTTGGCCGGGCGCCGCCCCGTCGACGTGGTCCGGGTCCCGGGCCGCGTGCCCGGCCTGCCGTTCGTCCCGTTGGTGCCCTGCGGACGCCTGGCCGGACGCGCCGTCCCGCGCGGCTGCTGCACCGGCCGGCCGCCACCGGTGCGGGCGGGGGCGGAACGCGCCGCCGACGGCCGGTTCTGCGGGCGCGACCCCGGGGGCGGACCGGCCGCCCGGCGGGTCTGCTGCTCGGTGTACGGGCCGTCCAGCCGGCCGGTCGGGCGGTCCGCCTCCTGGGCCGAACGCTGGACCGGCGGCCGGCTCTCGTGCAGCCCCTGCGCCTCGCGCGCCGCGATCTCCTTCAGCCGCATCGACAGCTGGAGCGTGCTCGGCCGCTCCTCCGGGTCCTTGGCCAGGCAGGCGCTCACCAGCGGCGCCAGCGCGTCGTGCACATCGAAGAGCTGGGGCTCCTCGTGCACCACGCGATACAGCATCACCTCGGAACTGCCGTGCCCGAAGGGGGAGTCGGCCATCGCCGCGTACGCCAGCGTCGCCCCGAGCGAGAACACGTCCGTCGCCGGCGTCACCGCCGCGCCGCGCACCTGCTCGGGCGCGAGGAAGCCGGGCGAGCCCACCGCCGTACCGACGTGCGTCAGCGTGGACGCGCCCGTCGACCAGGCGATCCCGAAGTCGATGATCCGGGGGCCCTTGGGGGAAAGGAGGATGTTCGACGGCTTCAGGTCCCGGTGGACCACCCCCGCCTCGTGCACCGCGACCAGGCCCTCGGAGAGCGCCGCCCCGATCGAGGCCACCTCGGCGGCCGACAGCGGGCCCTCCTCGGCCACCTTGTCGTGCAGCGAGGGCCCCGGAACGTACTGCGTGGCGAACCAGGGGCGGTCCGCCTCCAGATCGGCGGCGACCAGCCGGGCCGTGCATCCGCCGCGGATCCGCCGGGCGGCGGACACCTCGCGCGCGAACCGCGAACGGAACTCCTGATCCTCCGCCAGGTCCGGGCGGATCACCTTCAGCGCGACGCGCTGGCCCCGCCGGTCCGAACCCAGGTAGACGACACCCATCCCGCCGGCCCCGAGCCGCCGGTGCAGCCTGAACGAGCCGACGACACGCGGGTCCTCGCGCCGGAGCCGCATCATCGCCATGTCTGCCCATCCCCGCTGCCTGGTACGCCTGACGAGGCACAGCTTACGTACCCGCCGCCCGGGGTGCTCAGAGGCCGCGCCCTCAACGGAGATTCGATTGTCAGTGGCGGGTGGGAGACTTGAGGAGTGGTCAGGGCGCCGCGGATCCAGGCGCCCCGGCCCGTGCGAGATCTCAAAGGTCCGTCGCAGAAGGGGGATTGGATCAGTGAAGGGCGATCGAGTCGAGATAGTCGTGGACGCCGGGGACAGCACCCGGACCTACGAGGTGGTGGCTTCCCGGGCAGGCCGCCGGGTGGAGACCGCGGTCCGCCGGGGCGTGGTCGAAGTGAGTGAAGTCACCCGAAACGGGTCCGTCGTGCGCACGGCCCGCTTCATGGCGACCAGGGTCCTCGCCCTGGTCGAACAACCGGTCCCCAGGGAGGACGCCTCCGAGCGTCCCCTCCGGGAAGACCCCAACCCCGCGTAGTCCGTTCTCCACCCAGGGGAGTACGCCGACCGAGCACGGCTCATCCTCCGGGAGGCCCGGGATTCGGTACGCGGGCATGACGCCGCCCGCCCCCCGGATCCCTAATGTTGAGTCCAAGCGGCGGGCGTCGCACTCGTCCCCCGAGGTCAAACGCCCGCCGCCCCACATCAGGTCAGGAGAGGAACCATGGCTGACACGGCAGCACGGACGGTGGTCCGCACGCGGACACGCGGCTCGTCCGCCGCGTCCGGCCGCCGCCACCCGCTGGTGGCGACCGCCATGGTCCTTCCCCTGGCGGCCCTGCTCGTCGTCGTCTTCGGCGGCTGGGAAGCAGTGGTCACACAGGCGTCGTCCGTGGGCGTGATGCTGGGGCGCTGAGCGGCGCCCCGGGTCCGGAAGAGCGGTCCGGACCGGGACATCCGGCCAACAACCCCGTGGGGACGGGGGTGCGGCGGACGGCAGCGTTTGTCCGGTCAGCTGGGGAGCTGACCGGACATCGCGCTGTCCGGAGCCGGAACGCCTCCGGCGCCCCCTCCGCGTACGCCCTGCGGGGACGCGTCCGGCCCCGCAGCCGCCGGCCGCCTCGGTCCGGACCCTGGTCCGGTCCGCGTACGCCCTGCCGGGACGAGCCCGGCCCCGCAGCCGCCGGCCGCCTCGGTCCGGACCCTGGCCCGGTCCGCGTACGCCCTGCCGGGACGCGCCCGGCCCCCGCAGCCGCCGGCCCCACGCCCCGGGCCCCCGGCGCCTTCCCTCCGCGTACGCTCTGGCGGGGGCGTGACCGCCCCAGTCCGTTCCGCGTCACCGGGGGAGACCGTGACCACCGCACTCGTCCGCGCGCTGGGGGGCCTCGCCCACCGGGCGGCCCACCCGGCCGGCTGCGGCACCCGCCCCTGCCCGGCGCCCGCCGTGCTCGCCGAGCGCGACGACGGGATCGTCGTCCGCAGTGGCGCCGTCGTCGCCAAGGCGCACGCCGCCGATACGGACACGGTGGCCCTGGCCGCGCGGCTGCGCCTGGCGGCCGGGCCGGGGCAGGACGGCGTCCTGCTGGCGCCCCTGCCCGTGGCGCCCGGCGCTCACCTCACCGAACTTCACGGCCGCCCCGTCACCCTCTGGCCGCACGGTGAGCCCGTCGACCCCGGCGACCCCGACGCGGCGCCCTGGGAGGAGGCCGGGGCGCTCCTGGCCCGGCTGCACCGGACCGGGACCCAGGGGCCGCTCCCCGCCATGCGCGGGCCCGCGAAAGCCGCGCTCGCCGTCGACCGGATGCGTACCGCCCGCCCCGGCGACCCGGCCGTCGCGCCCGTGGTCGCGGCCTGGTGCGGGCTGCCCGGCTGGGCGCGGGGCGAGGCAACGCCTCCGGCCGGCCGGGGAACGTACCTCTGCCACGGGGACCTCCACCTGGGCCAGCTCGTGCGCCACCCCGCCCCGCACGGCCCCTGGCTGCTCATCGACGTGGACGACGCCGGCCTCGGCGACCCCGCCTGGGATCTCGCGCGCCCCGCCGCCTGGTATGCGGCCGGGCTGCTGCCGCCGGACGTCTGGCTCCGCTTCCTGGACGCCTATCGGGCCGGCGGCGGCCCCGCCGTACCCGCCGACGGCGACCCCTGGCCGGCCCTCGACGTGGCGGCCCGCGCGCTGACCGTGCAGACCGCCGCGCTCGCCTGGGCCAAGTCCGCGGCGGAGGACCGTGCTCCGGATGAGGTGGAACAGGTGATGATCGACGCCTGTGCCCGAATTGCCTCGCTCCCGCCCGAGTTGGCGGCCGAGCGCACGTCGTAGGGTGAACCGACCGTCGGCGGGCATGCATTCCGGCGACGGCGAACCAACGGCGAGGAGTGAGCCCGAACATGCAGTGTCCCAAGTGCCACGCACAGATGCACACGTACAACCGCAATGGCATCCAGATCGAGCAGTGCAGCGGCTGCCGGGGGATATTCCTGGACTACGGCGAGCTGGAGACGCTGACCCGCATCGAATCCCAGTGGACGCAGCAGGCCCCTCCGCCGGCCGCCCCGCCGCAGGCGTACCCCTCCGCCCCCGCGCCCGCCTGGGGCGCCCCGCACCACGGTGGCCACCACGGTCACTACCGGCAGAAGAGCTTCGGCCGCATGCTCTTCTCCTCCTGACCGAGCACGACGAAGCCCCGGTCGCCGAGACGACCGGGGCTTCGTGACAGTGCGCGATACTGGGATTGAACCAGTGACCTCTTCCGTGTCAGGGAAGCGCTCTCCCGCTGAGCTAATCGCGCAGATGAACCTGCGTGTACTGCGTGCGCGATACTGGGATTGAACCAGTGACCTCTTCCGTGTCAGGGAAGCGCTCTCCCGCTGAGCTAATCGCGCGGGTGATCCTTGCGGACCTGTGATCCTTGCGGATCAGTGGACGATACTGGGATTGAACCAGTGACCTCTTCCGTGTCAGGGAAGCGCTCTCCCGCTGAGCTAATCGTCCTTGGAGGTGGAGACGGGATTTGAACCCGTGTAGACGGCTTTGCAGGCCGTTGCCTCGCCTCTCGGCCACTCCACCAGGGGCGGGAGTCCGGGATGAATCCCCCGCCTTCTGCGAGCGGACGACCAGGTTCGAACTGGCGACCTCAACCTTGGCAAGGTTGCGCTCTACCAACTGAGCTACGTCCGCTTGTCTTTCCCGGCCCGCTTGCGCGTCCCGGCGACGTGTTGAACTCTAGCGGATTCCCGGGCCAGTACAAAAACGCGTTTGTGCAGCGTGCTGAGGTGCGCTCGCCCCGGCGCGGGCCACCGTGCGCCGTCCTACACTCGCGGACGTGCACGACCTCGCTCCCATGGCCCGCTTCGGCGGCCTCGTCGCCTCCGGTCTGCGGGATGTGACCAGTGATCCCGCCGCCCTCGACTCGTCCGGCTTCTGGGCCGTCTGCGCGGGCTTCGAGGGTTCCCTGACCTGCGCCCGCTTCGACACCGTGCGCCCCGCCCCGGTGCCCGCCCCGGTCCCCGGTGCCTGGCGCGGCCCCGGCACCGGGGACTGGACCTCCTCGCTCGACCGGGCGGCGTACACCGAAGGCGTACGGCGCATCCGCGCGTACATCGCGACCGGCGAGGTCTACCAGGCCAACCTCTGCCGCGTGCTGAGCGCCCCACTGCCCGACGGGGACCGGGCCGACGTGGACGCCCTCACCGCACTGCTGGCGCGCGGCAACCCCGCCCCGTACGCAGGAACGATTAGGCTCCCCGCGCACGGCGTCGAGATCGCCACCGCGTCCCCCGAGCTCTTCCTGCGCAGGGACGGCCGCACGGTCGAGTCCGGGCCCATCAAGGGCACCGGCCGCACCGAGGCGGACCTGCTGGAGAAGGACCACGCCGAGAACGTGATGATCGTGGACCTGGTCCGCAACGACCTGGGCCGGGTCTGCGCCACCGGATCGGTCACCGTCCCCGACCTGTGCGCCGTCGAGAAGCACCCCGGCCTCGTCCACCTCGTCTCCACCGTGCGCGGCCGCCTCACCGAGGGCGCCGGCTGGCCCGAGATCCTCGCCGCCGCCTTCCCGCCCGGCTCGGTCACCGGCGCCCCCAAGTCCAGCGCGCTGCGGATCATCGGCGCACTGGAGACCGCCCCGCGCGGCCCGTACTGCGGCGGCATCGGCTGGGTGGACGCCGACCGGAGGACCGCCTCGCTCGCCGTCGGCATCAGGACCTTCTGGACCGACCGCACGGGGCCCGCACCCCTGCTGCGCTTCGGCACCGGGGCCGGCATCACCTGGGGCTCCGATCCGGAACGCGAATGGGACGAGACCGAACTGAAGGCGTCCAGGCTGCTCGCTGTAGCGTCGGGCGCATACGAAGCGACCGGAAGGACCGCACCATGAGGATCTGGGTCAACGGCGAGCTGCGCCCCGCCGACGACGCCCGGGTGTCCGTGCTCGACCACGGGCTCACCGTCGGCGACGGCGTCTTCGAGACGCTCCGGGTCTCCCAGGGCCGCCCCTTCGCCCTCACCCGCCACCTCGACCGCCTGACCCGCTCCGCCCGGGGCCTCGGCCTGCCCGCCCCCGACCTGGACGAGGTGCGCCGCGCCTGCGCCGCCGTCGTCGAGGCCAACCCGGTCGGACTCGGCCGGCTCCGGATCACGTACACCGGCGGCATCTCGCCCCTCGGCTCCGACCGCGGCAACGAGGGCCCCGGCCTCGTCGTCGCCCTCGGCGAGGTGACGCGCCGCCCCGACACCACGGCCGTCGTCACCGTGCCCTGGACCCGCAACGAGCGGGGCGCGCTCACCGGCCTCAAGACCACCTCGTACGCGGAGAACGTCGTCGCCCTCGCCCGCGCCCACGAGCAGGGCGCCTCCGAGGCCCTGTTCGCCAACACCGCGGACCGGCTCTGCGAGGGCACCGGGTCCAATATCTTCGTCGTCCTGGACGGGCAGCTCCACACCCCGCCCGTCGCCTCCGGCTGCCTGGCCGGGATCACCCGGGCGCTCGCCGTGGAGTGGACCGGCGCGCAGGAGACCGACCTGCCGTTCGACGTCCTGGACCGGGCCGACGAGGTCTTCCTGACCTCCACCCTCCGTGATGTGCAGGCCGTCCACCGGGTCGACGGCCGGGAGCTGCCGGGCGCACCGGGACCGGTGACCGCCAAGGCGATGCGGATCTTCGAGGAGCGCGCGGCCGACGACCTCGACCCGTGACCGGGGACCGGCCCGTCCGCGTAAATACGGGTGACGGGCCCCCGCGCAGGGGATAGAAACCACCTGATGACGACGACACTGCGGCCGGCCGGGCCGATCCAGTCAGGCGCCGACGGCGCACAGCGGCGCGCGTACGACGTGTGCGACAACGGGCGCCCCGTCGGCTCCGTCGCACTCGCCGTCGAGCCGGGCGCGGGCGGGGCGACGGGCCTGATCAGAGCCCTGCGGATCGACGAGGCCGTCCGCCGGCGCGGCCGGGGCACCATCGCCGCCCTGGCCTCCGAGGAGATCCTGCGCGGCTGGGGCTGCGCCCAGGTGTGTACGGAGGTGGCGGCCGGGGACACCGCGGGGCAGCGTCTCGCCGCCGTGCTCGGCTACACCGAGCGCAGCCGCAACATGGTCAAGACGCTGCCCGAGGAACCCCCGGCCCTCCCGGACGGGCTCACCGCGCAGCCGATGACGCCCGAGGAGTTCGCCGCGTGGGAGCGCGACGCGATCGCCGCCTACACGGAGAACCTGGTGAGCCGGGGCGTCCCGCGCGAGGCGGCACCGGCCGCGGCCCGCGCCTCCCACGCCCGCCACCTGCCGGACGGCCTCGCCACCGAGGGGGCGCGGCTGGACCACCTGCGCCACGGGGGCGAGACGGTCGGCCATGTCTGGGAGGCGCCGTTCGAGATGCACCCTGGCATGCGCATCGGCTACGTGTTCGACGTGGAGGTGGCCGAGGCGTACCGGGGCCGCGGTTACGGGCGCGCCCTCATGCTCCTGGCCGAGCGGATCGCGCTGGCGGCGGGGGAGCGGCGGATCGGGCTGCACGTCGTCACGGCCAACACCCCGGCCCTGCGGCTGTACGAATCGCTCGGTTACGAGCCGACCCAGCACAACCTGGGCAAGCCGCTGTAGGCCCTGACTCCTCAGCCTTGTTCGGCCAGGAGCCGGTCGGCGATCTCCTCGATCCGCTCGCGCAGCCCGTCCTGGCTCTTGCCGCCGTCCAGGCGCTCCCCGCCGATCACGTACGTCGGCGTGCCGGTCACCCCGATCGCCTTGCCCTCGGCCTGGTCCGCGTCGACGATCAGCATGTGCCGGCCGTCGATGAGCGCGGTGTCGAACTCCTCCGCGTCCAGACCCAGCTCCCCGGCCACCTCGACCAGCAGCTTCTCGCCCCGGTCGCCGAGGTCGCCGGTGCGCGCGAGCACCGCCTCGATGTACGGCCAGCCGCTGTCCTGGGACACGGCCTCCTCGGCGGCCTGCGCGGCGGCGTAGGCGTGCTTGTGCTTCTCCAGGGGGAAGTGCCGCAGCCGGATGTCCAGCCGGTCGCCGTACCGGGCCCGGAGGGCGTGCACATCGGTGAGGGCGTGGTGGCAGTCGGGGCACTGGAGCTCGCACCAGACGTCGAGGACGACCGGTGCGGCGGGGGTGGAATCGCTCATGGGGCCAGTCTCGCAGGGTGCACGGCAGGGCGGCCGCCCGGCACCTGGGGAGGAGTCCGGCCCCTGAGATGTCCCTGATACGGGCACGGGGCATGGCCGCCCTGCCGGTGACCGGTGCAGGATGGAAGGGACGTATCCCCCTGCGCCAGGAGGCACCGATGCTTGCCGAGACCATTTGTTCCGCGGTGTCCGCGGCGGGCCTGGGCATCGCGGCCGTCACCGCGTACCGCAAGCGGTTTCTCACCGCGACGAGGATCGCCGCCTACTCCCTGGTGCCCGTCGGCCTGGTGCTGACGGGCGTGGTGAAGTGGGTGTCGGACATCGCCTTCAAGCCGAGCGTCTGGCTGGGCTTCGGCCTGCTGGGTATCGCCTGGCTGCTCTTCATGATCACGCGCGCGGTCGAACGCCGGGGCGGCGGCAGCCGCAAGGAGCGCCGGGCCGCCGCCCGCGCCGCCCGGGGCGAGGCCGTGGAACCGGCCGCGTCGGCTCCCTCGCTCGGTGCGGGTTCCTCGCCGCAGGCCACGCGTGCGCGCGGCAAGCAGGGCGAGCAGTCCGCCCCGGCCGGATCGGGCGAGGACTTCAGCGACATCGAGGCCATCCTGAAGAAGCACGGCATCTGACACCGGAAGCCGTCCGGACCAAGGGCCCCGCCGCACCACGCGGCGGGGCCCGCCCCGTCTCACCAGGAGAATCGTTTCGCCTGTGGTCGCCCGGGATTCCTTGACCCTGCCCGGCGGGGCCGCATAGCGTCCCGCTGGGCCGTGAACGTATGCGTTCGGGCCCCATGACACCGGGGCGGGACACGTGGACCTGTGCGGCGGACGCCGCCCCTTCCGCGTGCCCGAAACGGAGAAGCGATGGCCCTGTTCGACCTGCCCCTGGACCAGCTGCGCGGCTATCGGCCCGACCCCGACGAGCCGGAGGACTTCGACGCCTTCTGGCGGCTCACCCTGGACGAGGCCGCCGCCCACCCGCTGGACGCCGAGTTCGCGCCCTACGACGGCGCGCTGGCCGCGGTCGACTCGTACGACGTGTCGTTCGCCGGCTGGGGCGGGCACCGGATACGCGCCTGGCTCAACGTCCCCACGGGCGCCGAGGGCCCCCTGCCGACCGTCGTGCACTACCTCGGCTACAGCGGCGGGCGCGGGCTGCCCCACGACCACCTGGTGTGGCCCTCGGCCGGCTGGGCGGCGCTGATCGTGGACACCCGGGGCCAGGGCGCCGTCAACCACCACTCGGCGGGCGCCACCCCGGACCCGTACGGCGCCGCCAACCCGCAGGCGCCCGGCTTCATGACCAACGGCATCCTCGACCCGGAGACGTACTACTACCGCCGGGTCTTCACGGACGCGGTGCGCGCCGTCGAGGTCGCCCGCAGCCACCCGGCCGTGGACCCCGCCCGTATCGTCGTGAACGGCGCCAGCCAGGGCGGCGGCATCGCCCAGGCCGTGGCGGCCCTCAGCCCGCAGGTGAAGGCCGCGTTCGTGGACGTGCCGTTCCTGACGCACTTCCGCCGGGCCGTCGAGATCACCGACGAGGACCCGTACCAGGAGATCGTCCGCTTCCTCGCCACTCAGCACCGCGCGGACGCCCAGGTGTTCCGGACCCTGTCCTACTTCGACGGCGTCAGCTTCGCGGCCCGCGCGACCGTGCCCGCGCTCTACTCGGTCGCCCTGATGGACGCGGTCTGCCCGCCCTCCACGGTCTTCGCCGCCTACAACCGCTGGGCCGGGCCCAAGGAGATCGAGATCTACCCCTGGAACGGCCACGAGGGCGGCACCGGCCTCCAGCGCCAGGTCCAGCTGCGGAAGCTGCGCGAGCTGAGCTGAGCCGCCGGGACCGCAGGGGGGGGCGGGGGTTAGGAAATGCGCTGGGCGCTCGCACGCCGGAGCGATTAACGAGGCCCCCATGACGAGTGAACTCCCGTCCTGAAGAGGCATGTTGGTACGAAGCACCCCCGGGACTGCGTCATGATCGTCCCGAAATGGTGGACACCTCTCGGGGCGACGCCCCCGCACCCCCTGGCGAAGAGCCGCGCGGCTGCCTCTTCGCGCTTTCCCAGCCCCCTCTGATGATCTTCCTCACGGTCATCGGCAGCCTGCTGCTGATGGCCGCGTTGCACGATCTCTTCCTGCTGTGAGCCGTCAGCCGGCCGCTTCCCGGCGGCGCGCCCGGTACGCGGCCACGTGCAGGCGGTTACCGCAGGTGCGGCTGGAGCAGTAGCGGCGGGAGCGGTTGCGCGAGAGGTCCACGAAGGCGTTCCGGCAGTCCGGCGCCTCGCACCGCCGCAGCCGCTCCGTCTCGCCCGCCACGATGATGAAGGCGAGGGCCATGCCGCAGTCGGCCGCCAGGTGGTCGGCGATCGAGGCGTCCGGCGAGAAGTAGTGCACGTGCCAGTCGTAGCCGTCGTGGGCGGTGAGCTGCGGCGTGGTGCCCGCGGCGGCCACCAGGGCGTTCACCAGCCCGGCGGCGGTGCGCGCGTCCCCGGCGGCGAAGACCTCCGCGAACCGGGCGCGCACGTCGTGCACGGCCTTCAGGTCCCGCTGGTCGAGCACGCCGATCCCGCTCACCCGGTGGCGTACGGCGAACGCGTGGAGCGCCGCGATGTCGGCGAGCCCGTCGGCAGGCGCCCCGCCCCCTTCCGGCTCGCTGTCCGGCGCGGTGTTCACCAGATCGACCACTAGGTCGAGGGCGATCCGGGTGTCGTGGGGGATCAGCACGCTTTCGCTCCCTGGCCTCCGGCGTGCGGGCGCCCGCCGATGCCGGACGACTCTACTGGCTCGGCCGGGACGCGGACCGGCGCCGGTCACCACGGTGGATCCGTGGCACCGGCGCCGGTGTCAGCCGTATGAGGTTGTCCGCGCGACGCCGTCTCCCCGAGTCGGACGGCGTCTCGCAGCTCTCGGCCTGGCTCAGCTCTCGGCCAGGATGTGTGAGAGCTCCGTATCGAGGTCGAAGTGACGGTGTTCGGTGCCCGGTGGAACCGCGGCGTCGGTCCGCTTCAGGAACGACTCCAGGGCCCGTGCCGGGGCCTCGAGCAGTGCTTCGCCCTCTGGGGAGCTCAGCGCGATGCAGACGACGCCCTGGCCGTGACTTCGGGATGGCCAGACACGTACGTCTCCGGTGCCGGTGGGCCGGTGCAGCCCCTCGGCAAGGAGGTCGCGGGCGAAAACCCACTCGACCGTCTCCTCCGCTCCGGTGTGGAAGGTGGCGTGCACGGCATACGGATCGGCCGTGTCATACCGCAGGCCCGCGGGTACAGGCAGTGAGGACTCGCTCGACACAACGAGGCGCAGGTGCAGCTCGCAGCTGACCGTGGTGTTCATAAGCGCCAGGGCCTTTCGCTCAGTGTGCGCTCGGGGATTCGCACGTCGGCGAAATCGACATGCCACCTACGGTGGCGTTGTAAACCCCTCTGACCGTTTTGAGATGCTTCGGGTAGCTCGTACAGCGGTGTGTAACTTTGCGTCATGCGGCCATTCAAGTGAACGCGAGCCGGTCCGGTAAGTTGGATACATGAATGCGGAGAGTGACGAGCGGGACGGTGTCGCCGCGGCGCAGACACCGGCTCCCGCCGCGGGGGAAACGCCCCGCGATGCGACGGGGGACGTCATACCGGGAGTGACCAAGGAGGAGCCGGCGCTCGGCTCCAGAGCGCCCGGCTTCATCAAGGCGTCCCGGGCACTGCACATCAGCTGGCAGGTCGGCGTCTTCGTCGTCGGCCTCGCCGTCGTGGTGGCCGGCATCATCATGCTGCCGCTGCCGGGCCCCGGCTGGCTGGTGATCTTCGGCGGCATGGCGATCTGGGCGACCGAGTTCGTCTGGGCCCAGCTGGTCCTGCGCTGGACCCGGCGGAAGGTCACCGAGGCCGCCCAGCGGGCGCTCGACCCCAAGGTCCGCCGGCGCAACATCATCCTCACGGTCATCGGACTCGTGATCATCGCGGTGCTCGTCGGGATCTACGTGTGGAAGTTCGGGATCGTCATGCCCTGGAAGATCCACGAGTGACCCGAGAAGTGGTCGGGGAGCGCCGCTGACATGGGGTAATGTTTGCTGTGCGCCCGGGCGATTAGCTCAGTGGGAGAGCGCTTCGTTCACACCGAAGAGGTCACTGGTTCGAACCCAGTATCGCCCACCCGGACCGAAGGCCCGGAAGCTCCAAGAGCTTCCGGGCCTTCGGCGTTCCCGCCCTCACCGCATCCGCCCCAGCGCCTCCCTCAGCCGCCGGGCGTCCCGCAGCCGCTTCTCGTACGTCGCCCCCACCGCCAGCAGCAGCACCCCGGCCAGCGCCGGCACCACCCAGCGCGGCAGCGCCCCCGCCACCTGCACCACGTACGGCGCCAGCTCGTGCAGCGCGTCCAGCGCCAGCACCGCACCGCCCAGCACCAGCAGCGCCTGGAGCCGCAGCCGCGCACCCACCAGCGTGACCCCCAGGGCCGCCACCCCGAGGAGCAGCGGACGCGTCCAGTGCGGGTCCGTCCAGGCCGCGCCCAGCGACGGCACCAGCGTCACCGCGAGCCCCGCCCCGTACGCCGCCCACGACGAGGCCGACGGATCACGGCGCCGCCGCAGCACCCCGATCACCAGCGCCGGCACCGTCACCGGCAGGGTGTACGCCTCCGGGGCCGAGACCCCCGACACCGCGAGGCGCACCCACGCCGCCAGCACGAACAGCACCGTCGCCAGGTACCCCGCGAACACCCGCCGCTCCGGGCGCAGCGCCGTCCCCGCCGCGAGCACCCCGCACAGCGCGAGCACCAGCGCCAGGAACCGCGCGTCGCCCACCGCCATGGCGACCGCCACCCCACCCGCCGCCGCACCGGTCACCTCGACCGGCACCGCCACCGGGTGACCCTTCAGCCGCGCCCCCACCAGCACCGTCACCGCCGGCACCACCAGCACCGGCACAGCCGCCTCGTACACCGCGAAGCCCAGCGAGGCCCCCAGTGCGGCCATCGGCACCACCGCGCACGCCACGGCCGCACACGCCGCCGCCGACACCACCACCGGCGAGGCGCCCGCCTGCCGGTCCAGGGCCACCGCCAGCGCCACGAAGGCCACCACCAGCAGACCGAACGCCGTGTATGTGGCCGCCTCCGTCGCCAGCGACAGCAGCCCCGCGCCCACCGCACCGGCCGCCCCGACCGCACCGGCCGTCACCGCCACACCCCGCGCCCCGGCCCGCAGCCCGGCCACCGCCAGGCCGAACGCCGCCACGGCCAGGACCAGCTGCCCCGCCTGGCCCGCCGCGAAGGACAGGTCCAGCGCGGCCGGCAGCACCATCAGCCCCGCCCAGCCCAGCGCCACCCCGGCCGCCCCCGCCGCACCCCGCCACGCGGGCCGGGGCACCGGCACCGGACCGGCCCACCGGAGCAGACCCTCCCACCAGCGGTACGCGGCACCGAGCGCCATGGCCACCAGCAGCAGCACCACCGGGGCGGACGCCATCGCGTCCCACGGCAGGTCCGTCGCACCCGCCGCGCCCCGGGCCCCGCCGCGCGGCGCACCGGACCACACCGCGCCCAGCCGCGACACCGGGCCGACCGCGACCACCATCACCGGAGTGAGCGACACCAGCACCGCGCCGCCCGCCACGACCGCCGACGCCCACGCGAGCCCCCGGGCCGCCGCGACGCCCAGCGGAGCCCGTACGGCCGTCACCAGCGCCCCGGCGCACAGCAGGTACACCAGCACCGGCCAGCCGTCCGGCACCGCCGCGGTGGGCACCCCGCCCACCGCGGCCACCGCCGAGAGACCGGCCACCAGACCGCCGGCCGTCGCGAACGGCACCGGAGCCCGGCGCGCCCCCACCAGGGCGAGCGCCGCACCGGCCAGCAGCAGCGCCCCCGGCGCCACCGCACCGGCGGGCCCGGCGGCCGCCAGCGACTCCACCAGCGCCACCAGCAGCCCCGCCCCGCCGGTCGCGCACAGGGCGACGCACGCCACGACCCGTACCGAAGCCCGCCCAACCGCCAGCGCCACCGCGCCGTCCAGCGCGGCCGTCACCAGCAGCGCCCCCGAGAACCACAGCGGCCCGCCGTCCGCCGCCCACACCCACAGCACCAGCGGCAGCTGCGCCGAGACGACCGCCAGCGGGAGCGGCAGCCGCAGCTTGCCCAGGAGCAGCCCGTAGGCCGCCCACAGCAGCGCGAGCACCGCGGCCGCCGTCCCCGAGTACGCGGCACCGTCCGCGTCCGGCACCGCCACCGCGTACACCGCGTACGCGTCGAGCGCCATCAGCACCGACGCCACCGCCACCAGCGCCTCCGCCGTCGCGGCCAGACCCCGGCGCAGCAGCGTCACCGGAGCGGCCAGCGCCCCGGCCGTCACCGCGGACAGCACCGCGCTGCGCCCGCCGATGCCCATGTCGCCCCAGCTGACCAGGGTGAACGCCAGGGCGGCGACCGCGAGGAGCAGCCCGCCGAGGACCAGCAGCACGTTCTGCACACTGCGCTTCGAGGCCGGACGCGCCGGACCGAACCCGCCGGATCCCCAGGGCGCGACAGAGCCCTGAGGAGGCCCCCAGGGAGCGGGGCCGGTGGCTTCCAGCGCCCGCAGCAGCCAGGCGCGGCGGGTCAGCAGCTGTGCCCGGCGGGCGTCCAGCCGGGCCAGTTCACTATCGAGGAGCGCCAATTCCTCGGCGGGCGGCGGCACATGTTCCATGGACGCGAGTGTGCTGCGCGCCACGCGGCCGAACATGCGTCCGCGTACTCAGATACCCGCCTGAGTACGCGCATCCTGGGGAAATGAACTGGAACCACTACCGATTCGTCAGCGTATGGGAGTTCCGGGCGCCGCCCGACGCCGTGTACGCCGAACTCGAACGCGTCGAGCACTATCCGCAGTGGTGGCCGCAGGTCCGCGAGGCCACCCGGTCCGGCGATGACTCAGGTACGACCCGCATCCGCTCCGTTCTCCCGTACGACCTCGTCACCACCGTGCGCGAACAGCGCCACGACCCGGCGCACGGCGTCCTCGAAGCCGCGCTCGGCGGCGATCTCGACGGCTGGGTCCGCTGGACGGTGACCCCGCACGGCTGCGGTACCCGAGTCGTCTACGAGCAGGAGGTGGAGGTGCGCCGGACGCTGCTGCGGGTCCTCGCGCTGCCCTGCCGGCCGGTGTTCCGCGCCAACCACGCCCTGATGATGCGGGCCGGGCGGCGCGGGCTCGCGGCCCGGCTGGAAGCGGTTTGAACCAGGGCCGCCGGGCCCTGTATGGTTCAACCCGTTCCCGGGCGATTAGCTCAGTGGGAGAGCGCTTCGTTCACACCGAAGAGGTCACTGGTTCGAACCCAGTATCGCCCACCCCGGAGAGGCCGGTCCGTCAGCACCAACGACGGACCGGCTTCTGTGTGTCCGGGCGCCCGACCGCTCACGCCGCCGTGCGCAGCTCCGGGCGCAGCGGCCAGGCCGGGTCCACCGTCTCCGGCGTCCCGCTCCGCGCGAACCACGCCTGGAGCCCCCGCGCCTGAGCGGCGTGCCACACCGCCTGGAGCGTGTGCAGCTCCGCCGGGGTCAGCCGTTCGAGCCGCGTCGAGAAGCGCCGCCCCACCGCCCGGACCAGCTCCAACGAGGCCGCCGCGTCCGCCGCCGCGTCGTGCGCACCGTCCAGCAGCACGCCGTACAGCTCGCACAGGTCCGTGAGCGTGCGCCGGCCCTTGCGGTAGCGGTCCAGGTGCTTGTCCAGCACCCGGGGGTCCAGCACGCACAGCGGCGACCGCTCCAGGTACGTCCCCAGCGACGACGCCCGGTGCCGCTTCAACTCCCGGTCCAGCAGCGTCAGATCGAACGGCGCGTTCATCACGACGAGCGGCCGCCCCGCCGCGCACTGCTCGGCCAGTGCCCGCGCCATCTCCTCCACCGCCGGCGCCGGCCAGCGGCCGTTGCGCTGGAGATGGTCGTCGGTCAGCCCGTGGATCTCCGTCGCCCCCGGAGGCACCGGCACCCCCGGATTCACCAGCCAGCGGGTGACGCGCACCGGTCCGTCCGCCCGGTCCTGGATCACCAGGGCGGCCGAGACGATCCGGTCCTCCTCGACATCCACACCCGTCGTCTCCGTATCGAAAGCGGCCAGCGGCCCTTCG
This sequence comes from Streptomyces sp. NPDC097595, assembly GCF_044761525.1. Taxonomy (NCBI): domain Bacteria; kingdom Bacillati; phylum Actinomycetota; class Actinomycetes; order Kitasatosporales; family Streptomycetaceae; genus Streptomyces; species Streptomyces sp. NPDC097595. The sequence goes on along the minus strand of NZ_JBIWCN010000013.1, from coordinate 164,920 downwards.
TACCAATGGATCATCGCCGAACTCCTCGCGCACGCACGGCAGATGGCGGGATTCCTCCGCCCGGTTCGGTGATACCCGCACCCTTTGCCTGATACGCCGTTTGCGCACGGTCCCGTGCGGTGACAACACAAGTACCGGCAGCGGAAGTTGACCGCCCGGCACCGCTCGTCCCCAGTTCATCCCCATCGGTACGGCCCGGAAGGCTTACGGAGCCATGGCGCTCGCGCAGCCCGAACCGAGCGGGCTGCTGCCCCAGCGGACCGCACCGCTGCGCGGCGGACTCGCCACCACCGCCTGCATGGAGACCCTCCAGGTGGGCTACCTCCACGCCGTCGCCGCGGCGGCGGGCTGCTCGCTGTCGCAGCCCTTCCCCGACAACGGCATCGACTGGCACGTCAGCCATGGCTCCCCCGGCCATCTCGTGGACGACGAGGTGACCATCAAGGTCCAGCTGAAGTGCACCTACCAGATACCGGCCCGGCCGCCCGGCCCGACCTTCGCCTTCACGCTGGACAACGCCCACCTGGTGAAGCTCGCCCGGACGCCCGTCTCGGTGCACAAGATCCTGGTCGTGATGCTCGTGCCGCGCAGCCAGGACGACTGGCTGCGGGCCGGCCCGGACAGCCTCGACCTGCGGCACTGCTGTTACTGGACCAACCTGGCCGGCCACCCCGTGACCGGCCGTCACCGGACCACCGTGCGGCTCCTGACCTCGCGCGTCTTCGACGACCGTGCGCTCTGCGAGATCATGACCCGCGTCGGGGCGGGAGGGAGACCCTGATGCACGAGTCCGTACGCGTCCACGGCGAGGCCGCCCCGCCCTCCTGGGGCCTGCCCGACCCCGCCCGCGTCGACCCCGCCGTCCTCGGCGCCCTGCTCACCCGGCACGGCTGGCAGCGGCGCGGCCCGGGCACCGGCCCCTACAGCCGCTGGACCCCGCCCGGCGGCACCGCCAGCCTCCTCGTGCCCCGCACCAGGACCTTCCCCGACAGCGAGGACCTGATCGGCGAGGCCCTCACCGCCCTCGCCCACAGCGCCGCCCCCTCCGCCCGCGAGATCCTGGTCGCCCTCGCCGTCCCCAGCGACGAGATCCGCTGGCGCCGCGAGGTCCCCGAACCCGCCGCCGGGGCCGCCGACTGGCTCGGCGCGGAGCAGCTGCACGGCGCCGCCCGGCAGATCCTGCTGGCCGGCGCGCTCGCCGTCCGGGGCCCCGCCGGCTACCACGGCGCCCGCCGCCGCAGCCGCGCCCTCGCCGCCCTCGGCCCCGTACTGACCGGCCCCGGGCCCGGCGGCCGGTCGCTCACCGCCTTCGTCCCCGTCGATCCGGGCCGCCCCGTCGCCGTCCGGCTCCACCACGCCCTGCACGCCACCCGCGAGGCGGTGGATTACCAACGGGCCACCGGCGGCATGGAAGCCTTCGACAACGCCGTCGCGGCGGGCGTCAGCCGGGAGCTGACCGAGGCCGTCGTCGCCCTCGTCCGGGGCTCCGAGGGCGCCGCGATCGCGCTGGACTGGGCGCCCGCCGCCGGAACGCCCGCCGGCTGCCCCGCACGCCCCGAGCCCGTCGAGTTCTCCCCGGGCGACCTGCCCGCGCTGCGCCGGGCCGGCGCCCGCTACCTCCGCGACGAGCCCGCCGTCGCCGTACGGATCACCGGGGCGGTCGTCCGGCTGCGGCGGTCCGGGCCGCGCGGGGCGGGGATCGTACGGCTGCGGGTGCTGGCCGGGGCCGAGGTGCCGCACGTCCGGATCGAGCTGGACGAGGAGGCGTACCGGATCGCGGGCCAGGCCCATCTGGTCGGGCTGCCGGTCCGGGTGGAGGGGCGGCTGGAGAGCCGGGGCGGTTTCCGGCGGCTGACCGGGGCCTCGCAGGTCGTCCCCGTGCAGGTGGACGACGAGGAGCGGGACCGGCTGATGAAGTCGCTCCAGGAGAACGTGGACTTCTTCGAGGAGGCGTGTGCGGGGGAGTAGGGGGAGCAGCACTTTCGCGATGGGGGCCGCAGGCTCGGTACTATCGGTTTTCGCCATGGGGCCACCATGGCTATTCGGGTAGTTTCTGAGTCAGGAGAGACCGGTGTCAGACGTCCGTGTGACCATCCAACGCGATTCCGAGCGGGAAGAGCGCGTGGTGACGACGGGCACTACGGCGGCCGAGCTCTTCCCCGGCGAGCGCACCGTCGTCGCGGTCCGCGTCGGCGGCGAGCTGAAGGACCTCGCGTACGAGCTCAAGGACGGCGAGACCGTCGAGCCCGTCCAGATCTCCTCCGAGGACGGCCTCAACATCCTGCGCCACTCCACCGCGCACGTGATGGCCCAGGCCGTGCAGGAGCTGCACCCCGAGGCCAAGCTCGGCATCGGCCCGCCGGTCAAGGACGGCTTCTACTACGACTTCGACGTCGAGAAGCCGTTCACGCCCGAGGACCTCAAGGCCATCGAGAAGAAGATGCAGGAGATCCAGAAGCGGGGCCAGAAGTTCTCCCGCCGGGTCGTGACGGACGAGGCCGCCCGCGAGGAGCTGGCCGACGAGCCGTACAAGCTGGAGCTCATCGGCATCAAGGGCTCCGCCTCCTCGGACGACGGCGCGGACGTCGAGGTGGGCGGCGGCGAGCTGACCATCTACGACAACCTCGACCCGAAGACCGGCGAGCTGTGCTGGAAGGACCTCTGCCGGGGTCCGCACCTGCCGACCACCCGGTTCATCCCGGCCTTCAAGCTGATGCGGAACGCCGCCGCGTACTGGCGGGGCAGCGAGAAGAACCCGATGCTCCAGCGCATCTACGGCACCGCCTGGCCGACCAAGGACGAGCTGAAGGCGCACCTGGAGTTCCTGGAGGAGGCCGCCAAGCGCGACCACCGCAAGCTCGGCAACGAGCTGGACCTCTTCTCCTTCCCGGACGAGATCGGTCCCGGTCTCGCGGTCTTCCACCCCAAGGGCGGCGTCATCCGCCGGGCCATGGAGGACTACTCGCGCCGCCGGCACGAGGAGGAGGGCTACGAGTTCGTCTACTCGCCGCACGCGACCAAGGGCAAGCTCTTCGAGAAGTCCGGCCACCTGGACTGGTACGCCGACGGCATGTACCCGCCCATGCAGCTCGACGACGGGGTGGACTACTACCTCAAGCCGATGAACTGCCCGATGCACAACCTGATCTTCGACGCGCGCGGCCGTTCGTACCGTGAACTGCCCCTGCGCCTCTTCGAGTTCGGCACCGTGTACCGGTACGAGAAGTCGGGCGTCGTGCACGGCCTGACCCGCTCGCGCGGCTTCACGCAGGACGACGCGCACATCTACTGCACCCGCGAGCAGATGGCGGAGGAGCTGGACCGGACGCTCACCTTCGTCCTGAACCTGCTCCGCGACTACGGGCTCACCGACTTCTACCTGGAGCTGTCCACCAAGGACCCGGAGAAGTACGTCGGCTCCGACGAGACCTGGGAAGAGGCCACCGAGACCCTGCGCCAGGTCGCCGAGAAGCAGGGGCTGCCCCTGGTTCCGGACCCGGGCGGAGCCGCGTTCTACGGCCCGAAGATCTCGGTGCAGTGCAAGGACGCCATCGGCCGTACCTGGCAGATGTCGACCGTGCAGCTCGACTTCAACCTGCCCGAGCGGTTCGACCTGGAGTACACCGGTCCGGACGGCTCCAAGCAGCGCCCGGTCATGATCCACCGCGCGCTGTTCGGCTCCATCGAGCGCTTCTTCGCGGTGCTGCTCGAGCACTACGCGGGTGCGTTCCCGGTCTGGCTGGCCCCGGTCCAGGCGGTCGGCATCCCGATCGGCGACACCCACATCCCGTACCTCCAGGAGTTCGCGGCCAAGGCCCGCAAGCAGGGGCTGCGGGTGGATGTGGACGCCTCCTCGGACCGCATGCAGAAGAAGATCCGGAACCAGCAGAAGAACAAGGTTCCCTTCATGATCATCGCGGGTGATGAGGACATGGCCAACGGTGCCGTCTCCTTCCGCTACCGCGACGGTTCACAGGAGAACGGCATCCCGGTCGACGAGGCCATCGCCAAGATCGCCAAGGCCGTCGAGGACCGCGTCCAGGTCTGATCCGAGCCTTTTCAGGGGCCCCCGGCCGAGCTACCCGCTCGCCGGGGGCTCCTTCTCGTCCTGCCTCCGGAACACCTGGATCAGCCACGACGAGAAGGAGCCCGTCACCGCCCCCAGCAGCGCCAGGCCGCATGCCATCAGGCCCGCCGCGATGATCCGGCCCCCCAAGGTGACCGGCACCACGTCCCCGTAACCCACCGTCGTCAGCGTCTCGCACGCCCACCAGACCGCGTCCCCGAACGTGCGGATCGAGGCGCCCGGGGCGTCGTGCTCCCAGTGGTACACGCTGAGGGCCGCCGAGAGGCCGAGGAGCACGGCCGTCAGGCCGGCGTACGAGATCACCCGCGCGTACAGGCCGAGGCGCGGGCGGTCCCGCTTCTCCTGGACGGCCGTGTAGACCCGCACCATGCGCAGCGGGCGCAGCAGCGGCAGCACGAGGACGACGGTGTCGAGCCAGTGGACGCGGACGAAGCGGGGGCCGAGGCCGCTGAGCCGCAGGCGCACCGCGTAGTCCAGGACGAAGAGCAGCCAGGTCGCGCCGACGAGGGCGAGGGAGATGTCGTGCCAGGGCTCGGCGTCGTACGGGGCGAGGACGCGGAACGCGTAGCCGGCGAGGAAGACCAGGGAGGCGGCGAGGAGCGGGACCTCGGTGCGCCGCTCCCAGCGGGTGAGAGCGGGAGGGGGCCGGTCCGGGGTGCGCGCGCTCATCGGCCCAGCATCGCGGGGCGGGTACGGGATCAGCCCCGGCGACACGCTCCGCACAGGTGAAGCAATATGCTGGCCGGCATGACGAGTGAGCCGGAGCAGCAGATCGGAGTGGGGACGCCCGACGCGTTCCAGCGCCTGTGGACGCCCCACCGGATGGCGTACATCCAGGGCGAGAACAAGCCGACCGGCCCGGAGGCGGGGGACGGCTGTCCGTTCTGCGGGATTCCGGAGAAGTCGGACGAGGACGGGCTCGTCGTCGCGCGCGGTGCGAAGGTGTACGCCGTGCTGAATCTGTACCCGTACAACGGGGGGCACCTGATGGTGGTGCCGTACCGGCATGTCGCGGACTACACGGAGCTGGACGGTCCGGAGACTGCGGAGCTGGCCGATTTCACGAAACGGGCGATGCGCGCGCTGCGGGCGGCCTCCGGTGCGCACGGCTTCAACATCGGGATGAACCAGGGCGCGGTGGCGGGGGCGGGCATCGCCGCGCACCTGCATCAGCATCTGGTGCCGCGGTGGGGTGGTGACGCCAACTTCATGCCGGTGGTGGGGCACACCCGGGTGCTGCCGCAGCTGCTGGCGGACACCCGGAAGATGCTGGCGGACGCCTGGCCGGCCGCTTGATCCGCCTGGGTCCTTTCGCTCGCCGTGCGGGGCGCTCCGGATGTCTTCCGGGGCGCCCCGTTCGCGTACGCGGGCTGCTACGCGTCGTAGAGGTCGGCCTTGCCGGGGATGGGCTGCTGGACGAGGCCGCTCAGGACCGACGAGCGGCTGTTGAAGCGCTCGGTGTCCACGCCGTGCTCCTCCAGGACCTTGATGGCGGCGTTGTGCACGACGCGCAGGACGGGTGTGGCGGCGCGCATGGCGTCGTCGGCCATGAAGCGGTGGCGCCAGGGCTTCTCGGCCCAGGCGTGGCGGAGGCCGAAGGGCTCGGGTAGGGCGATCTTGCCGCCGAGGTAGTCCAGGAGCGGCGGATACCAGGTGAAGGGGGCGCGCAGGGCGAGGCGGGTGACCTCGTGGGCGTCGACCAGGGAGAGGGTGATGTCGCGGGTCTCCCAGAAGCGGACGGTCTTGTTGACGGTCCGGGTCTTCGCTGCGGGCTTGGAGGTGAAGAGGGAGTGGACGGGGCCCAGGGCGTGTCCGGTGACCTCGATGCGCAGGGTCTCGTAGAGGACGGTGACGGTGATCATCATGGTGATGACGAGCTGGCCGTCCCAGAGGGTGAACTGCACGCCGAGGTAGTGGCGGTTGCCGCCGCCGAACTGCTGGTGGTTGCAGATCCGCTGTATCTCGTGGGGCTTGATCTGGTAGGTGGCGACGTCCTCGCCCTGGGGGCGGGTGACGGCGTCGGCGTTCTCCCCGATGGGGGTGACGATCCAGTGGGTGACGGAGGGGGCGGGGAATCCGCCGGTGTTCAGGGGGCCGCGTTCCAGCAGTTTGAGCTGGTCGTGGATGACGCGGATGACGTCCCAGCTGCGGAACTGGTGGATCTCCTTGCCGGGTTCCTTGGGGAGGAGGTCCTCGGCGAGCTGCCAGCTGCCCCAGCGGGTGCCCATGCCGAGGATGCCCTTGGGGCCGGCGTAGAAGACGGAGTTGGACTGCTGTTCGGCGGAGAGCTTCTCCAGTCCCTGGCGCAGGGCCTCGCGGGCGGTCTCGCTGGGGTTCTTCGGGACGGTCTCGGGGATCTTGGCGGTGACGCCGCCGCCGGAGAGCAGGCCCTCCCAGCGGGCGCGCATGTCCTGGGCGGATCGTTCGGCGATCCGTTTGGCGATGTACCAGCCGATGACCGGGGCGACGAACATCGCGCGCAGGTAGAGGCCGAGGAGTCCGGTGAGGGGGAGCCGGACCATCAGGAAGACGATGCCGATGCCGACGAGGGGCAGCAGGCTGTTGCCGAGGGTGGTGAGGAGCCGGTCCTTGGTCTTGGCGAAGCCGTCGCGCAGCCGGAAGACGATGACCCACAGCAGCATGCCGGGCAGGAACAGGAAGCCGAACAGCACGGTGACGGCGGTGAGTCGGGTGTCCCGTGCCTTGCGGAGGCTGTTGGCGGAGAGGCAGTGCTCGACCACGGTCTGCGGGTCGGTGCCGAAGGACTGGATGAGGTCCTTGCGGGCGCCGCCGAGCATGCGCTCCTGTACGGCGCGGGCGAACGCCTCGCCGAGGTTGGGCTTGAAGTAGTCGGACTTGAGGAAGCCGGAACGGCCCCCCTTCACCTCGGACTTGTGCCACTCGCTGTTGGCTTTGAGGATGTCCTCCACCGGGCTGTCGCGGTACGCGGCGGAGGCGAGGGCGTTGGTCGCCACCGCCGCGCCTCCCGAACCCTGGAGCGGAATCTGCGCTCCAGGTGAGAAATCGAATCCGTTGCTGGCCACTGTCGCCCCCACTCGCCACCGAGGAACCGCTCCTGCGGCTGTTTCCCAACTGTCGTGCCCGGCACACTTTCTGAGCTGGGGTCTCAGCGTATCGTCCGGATACGTCCGCCGTCCGGCCCTGTGGACAACGCTCGCGGGAGTGGGCGCTTTCGCGTCACCCCTGCTGGGCGAGGACGCGGTCGGCGAGCCGCGGGGGCATGGGTTCGTGGCGGGCGTACGAGCGGTCGAAGCGTCCGGTGCCGTGGGTGAGGGCGCGCAGGTCCACCGCGTACCGTCCGATCTCCAGTTCGGGCACGTCGGCGCGGACGAGGGTGCGTCCGGAGCCGGACTGTTCGGTGCCGGTGACCCGGCCCCGGCGGCCCGAGAGGTCGCTCATGACCGGGCCGACGTAGTCGTCGGGCACCAGGACGCCGACCTCGGCGACCGGTTCCAGGAGCTGGACGTGCGCCTCGGCGGCGGCCTCGCGCAGGGCCAGGGCGCCGGCGGTCTGGAAGGCGGCGTCCGAGGAGTCCACGGAGTGGGCCTTGCCGTCGCGCAGGACGACCCGGATGTCGACCAGGGGGTGTCCGGCGGCGACGCCCCGGGCGGCCTGGGCGCGGACGCCCTTCTCGACGGAGGCGATGAACGCGCGGGGGACGGCGCCGCCGACGACCCGGTCCTCGAATGCGATGCCGGAGCCCGCGGGCAGGGGTTCGACGTCGATCTCGCAGACCGCGTACTGGCCGTGGCCGCCGGACTGCTTGACGTGGCGGCCGCGTCCGGTGGCGGGTCCGGCGAAGGTCTCGCGGAGGGCGACGCGGTGCGGGACGGTGTCGACCTGGACGCCGTAGTGGTCGCGCAGCCGGTCCAGGGCGACGTCCAGGTGGGCCTCGCCCAGGCACCACAGGACGAGCTGTCCGGTGTCCGGGTTCTGTTCGAGGCGCATGGCCGGGTCCTCGGCGACGAGGCGGGCCAGGCTGTGGGAGAGCTTGTCCTCGTCGGCCTTGCTGTGGGCCCGGACCGCGAGCGGGAGCAGGGGGTCGGGGGTGGTCCAGGGTTCGAGGAGGAGCGGGTGCCCGGTGCCGGAGAGGGTGTCGCCGGTCTCGGCGGTCTCCAGCCGGGCGACGCAGGCCAGGTCGCCGGCGACGCACGCGTCGAGGGGACGCTGCTGTTTCCCGAAGGGTGAGGTGAGGGCGCCGACGCGGGTGCGCTCCTGGTGGCAGGGGATGTCCTCGTGCGTGGGCGATGCGAGGCCGTGGCCGTAGATGTGGACGGTGTCGTCGGGGCGCAGGGTGCCGGAGAAGACGCGGACGAGGGAGAGCCGGCCGACGTAGGGGTCGGAGGACGTCTTGACGACCTCGGCGACCAGGGGCCCTTCGGGGTCGCCGTCCAGGGCGGGGAGCGGGGAGCCGTCCGGGGTGGTGACGGCGGGCAGCGGGTGTTCGAGGGGGGTCGGGAAGCCGCCGGTGATCAGGTCGAGGAGTTCGACGGTGCCGATGCCCTGGCGGGCGCCCTCGGCGGCGGGGGCGGCGGCGAGGACGGGGTGGAAGGTGCCGCGGGCCACGGCGCGTTCGAGGTCGGTGATCAGGGTGCCGGTGTCGATGGTCCCGCCGCCGAGGTAGCGGTCCATCAGGGTCTCGTCCTCGCTCTCCGCGATGATCCCCTCGATGAGGCGGGCCCGGGCCTCGGCCAGGGGGGCCTGCTCGTCGCCGGACGGGGGGTGTTCGGTGCGCGCGCCGCCGGAGTAGTCGAAGATCCGCTGCGTGAGCAGGCCGGTGAGGCCGGTGAGCGGGGCGTGCCCGTCGGCGGCCTCGGGGCCGAGCACGGGCAGGTAGAGGGGGAGTACGGCGTCGGGGTCGTCGCCGCCGAAGAGCTCCCCGCAGATCCGGGTCATGGCGTCGAACGGGGTGCGGGCGGTGTCGAGGTGGGTGACCACGAGGGCGCGGGGCATGGCGACGGCGGCGCACTCCTCCCACAGGGCCCGGGTGGTCGCGGCGACGGCCTCGGCCTCCTGGGCGGCCGAGACGACGAAGAGGGCCGCGTCCGCCGCGCGCAGCCCGGCCCTGACCTCCCCGACGAAGTCGGCGTACCCGGGGGTGTCCAGCAGGTTGATCCGGTGCCCGTCCCAGTCCACGGGGACCAGGGAGAGCTGGACGGACCGGTTCTGGCGGTGCTCGATCTCCTCGTGGTCGGAGACGGTCGTGCCGTCCTCGACCCGGCCCGCCCGGCCGAGGGCGCCCGCGGTCTGCGCGAGGGCCTCGACCAGCGTGGTCTTGCCGGAGCCGCTGTGGCCGACCAGTGCCACGTTGCGCAGGGCGCGGGGGTGGTGGCCGGCCGCCGGTGTCCCTCCGGCGGCTCCGGTGCGTGCGTGTGCCTTGTCGCCCATGATCATGCCTCCCGTCGGTGGCGCACGGGCACGCGCTCAGGGGCGGCGACGCCCGCGGTATTTCGAGCTTGGCACTGCCTGGGGGCCGCGTCCACAGGGGCGTCCGGGGTGCCCGGACGGTGGACGCCGCAGAGCGTGACTACGATGGGCGCGGAGGGTGCTGAAGGCCCTGGCCGGGCTCGCGGCGCCCGGCACGCACGTCTGCGGCGTTGCCGAAACGCCTTCATGGCTCCGCCATGGAGACGCTCCGGCGCCTTGCAGCCGCACGCACCGGCCACCGCTCCCTGATCCGGCCAGGGCCTTCAGCACCCTCCAGCCGGTGGCCGACGGGGTCACGCGGCCCAGCTACCCCTCGGGAAGGCCATGCTGAACAAGTACGCGCGTGCCTTTTTCACGCGTGTCCTCACGCCGTTCGCCGCACTGCTCCTCCGTCTCGGCGTGAGCCCGGACGCGGTCACCCTGATCGGCACGGCCGGGGTGATGGCCGGTGCGCTGGTCTTCTTCCCGATGGGGGAGTTCTTCTGGGGCACGATCGTCATCACGATCTTCGTGTTCTCGGACCTCGTCGACGGGAACATGGCGCGCCAGGCGGGCGTCTCCAGCCGGTGGGGCGCGTTCCTGGACTCCACCCTCGACCGGGTCGCCGACGGTGCGATCTTCGGCGGCTTCGCCCTCTGGTACGCGGGCAGCGGCGACGACAACATCCTGTGCGCGGTCGCGATCTTCTGCCTGGCGAGCGGCCAGGTGGTCTCGTACACCAAGGCGCGCGGTGAGGCGATCGGGCTGCCGGTGGCGGTCAACGGGCTCGTGGAACGCGCCGAGCGCCTGGTGATCTCGCTGGTGGCGGCCGGTCTCGCGGGTCTGCACAAGTTCGGGGTGCCGGGCATCCAGGTCCTGCTGCCGATCGCGCTGTGGATCGTCGCCGTCGGCAGCCTCGTGACGCTGGTCCAGCGGGTCGTCACCGTGCGCCGCGAGTCCGCCGAGGCGGACACGGCGGACGCGGCCGGGCAGTGAGCGTGGCCGGCGCCGACGCGCGGCCCGGCGCGAAGGAGCGGCTGAGCGGCGCGCTGTACGGGCTGGGCTGGGCGGCGGTCAAGACGCTGCCCGAACCGGCCGCCCGGGCCCTCTTCCGTACCCTCGCCGACCAGGTGTGGAAGCGGCGCGGCAAGAGCGTGCTGCGTCTTGAGGCCAACCTGAAGCGGGTCGTGCCGGACGCCGATCCGGCCCGGCTGGCCGCCCTGTCGCGGGCCGGCATGCGTTCGTACATGCGCTACTGGATGGAGTCGTTCCGGCTGCCCACCTGGAGCCCGGCGCGGATCAAGGCGTCGATCGACGTCACGGACGCGCACCGGCTGACGGACGGGCTCGACTCGGGGCGCGGGGTGATCCTCGCCCTGCCGCACCTGGGGAACTGGGACCTGGCCGGGGCGTGGGTGACCACGGATCTGAAGGTGCCGTTCACCACGGTCGCCGAGCGGCTGAAGCCGGAATCGCTGTACGACCGGTTCGTCGCCTACCGCGAGGGCCTGGGCATGGAGGTGCTGCCGCACACCGGCGGTGCCGCGTTCGGGACGCTGGCCCGGCGGCTGCGGTCGGGCGGTCTGGTCTGCCTGGTCGCCGACCGCGATCTGTCCTCGTCGGGCATCGAGGTGTCGTTCTTCGGCGATACGGCCCGGATGCCGGCCGGGCCCGCGCTGCTGGCCCAGCAGACCGGCGCGCTGCTGCTGCCGGTGACGCTCTCGTACGACGACACGCCGGTGATGAAGGCACGCATCCATCCGCCGGTCGAGGTGCCGGAGTCGGGCGACCGGGCCGCGAGGACGTCGGTGATGACACAGGCCCTGGCCGACGCGTTCGCCGTGGGCATCGCCGCGCACCCGGAGGACTGGCACATGCTGCAACGGCTCTGGCTCGCCGACCTCGAACCCCGTGGAGACCGGAGCGGAGACCCGACGTGAAGATCGGCATCGTCTGCCCGTACTCCTGGGACGTTCCGGGCGGTGTGCAGTTCCACATCCGCGACCTGGCCGAGCACCTGATCCGGCTCGGCCACGAGGTGTCCGTGCTGGCCCCGGCCGACGACGAGACACCGCTGCCGCCGTACGTGGTCTCCGCGGGCCGGGCCGTGCCGGTCCCGTACAACGGCTCGGTGGCCCGGCTGAACTTCGGGTTCCTGTCGGCGGCCCGGGTGCGGCGCTGGCTGCACGAGGGCACGTTCGACGTCATCCACATCCACGAGCCGACCTCGCCGTCGCTGGGGCTGCTGACCTGCTGGGCGGCGCAGGGGCCGATCGTCGCCACGTTCCACACGTCCAACCCGCGCTCCCGGGCGATGATCGCCGCGTACGCGATCCTCCAGGCCGCGCTGGAGAAGATCAGCGCGCGGATCGCGGTCAGCGAGTACGCCCGCCGGACCCTGGTCGAGCATCTGGGCGGCGATGCCGTGGTCATCCCGAACGGGGTGGACGTCGACTTCTTCGCGCGGGCCGAGCCCCGCCCCGAGTGGCAGGGCGGCACGATCGGCTTCATCGGCCGCATCGACGAACCCCGCAAGGGCCTGCCCGTGCTGATGCGCGCGCTGCCCGCGATCCTGGCCGCCCGCCCGGAGACCCGGCTCCTGGTGGCCGGCCGGGGCGACGAGGAGGAGGCCGTCGCCTCGCTGCCGAAGGAGATGCGCTCGCGCGTGGAGTTCCTGGGCATGGTGAGCGACGAGGACAAGGCGCGGCTGCTGCGCAGCGTCGATCTGTACGTGGCGCCCAACACCGGGGGCGAGAGCTTCGGGATCATCCTGGTCGAGGCCATGTCGGCGGGCGCGCCGGTCCTCGCCAGCGATCTGGACGCCTTCGCGCAGGTCTTGGACCAGGGCGCTGCGGGCGAGCTGTTCGCCAACGAGAACGCGGACGCGCTGGCCGATGCGGCGGTCCGGCTGCTGGGCGACCCGGAGCGGCGCGCCGGGCTGCGCGAGCGGGGGAGCGCCCATGTGCGGCGCTTCGACTGGTCGACGGTCGGGGCGGACATCCTCGCGGTGTACGAGACGGTGACGGACGGCGCCGCCTCGGTGGCGGCCGACGAACGCACGGGGCTGCGGGCCCGGTTCGGGCTGGCCCGGGAGTGACCGGCCGGGGCCCGCGCCCCGGTAGCCTTGCCGCCCGTGACCGTAACCCTCATCATCTGGGCCGTCGTGGTGCTCGTCGCGATCGGCCTGTACCTCAGCTGGACCGCCGGCCGCCTCGACCGGCTGCACACCCGGATCGACGCGGCCCGGGCGGCCCTCGACGCGCAACTGCTGCGCCGGGCCTCGGTCACCCAGGAGCTCGCCACCTCCGGCGTCCTCGACCCGGCCGCGTCGATCGTGCTGTACGAGGCCGCGCACGCCGCGAGGCAGTCGCCGGAGGACCACCGCGAGGTCGCCGAGAGCGAGTTGAGCACCGCCCTGCGCGCGGTGTTCGGCGAGAGTGCGCAGGTGGAGGCGGTACGGGAGATCCCCGGGGGCCAGGAGGCGGCGTCCGAGCTGGCGGCGGCGGTGCGGCGGGTGCCGATGGCGCGCCGCTTCCACAACGACGCGGTCCGGGCGGCGCGGGCGCTGCGCCGGCACCGTACGGTGCGGTGGTTCCGGCTGGCGGGGCACGCGCCGTTCCCGCTGGCCTTCGAGATGGACGACGAGCCGCCGGTGGCCCTGGCGGACCGGCCGGGCAGCTGACGGACAGTGGCCTGCCCCCGTCCGAGGGGGCGTAGGCGAAAACGATCCACCGGCCTCCTATTGGCCCTTGCTGTGGACTGGTGCGGGGGAGTTTGCTCGGGACCGCGTCATTCGGCGCGTCCGCATTCGCTCCCCCCAGTGAGGTCATCCGTGTCCACGCTTCCCAGCACCCCGCAGTCCGCCGACGCCCCGGCCACCGGCACCGCCCGCGTCAAGCGCGGCATGGCCGAGCAGCTCAAGGGCGGCGTGATCATGGACGTCGTCAACGCCGAGCAGGCGAAGATCGCCGAGGACGCGGGCGCCGTGGCGGTCATGGCCCTGGAGCGGGTGCCGGCGGACATCCGCAAGGACGGCGGCGTGGCCCGGATGTCCGACCCGAACATGATCGAGGAGATCATCGAGTCGGTGTCCATCCCGGTGATGGCCAAGTCCCGCATCGGTCACTTCGTGGAGGCGCAGGTCCTCCAGTCCCTCGGCGTCGACTACATCGACGAGTCCGAGGTCCTGACCCCGGCCGACGAGGTCAACCACAGCGACAAGTTCGCCTTCACCACCCCCTTCGTCTGCGGCGCCACCAACCTGGGCGAGGCGCTGCGCCGTATCGCCGAGGGCGCGGCCATGATCCGCTCCAAGGGCGAGGCCGGCACGGGCAACGTGGTGGAGGCCGTCCGCCACCTGCGCCAGATCAAGAACGAGATCGCCCGGCTGCGCGGCTACGACAACAACGAGCTGTACGCCGCCGCCAAGGACCTGCGCGCCCCCTACGAGCTGGTCAAGGAGGTCGCGGAGCTGGGCAAGCTGCCCGTCGTGCTGTTCTCCGCGGGCGGTGTCGCCACCCCGGCCGACGCGGCGCTGATGCGCCAGCTCGGTGCCGAGGGCGTCTTCGTCGGCTCCGGGATCTTCAAGTCGGGCGACCCGGCCAAGCGTGCCGCGGCCATCGTGAAGGCGACCACCTTCTACGACGACCCGAAGATCATCGCGGACGCCTCCCGGAACCTGGGCGAGGCCATGGTCGGCATCAACTGCGACACGCTGCCCGAGGCCGAGCGCTACGCCAACCGCGGCTGGTAGTCACCGATGAACGACACCCCTGTGATCGGAGTCCTGGCCCTCCAGGGCGACGTACGGGAGCACCTGATCGCCCTGGCCTCGGCGGACGCCCTGGCCAGGCCGGTCCGGCGTCCCGAGGAGCTGGCCGAGGTGGACGGCCTGGTCCTGCCCGGCGGCGAGTCCACCACCATGTCCAAGCTGGCCGCCCTCTTCGGCATGCTGGAGCCCCTGCGCGAGCGGATCGCGGCCGGGATGCCGGTGTACGGCACCTGCGCCGGGATGATCCTGCTGGCCGACAAGATCCTCGACCCCCGGTCCGGCCAGGAGACGCTGGGCGGCATCGACATGATCGTGCGCCGTAACGCTTTCGGGCGGCAGAACGAGTCCTTCGAGGCGGCCGTCGACGTCGCCGGCATCGACGGCGGGCCGGTCGAGGGCGTCTTCATCCGGGCCCCCTGGGTCGAGTCCGTGGGCGCCGGCGCGAAGGTCGTCGCCGAGCACGGCGGTCACATCGTGGCCGTACGGCAGCAGAACGCCCTCGCCACCTCGTTCCACCCGGAACTGACCGGGGACCACCGGCTCCACGCGTACTTCACCGAGATGGTGCGCGCGGCCGGGTGACTCGATCCCGGTAGGATCTCTCGGGTTCGTACGGAATTTGGTGACGCGAAGGAGAAGGCAGATGTCCGGCCACTCTAAATGGGCTACGACGAAGCACAAGAAGGCCGTGATTGACGCCAAGCGCGGCAAGCTCTTCGCGAAGCTGATCAAGAACATCGAGGTCGCGGCCCGCACCGGTGGTGTGGACCCCGAGGGCAACCCGACCCTCGTGGACGCGATCCAGAAGGCGAAGAAGAGTTCGGTCCCGAACAAGAACATCGACTCCGCGGTCAAGCGCGGTGGCGGTCTCGAAGCGGGCGGCGTCGACTACCAGACGATCATGTACGAGGGTTACGGCCCCAACGGTGTCGCGGTGCTCATCGAGTGCCTCACCGACAACCGCAACCGCGCCGCGTCCGACGTCCGGGTCGCCATGACCCGCAACGGCGGTTCGATGGCCGACCCGGGTTCCGTCGCGTACCTCTTCAACCGCAAGGGCGTCGTCATCGTCCCCAAGGGCGAGCTGGCCGAGGACGACGTGCTCGGTGCCGTCCTCGAAGCGGGCGCCGAGGAGGTCAACGACCTCGGTGACTCCTTCGAGGTCGTCAGCGAGGCCACCGACATGGTCGCGGTCCGCACCGCGCTCCAGGAGGCGGGCATCGACTACGACTCGGCCGAGGCCAACTTCCTGCCCACCATGCAGGTCGACCTCGACGAGGAGGGCGCGCGCAAGATCTTCAAGCTGATCGACGCGCTGGAGGACAGCGACGACGTGCAGAACGTCTTCGCCAACTTCGACGTCAGCGACGAGGTCATGGCGAAGGTCGACGCCTGAGCCGCGTCCGACGCAGCCGTTGTGGACGGGCCGGCGGGGGACACACCCCGCCGGCCCGCCGCATTGTCGGTGCCGACCGATAGCCTGCTGAAACACGGGAACAGTTGACCGATCGGCAGGGAGGGACGAGCGTGCGCGTGCTCGGCGTGGACCCGGGACTGACCAGGTGCGGGGTCGGCGTGGTCGAGGGCGTCGCGGGCCGCCCGCTCACCATGCTCGGCGTGGGTGTCGTGCGCACCCCGGCCGACGCGGAGCTCGGCGACCGGCTCGTGGCGATCGAGCGCGGCATCGAACAATGGCTGGACGAGCACCGCCCCGACTGCGTCGCCGTCGAGCGGGTCTTCGCCCAGCACAACGTGCGTACGGTGATGGGCACCGCCCAGGCCAGCGCCGTCGCCATGCTCTGCGCCGCCCGGCGCGGCCTCCCCGTAGCCCTGCACACGCCCAGCGAGGTCAAGGCCGCCGTCTCCGGCAGCGGACGCGCCGACAAGGCGCAGGTGGGAGCCATGGTCACCCGGCTCCTGCGGCTGGACGCCCCGCCGAAACCGGCCGACGCCGCGGACGCCCTGGCGCTCGCCATCTGCCACATCTGGCGCGCCCCCGCCGTCAACCGCCTCCAGCAGGCGCACGCGGCGGCCGCCGCCCGCACCCCGCGCGTCCCGCGCACCGCAGCCGTACCCGTCCGGAAGGTCCCCCGATGATCGCCTTCGTCACCGGCCCCGTCGCCGCGCTCTCCCCGACCACGGCCGTCATCGAGGTCGGCGGCATCGGCATGGCCGTCCAGTGCGCCCCGAACACCCTGGCCACCCTGCGCATCGGCCAGGAGGCCAGGCTCGCCACCTCACTCGTCGTCCGCGAGGACTCGCTGACCCTCTACGGCTTCGCCGACGACGACGAGCGGCAGGTCTTCGAGCTCCTCCAGACCGCCAGCGGCGTCGGCCCCCGGCTCGCCCAGGCCATGCTGGCCACGCACACCCCGGACGCCCTGCGGCTCGCCGTGGCCACCGGTGACGAGAAGGCGCTCACCGCCGTTTCCGGCATCGGCAAGAAGGGCGCCCAGAAGCTCCTGCTGGAGCTGAAGGACCGGCTCGGCGAACCGCTCGGCACCCACGCCCCCGGCCAGGGCATCGGCGCCGCCGTCTCCGCCTCCTGGCGCGACCAGCTCCAGGCCGCCCTGATCGGCCTCGGCTACGCCACCCGCGAGGCCGACGAGGCGGTCGCCGCCGTCGCGCCCCAGGCCGAGGAAGCCCTCGCCGCCGGGGGCCAGGCACCCGTGCCGCAGCTGCTGCGCGCCGCCCTGCAGACCCTCAACCGGGCGCGCTGAGCGGCACGGGCCACCCTTCACACCCGGCCGGGCACCTGCGGCGGGGCACCGAGACATCCGAGGCGGGACAGGACGAGATGAACTGGGACGACACCGGAGCCGGCATGGACGACCGGCTCGACGAGCGGCTGGTCGACGCCGGCGCGGACGGCGACGACACCGCGGTCGAGGCCGCGCTGCGCCCCAAGGACCTCGACGAGTTCGTCGGCCAGGAGAAGGTCCGCGAACAGCTCGACCTGGTCCTCAAGGCCGCCCGCGCCCGCGGCGCCACCGCCGACCACGTCCTGCTCTCCGGCGCGCCGGGCCTCGGCAAGACCACCCTCTCCATGATCATCGCGGCGGAGATGAACGCCCCGATCCGGATCACCTCGGGCCCCGCCATCCAGCACGCCGGCGACCTCGCGGCGATCCTCTCCTCGCTCCAGGAGGGCGAGGTCCTGTTCCTGGACGAGATCCACCGCATGTCCCGGCCCGCCGAGGAGATGCTGTACATGGCCATGGAGGACTTCCGGGTCGACGTCATCGTCGGCAAGGGCCCCGGCGCCACCGCGATCCCGCTGGAGCTGCCCCCCTTCACGCTGGTCGGCGCCACCACCCGGGCCGGCCTGCTGCCGCCCCCGCTGCGCGACCGCTTCGGCTTCACCGGGCACATGGAGTTCTACGCCCCCGCCGAGCTGGAACGGGTGCTCCACCGCTCCGCCCGCCTGCTCGACGTCGAGCTGGACGCCGAGGGCGCCGCCGAGATCGCCGGGCGCTCCCGGGGCACGCCCCGTATCGCGAACCGGCTGCTGCGCCGCGTGCGGGACTACGCCCAGGTCAAGGCCGACGGCCGGATCGACCGGGAGATCGCCTCGGCGGCCCTCCGGGTGTACGAGGTCGACGCCCGGGGACTGGACCGGCTGGACCGGGCGGTGCTCGGGGCGCTGCTCAAGCTGTTCGGCGGCGGTCCGGTGGGCCTGTCCACGCTCGCGGTCGCCGTGGGGGAGGAGCGCGAGACCGTCGAGGAGGTCGCGGAGCCCTTCCTCGTACGGGAAGGACTGCTGGCCAGGACGCCGCGCGGACGGGTCGCCACCCCGGCCGCCTGGGCCCACCTGGGAATGGTCCCGCCGCAGCACGGCGTAACGGGACAACAGGGCTTGTTCGGGGCGTGATGCGTCACAGGTTGACCGGAAGCGGAACCACGGTGCCATGCTGGGCGTTGTTCCATCGATGCGGACTCGCTTAGACTCCGCCGATGCCGCCCGTAACGGGTCGGTGTACCCACCCCCGTAGACCAGGCCGTTCTCCAGTGCGGTCGTGCGAAGGAAATTCGTCCCGTGAATCCCGTGACTCTCCTCCCCTTCATCGTGCTCATCGGGGCCATGTTCCTGATGACGCGGTCCGCCAAGAAGAAGCAGGCGGCGGCTGCGGCCATGCGCAGTGACATGCAGCCCGGCACCGGCGTCCGCACGATCGGGGGCATGTACGCCACCGTCAAGGAGCTTCACGACGACACGGTCCTCCTTGAGGTCGCCCCCGGCGTCCACGCCGTGTACGCGAAGAACGCGATCGGCGCCGTCCTGGACGACGCGGAGTACAACCGCATCGTCCACGGCGACACCCCGGAGCTCGATGTCGACGGCGCGGTCGTGCCCGACGACGCCTCCTCGCTGACCGAGGCCGACGACGCGAAGACCGACCTGGTCAAGAAGACCGACTCGGACGACGACGACGCCGACGCCGAGGCCGCGGACGACAAGAAGTCCGAGGGCAAGGCCGACGGCGAGGCCGACGCGAAGTAGTACGCAGCGACCCGGGGATGCCGTGAGCCCAGAGGCGTCCGGCACCCCGGTCCGCGCGTGGCTTCGCGGGGGCGGGTCCCCACTAAACTTCGTGGCCGCTTGGGCGCATACCCCGCGCGGGGCGGTTGGACAGGGAGAAACGACAAGGTGGCAGCACCGAAGAAGGGCCGAGGCGCGGCCGGCGGTCAGGGGAACCCAGGGCGTTCCCTGGCGCTGATCCTGATCGCCATGGTGGCCCTCACGGGCGGGATGTTCCTGGCCCACCAGCCGACGCCGCGACTCGGCATCGACTTGGCGGGCGGCACCTCCATCACGCTGGAGGCCAAGGCCGAGCCGGGCCAGGAAAAGGCGATCAACAAGACCAACATGGACACCGCGGTCGACATCATGAACCGCCGTGTCAACGGTCTCGGGGTCAGCGAGGCCGAGGTCCAGACCCAGGGCAATCGCAACATCATCGTCAACATCCCCAAGGGCACGAACTCCGCCCAGGCCAGGGAGCAGGTCGGCACCACCGCCAAGCTGTACTTCCGGCCGGTGCTGACCGTCGCCCAGGGCGCGCCCACCCCCGAGCCCAGCGCCTCGCCCTCCGGCAAGGCCAGCGGTTCGCCCTCGCCGAAGGCGTCCGCCTCCGAGAAGGCGACGGACGGTGACAAGGCCACCAGCCCGTCGCCTTCCGCCACCACCCAGGGCCGCGCGGTCACCGGCGCCCTGAAGGCCGACTCCTCGCCGTCGCCGAAGGCCAGCGCCACGCCGAAGGCCAGCGAGTCCGCGTCCGCCGAGGACCAGGCCGCCGCCGCCAAGCTCCAGAAGCAGTTCGAGTCGCTCGACTGCTCCAGCAAGGCGTCCCGCTCCAAGGCGGCCCAGGGCGGCAAGGCCGGCGACACGGTCGTGGCGTGCAGCCAGGAAGGCGACGCCAAGTACGTGCTCGGCCCCGCCGAGGTGTCCGGCACCGAGGTCAAGACCGCCAAGGCCGCCTTCGACCAGCAGCGCGGCATGTGGATCGTCCAGATGGAGTTCAGCGGCAAGGGCTCCAAGCAGTTCCAGACGATCACCAAGAAGCTCTCCACGCAGCAGGAGCCGCAGAACCAGTTCGCCATCGCGCTGGACGGCGAGGTCGTCTCCGCCCCCCGCGTCAGCGAGCAGCTGAGCGGCAGCGCCGAGATCTCCGGCAGCTTCAACCAGGACTCCGCCGAGGCCCTGGCCAACCAGCTCTCCTACGGTGCGCTCCCGCTGTCCTTCAAGGAGCAGAGCGTCACCACCGTCACCGCCGCGCTCGGCGGCGAGCAGCTGAAGGCCGGGCTCATCGCCGGCGCCATCGGCCTCGCCCTCGTGGTCATCTATCTGGTGGCCTACTACCGCGGTCTGGCGTTCATCGCCCTGCTCAGCCTCCTGGTCTCCGGCATCCTCAGCTACACGATCATGTCGCTGCTCGGCCCGGCCATCGGCTTCGCGCTGAACCTGCCGGCCGTCTGCGGTGCCATCGTGGCCATCGGTATCACCGCCGACTCCTTCATCGTGTACTTCGAACGCGTACGGGACGAGATCCGCGAGGGCCGTACGCTGCGCCCCGCCGTGGAACGCGGCTGGCCGCGCGCCCGGCGCACCATCCTGGTCTCCGACTTCGTGTCGTTCCTCGCCGCCGCCGTGCTCTTCGTGGTCACCGTCGGCAAGGTCCAGGGCTTCGCGTTCACGCTGGGTCTCACCACCCTGCTCGACGTCGTCGTGGTCTTCTTCTTCACCAAGCCGCTCATGACGATCATGGCGCGCAAGAAGTTCTTCGCCAGCGGCCACCCGTGGTCCGGTCTGGACCCGAAGCGCCTCGGCGCCAAGCCGCCGCTGCGCCGCTCCCGCCGTGTCAACGCCCCCACCGAACCGAAGGAGGCGTGAGATGTCGCGACTCGGGAATCTCGGCGCCCGTCTCTACCGAGGCGAGGTCGGCTACGACTTCATCGGCAAGCGCAAGATCTGGTACGGCGTCTCCGTCCTGATCACCATCACGGCCATCCTCGGCCTGGTGGTCAGCGGCCTGAACATGGGGATCGAGTTCAAGGGCGGTGCCGTCTTCACCACCCCGAAGACGAGCGTGTCCGTCTCCGAGGCGGAGGACCTGGCCTCGGACGCCTCCGGCCACCAGGCCATCGTCCAGAAGCTCGGCAACGGCGGTCTGCGTATCCAGATCACCGAGGTCGACACCCAGAAGTCCGACGAGATCCAGGACAAGCTCGCCAAGGACCTCGACGTCCCGCGCGAGAAGATCGCGGCCGACCTCGTCGGTCCCAGCTGGGGCGAGCAGATCGCCAACAAGGCGTGGACCGGCCTCGGCGTCTTCATGGTCCTGGTCGTGATCTACCTGGCCATCGCCTTCGAGTGGCGGATGGCGGTGGCGGCCCTCGTCGCACTGATCCACGACATCACCATCACGGTCGGTGTCTACGCCCTGGTCGGCTTCGAGGTCACCCCGGGCACCGTGATCGGTCTGCTCACCATCCTCGGTTACTCCCTCTACGACACGGTCGTCGTCTTCGACAGCCTCAAGGAGGGCACGAAGGGGATCACCAAGCAGACCCGGTGGACGTACAGCGACGTCGCCAACCGCTCCATCAACGGCACGCTGGTCCGCTCGATCAACACCACCGTCGTCGCGCTGCTGCCGGTCGCCGGTCTGCTGTTCATCGGCGGCGGCGTCCTCGGCGCCGGCATGCTGAACGACATCTCGCTCGCCCTCTTCGTCGGCCTCGCGGCCGGTGCGTACTCCTCGATCTTCATCGCCACCCCGCTGGTCGCCGACCTCAAGGAACGCGAGCCGCAGATGAAGGCCCTGAAGAAGCGGGTCCTCGCCAAGCGCGCGGCCTCCGCCGCCAAGGGCGAGACCGATGAGGACGACCGGGACGAGGGCGACTACGAGGACGCCGCCCCCGCCGGTGCGGTCGTCGGACAGCGCCAGCAGCCGAGGGGCCACGGCCGTACCCCGGGGAAGCGCTGATGACCAGCACCACCGAGAGCACCAGGGAGCTCCTGCTCAGCCGCATCCGTGACGTGGCGGACTACCCGAAGCCGGGCGTGATGTTCAAGGACATCACCCCGCTGCTCGCGGACCCGGTCGCCTTCACGGCCCTCACCGACGCCCTCGCGGAGCTGTGCCTGCGGCACGGCGCCACGAAGATCGTCGGCCTGGAGGCCCGCGGCTTCATCCTGGCCGCGCCCGTCGCGGTCCGGGCCGGCCTCGGCTTCGTACCGGTCCGCAAGGCCGGGAAGCTGCCGGGCGCCACGCTCAGCCAGGCGTACGAGCTGGAGTACGGCACCGCCGAGATCGAGATCCACGCGGAGGACCTGTCCGCCGACGACCGGATCATGGTCATCGACGACGTGCTCGCCACCGGCGGCACCGCCGACGCGTCCCTGGAGCTCATCCGGCGGGCCGGCGCCCAGGTCGCCGGGGTCGCCGTCCTCATGGAGCTGGGCTTCCTGGCCGGCCGGGCCCGCCTGGCCGACAGCCTGCGCGGGGCCCCGCTGGAGGCCCTGATCACGGTCTGAGGACCTGCCGCACCGACGCCGACGGGCACCCGGGAACAACCGGGTGCCCGTCGGCGTTGTCAGGGCTCTCACGGTCCCCGGGGGAGGACCGGCCGCCGGGTCGTTACGATGGCCCTTCCGGGTGTGTCCGGATCCGCACGAGGAGCGCTCTTGCCAGACGAGGCCCAGCCAGTCGCCGCCCCGCAGCCCGACAAGCCCGAGGCGGCCTCCGCCACGCCCGCGAAGCAGGAGCCCGCGGAGAAGCCGAAGCCTCCGGCGCCCCAGCCCGGCACGGGCCCGGCGTCCGCCGAGGCCAACGGCCCCGCGCCCGCTTCCCCCGCCCAGCCGGCCGAGCCCGCCCCGACCGCGCCCAAGCCCCCCGCGAAGCCCGCCGCCGGGTCCACCTCGCCCACCGGCCCGGCCTCCCGCTCCGGCGGCTCCTCCAACCGTGTCCGGGCCCGCCTCGCCCGTCTCGGCGTCCAGCGCTCCAGCCCGTACAACCCGGTCCTCGAACCGCTGCTGCGGATCGTCCGCGGCAACGACGCCAAGACCGAGACCTCCACGCTGCGCCAGATCGAGCGGGCCTACCAGGTCGCCGAGCGCTGGCACCGCGGACAGAAGCGCAAGAGCGGCGACCCGTACATCACGCACCCGCTCGCCGTGACGACGATCCTCGCCGAGCTGGGCATGGATCCGGCCACCCTGATGGCCGGGCTGCTGCACGACACGGTCGAGGACACCGAATACGGCCTGGACACCCTGCGCCGCGACTTCGGCGACCAGGTCGCCCTGCTGGTCGACGGCGTCACCAAGCTGGACAAGGTCAAGTTCGGCGAGGCCGCGCAGGCCGAGACCGTGCGCAAGATGGTCGTCGCCATGGCCAAGGACCCGCGCGTCCTGGTCATCAAGCTCGCCGACCGCCTGCACAACATGCGCACCATGCGGTATCTCAAGCGGGAGAAGCAGGAGAAGAAGGCCCGCGAGACGCTGGAGATCTACGCCCCGCTCGCCCACCGCCTGGGCATGAACACCATCAAGTGGGAGCTGGAGGACCTCGCCTTCGCGATCCTCTACCCGAAGATGTACGACGAGATCGTGCGGCTGGTCGCCGAGCGCGCGCCCAAGCGCGACGAATACCTCGCCATCGTCACCGACGAGGTCCAGGCCGACCTGCGCGCCGCCCGCATCAAGGCCACCGTCACCGGACGGCCCAAGCACTACTACAGCGTCTACCAGAAGATGATCGTGCGGGGCCGCGACTTCGCCGAGATCTACGACCTGGTGGGCATCCGCGTCCTCGTGGACACCGTCCGCGACTGCTACGCGGCGCTCGGCACCGTGCACGCGCGATGGAATCCGGTCCCCGGCCGGTTCAAGGACTACATCGCGATGCCCAAGTTCAACATGTACCAGTCGCTGCACACCACGGTGATCGGTCCCAGCGGCAAGCCCGTCGAGCTCCAGATCCGTACGTTCGACATGCACCGCCGCGCCGAGTACGGCATCGCCGCGCACTGGAAGTACAAGCAGGAGGCCGTCGCGGGCGCCTCCAAGGTCCGCACCGACGTCCCCAAGAACACCGGGCGCGGCCAGGACACCGTCAACGACATGGCGTGGCTGCGCCAGCTCCTGGACTGGCAGAAGGAGACCGAGGACCCCAGCGAGTTCCTGGAGTCCCTGCGCTTCGACCTCTCGCGCAACGAGGTCTTCGTCTTCACGCCCAAGGGCGACGTCATAGCGCTGCCGGCCGGGGCCACCCCCGTCGACTTCGCGTACGCCGTCCACACGGAGGTCGGCCACCGCACGATAGGAGCACGGGTCAACGGCCGGCTCGTGCCGCTGGAGTCCACGCTCGACAACGGCGACCTGGTCGAGGTCTTCACCTCGAAGGCGGCCGGTGCCGGGCCCTCCCGCGACTGGCTGGGCTTCGTCAAATCGCCCCGGGCCCGCAACAAGATCCGCGCCTGGTTCTCCAAGGAGCGCCGCGACGAGGCGATCGAGCAGGGCAAGGACGCCATCGCGCGGGCCATGCGCAAACAGAACCTGCCGATCCAGCGCATCCTGACCGGCGACTCGCTGGTCACCCTGGCGCACGAGATGCGGTACCCCGACATCTCGTCCCTGTACGCCGCGATCGGCGAGGGCCACGTGGCCGCCGCCGGCGTCGTGCAGAAACTGGTCCAGGCCCTCGGCGGCGAGGACGCGGCCAACGAGGACCTGGAGGAGAGCACCCCGCCCTCCCGCAGCCGCACCAAGCGTCGCTCCAACGCCGACCCCGGGGTGGTCGTCAAGGGCGTCGACGACGTCTGGGTCAAGCTCGCCCGCTGTTGTACGCCCGTGCCCGGCGACCCCATCATCGGCTTCGTCACCCGGGGCAGCGGCGTCTCCGTGCACCGCGCGGACTGTGTGAACGTCGACTCGCTCTCGCAGCAGCCGGAACGGATCCTGGAGGTCGAGTGGGCGCCCACCCAGTCCTCGGTCTTCCTGGTCGCCATCCAGGTCGAGGCCCTGGACCGCTCCCGGCTCCTGTCGGACGTCACCCGGGTCCTCTCGGACCAGCACGTCAACATCCTGTCCGCCGCCGTCCAGACGTCCCGCGACCGGGTCGCCACCTCGCGCTTCACCTTCGAGATGGGCGACCCGAAGCACCTGGGCCACGTCCTGAAGGCGGTACGGGGCGTGGAGGGCGTCTACGACGTCTACCGGGTGACCTCGGCCCGCCGCCCGTAGCACGCGTACAGCAGAGGGGCCCTTCCGCGTCGTGCGGAAGGGCCCCTCTGCTGCGGTACGGAAGCCGGATCAGCCGCCGAACTCCTCCAGGCCCTTGAGCGCCTGGTCGAGCAGGGCCTGCCGGCCCTCCAGTTCACGGGCCAGCTTGTCCGCGCGGGCGTTGTTGCCCGAGGCACGGGCCGCGTCGATCTGGCCGCGCAGCTTGTCCACGGCCGCCTGGAGCTGACCGGTCAGACCCGCGGCGCGGGCCCGCGCCTCCGGGTTCGTCCGGCGCCACTCGGTCTCCTCGGCCTCCTGGAGCGCCCGCTCCACCGCCTGCATCCGCCCCTCGACCTTCGGACGGGCGTCACGCGGTACGTGGCCGACGGCCTCCCAGCGCTCGTTGATGCCCCGGAACGCGGCCCGGGCCGCCTTCAGGTCCGTCACCGGCGCCAGCTTCTCGGCCTCGTCGGCGAGCTCCTCCTTCAGCTTGAGGTTCTCGCCCTGCTCCGCGTCGCGCTCCGCGAAGACCTCGCCACGGACGGCGAAGAAGACGTCCTGCGCACCGCGGAAACGGTTCCACAGCTCGTCCTCGGCCTCGCGCTGGGCGCGGCCCGCCGCCTTCCACTGGGTCATCAGGTCGCGGTAGCGGGCGGCCGTCGTCCCCCAGTCCGTGGACCCGGAGAGCGCCTCGGCCTCCACGACCAGCTTCTCCTTGACCTTGCGGGCCTCCTCGCGCTGGGCGTCCAGCGAGGCGAAGTGGGCCTTGCGGCGCTTGGAGAACGCCGAGCGGGCGTGCGAGAAGCGGTGCCACAGCTCGTCGTCGGACTTGCGGTCGAGCCTGGGCAGGCCCTTCCACGTGTCCACGAGGGCGCGCAGCCGCTCGCCCGCGGAGCGCCACTGCTCGCTCTGCGCCAGCTCCTCGGCCTCGGCGACCAGGGCCTCCTTGGCGTGCTTCGCCTCGTCGGCCTGCTTCGCCTTCTGGGCCTTGCGCTCCTCGCGCCGCGAATCGACCGTCGCGACGAGCGCGTCCAGCCGCTTGCGCAGCGCGTCCAGGTCGCCGACGGCGTGGTGCTCGTCGACCTGGGTGCGCAGGTGCTCGATGGCGGCCGTCGCGTCCTTCGCGGACAGATCGGTGGTCTTCACCCGCCGTTCGAGGAGGCCGATCTCGACCACAATGCCCTCGTACTTGCGCTCGAAGTAGGCCAGGGCCTCCGCCGGTGAACCGGCCTGCCACGATCCGACAACCTGCTCGCCGTCGGCTGTACGCACGTACACGGTGCCCGTCTCATCGACACGGCCCCACGGGTCGCTGCTCACAGCGCCTCCTCCACCTGATGCCCGCGAGGGGATCACCCCCCTGGCATCGTCCACAGTTTCCTGGGGCGGGCACCGCCCGCCCTGCACGACGCCAATCTAGGCGACGGGCCGCCCGGCTGTCCGCACTCAGCACGGCTGGATTTATTCGCCGCCCGGCGGGCCCGCCCCCGGAATCACACCTTGTCGACGGTCAGCTTCGAGATGTTCACGGCCTTCTTCGGCGCCCCGTCGGGGCCACCGCCGTCCACCCCGGCCTTGCCGACGGCCTGGACGGCCTTCAGCGACTTCGCGTCCATCGTGCCGAACGGCGTGTACGTCGGCGGCAGCTTGCTGTCCTTGTAGACCAGGAAGAACTGGCTGCCGCCGGTGTGCGGCTGACCGGTGTTGGCCATCGCCACCGTGCCCGCCGGGTACGTCACCGAGCCCTCCGAGCCCGCCTTGCCCAGCGCGGTCAGGTTCTCGTCGGGGATGGTGTAGCCCGGACCGCCGGTGCCGTCGCCCTTGGGGTCGCCGCACTGGAGGACGTAGATGTTCTCCGTGGTCAGCCGGTGGCACTTGGTGCCGTCGAAGAACTTCTTGTCGGCGAGCGACTTGAAGGAGTTCGTCGTGTGCGGGGTCTTCGACGCGTCCATGGTGAACGCGATGTCGCCCTGGCTCGTCTTGAGCGACATCGTGTACTCGGCCTTCTTGTCGATCTTCATCGCCGGCTCCGGCTTCGCCTCCTCCGTGGGGGAGGGCGACGCCTCGGCGGACGGGCTCTGGCTCGCCGCCGCGTCCGTCTTGTCCTTGTCGTCGTCCCCGCTGGTGGCGAGGTACGTCGCGCCGCCGATGACCGCCACCACGGCGACCGCCGAAGTGATGGCGAGCGTCAGCCGCCTCGTACGCCGCCGGGCGTCCTCCCGGCGCCGCTGCTGCCGCTCGTACTTCTCCCGGGCGAGCTGCCGCCGCCGCTGATCGCTGGTGACCACCGGGTGTTCTCCTTGTACGTCGTGTGTTCGGGCCTGGGTCGCCCCGTACCGTATATGGGTTAGCTGTGGAATGAGGAGCGCCGGTAGGCTCTGAACTGCTGTGACCTCGCGGTCGCTCTTCCGCGTTGGACTACCGATTGAGGACGATCGTGCTGATTGCCGGGTTCCCCGCCGGGGCCTGGGGGACCAACTGTTACCTGGTCGCCCCCGCCGCGGGTGAGGAGTGCGTGATCATCGACCCGGGCCACCAGGCCGCCGCCGGAGTCGAGGAAACGCTGAGGAAGCATCGGCTCAAGCCCGTCGCCGTCGTCCTCACGCACGGCCACATCGACCATGTCGCCTCGGTCGTCCCGGTGTGCGGCGCGCACGACGTCCCCGCCTGGATCCACCCCGAGGACCGCTACATGATGAGCGACCCGGAGAAGGCGCTCGGCCGCTCCATCGGGATGCCGCTCATGGGCGAGCTGACGGTGGGGGAGCCGGACGACGTCCAGGAGCTGACCGACGGCGCCCGCCTGCGCCTCGCGGGCATGGAGTTCGGCGTCTCGCACGCGCCCGGCCATACCAAGGGGTCGGTGACGTTCAGGATGCCCGAGACTCCGGAGGTCCCCCCGGTCCTCTTCTCGGGCGACCTGCTCTTCGCCGGCTCCGTCGGACGCACCGACCTGCCCGGCGGCGACCACGCCGAGCTCCTCGAGTCGCTGGCCCGTGTGTGCCTGCCGCTCGACGACTCGACCGTGGTGCTGTCCGGCCACGGCCCCCAGACGACCATCGGCCGCGAGCGCGCCACCAACCCGTTTCTGACCGGGATGACCGGTGCGGACGCGCCCCGACGAGGAATGTGACGAGAGCGGAATCGTGAGCACCTTCAAGGCCCCCAAGGGCACGTACGACCTGACCCCGCCGGACTCCGCGAAGTACCTGGCGGTGCGCGAGGCCATCGCCGCCCCGCTGAAGAACTCCGGCTACGGCTACATCGAGACCCCGGGCTTCGAGGACGTGGCCCTCTTCTCACGCGGCGTCGGCGAGTCCACCGACATCGTGACCAAGGAGATGTACACCCTCACCACCAAGGGCGGCTCCCAGCTCGCCCTGCGCCCCGAGGGAACCGCATCGGTGCTCCGCGCGGCCCTGGAGGCCAACCTCCACAAGCTGGGCAACCTGCCGGTCAAGCTCTGGTACTCCGGCTCGTACTACCGCTACGAGCGCCCGCAGAAGGGCCGCTACCGCCACTTCTCGCAGGTCGGTGCCGAGGCCATCGGCGCCGAGGACCCCGCGCTCGACGCCGAGCTGATCATCCTCGCCGACCAGGCGTACCGCGCGCTGGGCCTGCGCGAGTTCCGGATCCTGCTGAACTCGCTGGGCGACAAGGAGTGCCGCCCCGTCTACCGGGACGCGCTCCAGGGCTTCCTGCGCGAACTGGACCTGGACGAGGAGACCCGCCGGCGCATCGAGATCAACCCGCTGCGCGTCCTCGACGACAAGCGCCCCGAGGTCCAGAAGCAGCTGACCGGCGCCCCGGTGCTGCGCGACTTCCTCTGCGACGCGTGCAAGGCGTACCACGAGCAGGTCCGCGACCTGCTCAACGAGGCGGGCGTGATCTACGAGGACGACGAGAGGCTGGTCCGCGGCCTCGACTACTACACGCGCACCACCTTCGAGTTCGTCCACGACGGTCTCGGCTCGCAGTCGGCGGTGGGCGGCGGCGGCCGCTACGACGGGCTCTCCGAGATGATCGGCGGCCCGGCGCTCCCGTCGGTCGGCTGGGCGCTCGGTGTGGACCGCACGGTCCTCGCCCTGGAGGCCGAGGGCATCGAGCTGGACCTGCCCTCCACCACCAGCGTCTTCGCGGTCCCGCTCGGCGAGGAGGCGCGCCGGGTCCTGTTCGGCGTCGTCACCCAGCTGCGCCGGGAGGGCGTGGCCGCGGACTTCGCGTTCGGCGGCCGAGGGCTGAAGGGCGCGATGAAGAGCGCCAACCGTTCCGGCGCCCGGTTCACGATCGTGGCCGGCGAGCGCGACCTGGCCGAGGGCCACGTCCAGCTCAAGGACATGGAGTCCGGCGAGCAGACGCCGGTGCCCGTCTCCGACGTGGTCGAGACGGTCCGGGCGCGCCTGGCCTGAGACGTGGCGGGGGCGGGCCGTGCGCCCGCCCCCTCGCGTCAACGTGGTGGGCGCGGATTCATCCCGCACGGTGATTCCGTCCGTGCGGGATGTGACGCCCGGGGGAGGGGCGCGCGGGACGTGATTCGCCTCGTCGCGGCTTGCGGGGCCCGGGATCCGCTTCCGGACGGGCCCGCCTCGGTGTGTACGCCTTTATGTGCATCGAACGGAAGAGCGGCCGAGCCGTACGGCACAATGACCCTGCCCAGCAGGCTACTCAGTGACGGAAACGGCGATATGACGACTGCAGCGGTTGACCATCCCTCCTCCGACCAGGACGAGAGGGGCGGGAAGCGGACCATCGGCGGCAGCCGCGCGCTGGCCATCCTGCTCATGATCACCGGCGCCGCCGGAACGCTCGCCGCATGGGTCATCACGCTCGACAAGCTCAAGATGATGGAGGACCCCTCCTTCGTCCCCGGGTGCAGCCTCAACCCCGTGGTCGCCTGCGGCAACATCATGAAGAGCGAGCAGGCGTCCGCCTTCGGCTTCCCCAACCCGTGGCTCGGCATGGTCACCTACCCGGTGATCATCGGAATCGGTCTGGCGCTGCTGGCCGGAGCCCGCTTCCGTCCCTGGTACTGGCTCGGCATGAACGCGGGCACGCTCTTCGGCGTCGGCTTCTGCACCTGGCTCCAGTACCAGTCGCTGTACAACATCAACTCGCTGTGCCTGTGGTGCTGCCTGGCCTGGGTCGCCACGATCCTCATGTTCTGCTACGTCACCACGCACAACATCCGGCACGGGATCATCCCCGCGCCCTCCTGGCTGCGCAACGGCCTCACCGAGTTCCACTGGGTGCCCCCGGTGCTCTGGATCGGCATCATCGGCATGCTGATTCTGACCCGCTGGTGGGACTTCTGGACCAGCTGACCCGCCGTGGCGCCGGGCCGGACCATCGGCCCGGCACCGTTGTCAGTGGGGTGGCATAGGCTTCGAGACGTGGAGCCCGACCTCTTTACCGCCGCTGCCGAAGACCGCCAGGAGAAGGACCCGTCCAGCAGCCCGCTGGCCGTCCGGATGCGTCCCCGTACGCTGGACGAGGTCGTCGGCCAGCAGCATCTGCTCAAGCCGGGATCGCCCCTGCGCCGCCTGGTCGGCGAGAGCGGCGGCGGACCGGCCGGCCCCTCCTCGGTCATCCTCTGGGGCCCGCCCGGGACCGGCAAGACCACTCTCGCGTACGTGGTCAGCAAGGCGACGAACAAACGATTCGTCGAGCTCTCCGCGATCACCGCGGGCGTCAAGGAAGTCCGCGCCGTGATCGAGGGCGCCCGCCGCGCGACCGGGGGCTACGGCAAGGAGACCGTCCTCTTCCTGGACGAGATCCACCGCTTCTCCAAGGCCCAGCAGGACTCCCTGCTCCCCGCCGTCGAGAACCGCTGGGTCACCCTGATCGCGGCGACCACGGAGAACCCGTACTTCTCCGTCATCTCCCCGCTCCTCTCGCGCTCGCTGCTGCTGACGCTGGAGCCCCTGACCGATGACGACCTGCGCGGCCTGCTGCACCGCGCCCTCACCGACGAGCGTGGCCTCGGCGGCGCGGTGAGCCTCCCGGTGGAGGCCGAGGAGCACCTGCTGCGCATCGCCGGGGGCGACGCCCGCCGCGCGCTGACCGCCCTGGAGGCCGCGGCCGGGGCGGCGCTGGCCAAGCGGGAGGAGGAGATCACGCTCCTCACCCTGGAGGAGACCGTCGACCGGGCGGCTGTGAAGTACGACCGGGACGGCGACCAGCACTATGACGTGGCCAGCGCCCTGATCAAGTCGATCCGGGGCTCCGACGTCGACGCGGCCCTGCACTACCTGGCCCGCATGATCGAGGCGGGGGAGGACCCGAGGTTCATCGCCCGGCGGCTGATGATCTCGGCCAGCGAGGACATCGGCCTCGCCGACCCGACGGCGCTGCCCACCGCGGTCGCGGCCGCCCAGGCGGTGGCCCTGATCGGCTTCCCCGAGGCGGCGCTCACCCTCAGCCACGCCACCATCGCCCTGGCCCTCGCCCCCAAGTCCAACGCGGCGACGCTGGCGATCTCCGCCGCCCGCGAGGACATCCGCAAGGGGCTGGCCGGCCCGGTCCCGGCCCATCTGCGCGACGGCCACTACAAGGGCGCGGCCAAGCTGGGCCACGCCCAGGGCTACGTCTACCCGCACGACGTGCCCGGCGGCATCGCCGCCCAGCAGTACGCACCGGACGCGGTGAGCGACAAGCAGTACTACCGCCCCACCCGCTACGGCGCCGAGGCGCGGTACGCGGACGTGGTGGACCGGGTCAGGGAACGGCTCGGCCGGACGGACGGCGAGGACGGGACGGGCACGGCCTGAGTCCGTGCCCGGCGGGCGTCCGGGGCGCGCTCCTCAGTGAGCGGCGGCCGCGAAGAGCGTGTGCATGGCGTGGCTGAGCTCCACCACGTCCCGCACCGGCTCGGGGAATTCGAACCGGGCGTCGAAGCAGCCGCCCTCCTGCTCGCAGAAGCGCACCCGCAGCCCGAACCGGTCCAGCACCAGCGGCACCACGGCCGGCCGGTGTTCGGGGCAGGAGCACACGGCCCGCTCGCCGAGCAGCTCGCACAGCGACGCCAGCTCCTCCGTGTGCGAGGAGTAGAGGTGCTGGAGCAGCTCGGCCTCGTGGAGGGCGAGCGGGTCGGGGGCGGCGTCGCGGAAGCTCTCGGCCTCCACGCCCTCCACCCCCCACAGGTCGTCGATGTGCGCCTCGTCCGTCTCCAGGCGCAGCATCATCCGGCCGGGGCCCGCCATCCCGGGGACGGCGGTCAGCCAGCCGCTGACCCGGGCCCGGCCCCGGATACGGTGGGGTACGGAGACCGGGGCGACGTCCGTGATCTCCAGCACGGCCGGCAGCTCGTCGTCCTGGGCGTGCGTCGCGGCCCGTACGGCCGGGGAATCCGCGGGGAATTCCAGGAACAGATCGCCGTCCGGGCCCACGCCGCGGGACAGCGGCATGAGCTGGTCCGAGCCCGCCGCTTCGAGCCCGGGAACGAGCAGTACCGCGGAGCAGGTACTCTGTACGAGAGTTCGTGTGCGCTCGGCTGCTGACGGCATCCGTGTGATTTCAAGCCCGCTGGGACGCGGCTGACCACGATCTGATCGGTCCTCCGTCATCTCGACGCCATCAGGCGCGTCGATGCTGTCTGTGCTGTCCGTGACGTGTGTGGTGTTCCCAGGGCGAGACATGCGATCTCCTTGAGTAAGGTGAGCCTAACCTAACCTACAATGGAGGTCTGGAGAACGTGCCTAATCAGTCGCGTCCCAAGGTCAAGAAGAGCCGCGCGCTCGGCATCGCGCTGACGCCGAAGGCGGTCAAGTACTTCGAGGCCCGCCCCTACCCGCCGGGCGAGCACGGCCGCGGCCGCAAGCAGAACTCGGACTACAAGGTCCGTCTGCTCGAGAAGCAGCGTCTGCGCGCGCAGTACGACATCAGCGAGCGCCAGATGGCGCGTGCCTACGACCGCGCCAAGAAGGCCGAGGGCAAGACGGGCGAGGCGCTGGTCGTCGAGCTCGAGCGCCGTCTCGACGCGCTGGTCCTGCGTTCGGGCATCGCCCGGACCATCTACCAGGCCCGCCAGATGGTCGTCCACGGCCACATCGAGGTCAACGGTGGCAAGGTCGACAAGCCGTCGTTCCGCGTCCGCCCGGACGACGTCGTCCAGGTCCGCGAGCGCAGCCGCTCCAAGGTCCCCTTCCAGGTGGCCCGCGAGGGTGGTTACGACACCGACGGCGAGACCCCGCGCTACTTGCAGGTGAACCTGAAGGCCCTGGCCTTCCGCCTTGACCGGGACCCGAACCGCAAGGAAATCCCCGTGATCTGCGACGAGCAGCTCGTCGTCGAGTACTACGCCCGCTGATCCAGGCGTAGCCGCTCTTCACCGGCGCTCAGGCCCGCCCCTTCCCGCTCTCCGGGGAGGCGGCGGGCTTTCGCGTTCTCCCGCGCCCGGAGCGCCCGGGCGACCGCCGCGTCCGGCGCCAGCTCCCCGCCCGCGCCCAGCGCCGCCGCGTACCGCGCCCCGCCCAGCTCCCGCAGCGCCAGCTCCTCGCAGCGCGCCCTCGGCGCCCCGTAGTACGCCGAACCGAACAGCGGCAGCCCCACCGAGGGCCAGATCCGGTCGGCGGCCCCCTGGAGCAGCGCCGCCTCGGCGGCGTCCCCCTCGGTGACCGTGACCAGGGCCAGCAGTTCGAGGACCAGGACCGTGCCGAGAAGGTCGTGGAAGCCGTGGCTGATCGCCAGCGATTCGAGGAGCAGCCGCCGGGCCCGCTCCGGGTCGCCCCCTTCCAGGGCGGCGTAGGCCAGGACGTAAAGCGCGTAGCTCAGGGCCCATCGCTCGCCGTGGTCCTCGCAGATGTCCCGGACCTCCTCGCAGATCGCGACGGCCCGCTCCGCGTCCCCCAGGAAGCCGGTGGCCATGGCCAGTTCGACCTGGGCCATCAGGACGTTGCTGTTCAGCTCGCCCAGCTCCCGGTAGCGGCCGAGCGCGTCGTCCAGGAGGCCCCGGGCGCGCTCGATGTCGTCGGTGACCAGCGCCAGGCACCCGGTGCGGTGCACGGCGTACGCGGCCGCTGTGGCGTCACCCTCCGCCTCGGCCTCCTCCCGGCACTCCGTCAGCGCGGAGATCGCCCCCACCGGATCCCCCTGGAGGACGGCCACGTATCCCAGCACCCACAGGGCCTTCAGCCGCGAGGAGTCGTACGGGGTCTCCTCCTCCAGTACGTGCTCCAGCCAGTGCCGGCCCTCCGAGAGGCGCCCGCAGCCCACCCACAGGAACCACAGCGTGCCCGCCAGATACTGCGCCAGGTGCGCCTCCTGCGGGCTCTCCAGCGAGCACTCCATGGCCCGGCGCAGATTCGGGAGCTCGCTCTCGGCCCGGGCCGCCACCTCCGCCTGCCGGGGGCTGAACCAGTCCAGCTCGCACCAGGTCGCGAGCCCCAGGAACCAGTCGCGGTGCCGCCTGCGCAGGCGGTCGGTGTCCCCGGTGGCGGCCAGCCACTCGGCGCCGTACTCGCGCACGGTGTCCAGCATCCGGTAGCGGGTGCCGACGGGGGAGTCCTCGCGCAGCACCACGGACTGGGCCAGCAGCCCGGACAGCACGTCGAGCACCGAGTCGGCGGGCAGGTCGGGCCCGCTGCAGATGTACTCGACGGCCTCCAGGTCGAACTGCCCGGCGAAGACCGACAGCCGGGCCCACAGCAGCCGCTGCGGCGGCGCGCACAGCTCATGGCTCCAGCCGATGGCCGTCCGCAGCGTCTGGTGCCGCTCCAGCGCGCCCCGGGTCCCCCCGGTCAGCAGCCGGAAGCGGTCGTCCAGCCGTTGCAGCACCTGCTCGGTCGACAGGGCCCGCAGCCGCCCCGCCGCCAGCTCCAGGGCCAGCGGGATGCCGTCGAGCCGGCGGCACAGCTCCTGGGCGTGGGCGCGGCCGTGCTCGGTCAGCCGGAAGTCGGGGCGCACCCCGGCGGCCCGCTCGGCGAACAGCCGGAGCGCGTCCTCGTCGGTCATGGTCGCGAGCGGGTGGACGGCCTCGCCCGCCAGTTCCAGCGGCAGCCGGCCCGCCGCGAGGACCCGCAGCCGCGGGGCGCGGCGCAGCAGCTCCCGTACCAGTGCGGCGCAGTCGTCCACGAGGTGCTCGAAGCCGTCGATCACCAGCAGGAGGCCGCGGTCCGCGCAGTGCTCCACGATCGCGGCGCGGGGCGGCCGGGTGGTGTGGTCGGTGAGCCCCAGCGCCTCGGCCACGGCGTGTTCCAGCAGCCCGGCGTCGTGGACGGCGGACAGCTCCACCAGCCACACCCCGTCGCAGTACCGTTTCTCCAACAGCGCTGCCGCTCTGGTGACCAGGCGGGTCTTGCCGACGCCGCCCACCCCGGTCACGGTGACGAGCCGCGATTCCTCCAAAGAGCGGGCGAGCGCGTCCAGCTCGCTCTCCCGGCCCACGAAGTCATTGAGCTCGGCGGGCAGATTGCCCGGGTGCGGATTCTGAGGGCGTCGCATGAGACACGCAGAGTACTGGCTTGAAAGCGCTCCGTACAATCTCGCCGACCGGATCCCCGCCGCCCGCCCGGTCATGCGGTGCGGGGCGTGAGCCCCGGCGCGATAGGCTCCGGGGAAGGCGACCGGCCGCTATGACGGCCCTCGCCGCAGAGCAGGAGAACAAGACAGAGACTGACGACAAGCCAGAGAGCGCGGTGCACTGTGTCCGGTGGTGAGGTGGCCGGGATCATCGTGGCCGTCTTCTGGGCGATCCTGGTTTCGTTCCTCGCCGTCGTGCTGGTGAGGCTCGCCCAGACGCTCAGGGCGACCACCAGACTCGTGGCGGACGTGACCGAACAGGCCGTCCCCCTGCTCGCGGACGCCTCCGCGACCGTACGCTCCGCGCAGACCCAGCTCGACAGGGTCGACGCCATCGCGACGGACGTGCAGGAAGTCACCTCCAACGCCTCCGCGCTCTCCACCACGGTCGCCTCCACCTTCGGCGGGCCACTGGTCAAGGTCGCCGCGTTCGGCTACGGCGTCCGGCAGGCCATCGGCCGCCGGTCCGCCCCCGAACCGGAGGCGCGATCCCGGCGCTCGGTGATCGTCGGCCGGACCGTCCCCTCCGCGCGCGGCAGGAAGCGCGGCGGCCGAAATTCCCGCGGATCTAAGGACTGACGCAGCGATGTTCCGCCGTACGTTCTGGTTCACCGCCGGCGCAGCCGCCGGGGTGTGGGCCACCACCAAGGTCAACCGGAAGATCAAGCAGCTGACCCCCGAAAGCCTCGTGGCGCAGGCCGCCGACAAGGCGATCGTGGCCGGTCACAAGCTCAAGGACTTCGCGCTGGACGTCCGCGAGGGCATGGTCAGGCGCGAGGCCGAACTCGGCGAGGCGCTGGGCCTCGAAGCGGCCGATCCCCGCGAACTGCCCCCGGCGCGCCGCCCGGCCGTCGAGGCGGCCGACGCGGACCCGGGCGCGGCCCCCGCCACGTACCGCAAGCTCCCCTACCACTCGTACAACCGGAATGAGGACCACTGATGGAGTCGGCAGAAATTCGTCGCCGCTGGCTGAGCTTCTACGAGGAGCGCGGTCACACCGTTGTCCCTTCGGCGTCGCTCATCGCGGACGACCCGACTCTGCTGCTGGTCCCCGCCGGCATGGTGCCGTTCAAGCCCTACTTCCTCGGCGAGGTCAAGCCGCCCGCGCCGCGCGTCACCAGCGTGCAGAAGTGCGTGCGTACGCCGGACATCGAGGAGGTCGGCAAGACCACCCGGCACGGCACCTTCTTCCAGATGTGCGGCAACTTCTCGTTCGGCGACTACTTCAAGGAAGGCGCCATCGAGTACGCCTGGGAGCTGCTGACCAGCTCCGTGGCGGACGGCGGCTTCGGGCTCGACCCCGAGCGCCTGTGGATCACCGTCTACCTGGACGACGACGAGGCCGAGGCCATCTGGCGGGACAAGATCGGCGTCCCGGCCGAGCGCATCCAGCGCCTGGGCAAGAAGGACAACTTCTGGTCCATGGGCGTCCCCGGCCCCTGCGGCCCGTGTTCCGAGATCAACTACGACCGCGGCCCCGAGTTCGGCGTCGAGGGCGGCCCGGCCGTCAACGACGAGCGGTACGTGGAGATCTGGAACCTGGTCTTCATGCAGTACGAGCGCGGCGCCGGCGAGGGCAAGGACGACTTCCCGATCCTCGGCGACCTGCCCTCCAAGAACATCGACACCGGTCTCGGCCTCGAACGCCTCGCGATGATCCTGCAGGGCGTGCAGAACATGTACGAGACCGACACCCTGCGCGTCGTCATGGACCGCGCCACCGAGCTGACCGGGGTGCGCTACGGCGCCGCCGAGTCCACCGACGTCTCGCTGCGCGTGGTCGCCGACCACATCCGCACCTCCGTGATGCTCATCGGCGACGGCGTCACCCCCGGCAACGAGGGCCGCGGCTATGTGCTGCGCCGCATCATGCGCCGCGCCATCCGGAACATGCGGCTGATGGGCGCCACCGGTTCCGTCGTCCGCGAGCTGGTCGACGTCGTGGTCAACACGATGGGGCAGCAGTACCCGGAGCTGGTCACCGACCGCAAGCGCATCGAGACCGTCGCGCTCGCGGAGGAGGCCGCCTTCCTCAAGGCCCTCAAGGGCGGTACCAACATCCTGGAGACCGCGGTCACCGAGACCAAGGCCTCCGGCGGCACGGTCCTCGCCGGCGACAAGGCGTTCCTGCTCCACGACACCTGGGGCTTCCCGATCGACCTCACCCTGGAGATGGCCGCCGAGCAGGGGCTCTCCGTGGACGAGGACGGGTTCCGCCGCCTCATGCAGGAGCAGCGCGCCAAGGCCAAGGCCGACGCCAAGGCCAAGAAGACCGGCCACGCCGACCTCTCCGCCTACCGCGAGGTCGCCGACAACTCCGGCGTCACCGAGTTCACCGGCTACACCATGACCGAGGGCGAGTCGACCATCGTCGGCCTCCTCGTGGACGGCGTCCCCTCGCCCGCCGCCACCGAGGGCGACGAGGTCGAGATCGTCCTCGACCGCACCCCGTTCTACGCCGAGGGCGGCGGCCAGCTCGCCGACCAGGGCCGCATCCGGCTCGACAGCGGCGCCGTCATCGTGGTCCGCGACGTCCAGCAGCCGGTCCCGGGCGTCTCCGTGCACAAGGGGTCCGTCCAGGTCGGCGAGGTCACGGTCGGCGCGTCCGCGTACGCGAGCATCGACTCCACCCGCCGCCGCGCCATCGCCCGCGCCCACAGCGCCACGCACCTCACGCACCAGGC
This sequence comes from Streptomyces sp. NPDC097595, assembly GCF_044761525.1. Taxonomy (NCBI): domain Bacteria; kingdom Bacillati; phylum Actinomycetota; class Actinomycetes; order Kitasatosporales; family Streptomycetaceae; genus Streptomyces; species Streptomyces sp. NPDC097595. The sequence continues at coordinate 126,710 of NZ_JBIWCN010000013.1, read as the reverse complement.
GCTGCGCGACGCGCTCGGCCCGACGGCCGCCCAGGCCGGTTCGGAGAACTCCCCGGGCCGCTTCCGCTTCGACTTCGGTTCGCCGGCCGCCGTTCCCGGCACGGTCCTCACCGACGTCGAGCAGAAGATCAACGAGGTCCTGGCCCGCGAGCTCGACGTGCAGGCCGAGGTCATGTCGATCGACGAGGCGAAGAAGCAGGGCGCCATCGCGGAGTTCGGCGAGAAGTACGGAGAGCGGGTCCGGGTCGTCACCATCGGGGACTTCTCCAAGGAGCTCTGCGGCGGTACGCACGTCCACAACACCGCTCAGCTCGGCCTGGTCAAGCTGCTCGGCGAGTCCTCCATCGGGTCCGGCGTGCGCCGCATCGAGGCCCTGGTCGGCGTCGACGCGTACAACTTCCTGGCCAAGGAGCACACGGTCGTCGCCCAGCTCCAGGAGCTGGTCAAGGGCCGCTCCGAGGAGCTCCCGGAGAAGATCGCGGGCATGCTCGGCAAGCTGAAGGACGCCGAGAAGGAGATCGAGAAGTTCCGCGCGGAGAAGGTCCTCGCGGCCGCCGCCGGTCTCGTGGACTCCGCGAAGGACGTCCGGGGCGTCGCCCTGGTCACCGGCCAGGTGCCGGACGGCACCTCCGCCGACGACCTGCGCAAGCTCGTCCTCGACGTGCGCGGCCGCATCCAGGGCGGCCGCCCGGCCGTCGTCGCGCTGTTCACCACGGCCAACGGGCGCCCGCTGACCGTCATCGCGACCAACGAGGCGGCCCGCGAGCGCGGCCTCAAGGCCGGCGACCTCGTCCGTACCGCCGCCAAGACCCTCGGCGGCGGGGGCGGCGGCAAGCCGGACGTCGCGCAGGGCGGCGGCCAGAACCCGGAGGCGATCGGCGACGCCGTCGCCGCCGTCGAACGCCTCGTCACCGAGACGGCGTGACGCCGGGCATGACGGAGATGCGCCGCGGTCGCCGGTTGGCGATCGACGTCGGGGACGCCCGGATCGGGGTCGCCTCGTGCGACCCCGACGGGATCCTCGCGACGCCGGTGGAGACCGTGCCGGGACGCGATGTCCCGGCCGCCCACCGGCGGTTGGGACAGATCGTCGCGGAGTACGAACCGATCGAGGTCGTCGTCGGGCTGCCGCGCTCCCTGGGCGGCGGCGAGGGCCCTGCCGCCGTCAAGGTCCGCGCCTTCGCGGATGTGCTCGCCCGAGCGGTCGCACCCATTCCGGTGCGCCTGCTGGACGAGAGGATGACCACAGTGACGGCCAGCCAGGGACTGCGCGCCTCGGGCGTGAAGTCCAAAAAAGGGCGATCCGTCATCGACCAGGCTGCCGCTGTGGTGATCCTTCAGAACGCTCTGGAGTCCGAGCGCGCTTCGGGCCGTCCGCCGGGCGAAGCCGTCGAAGTGGTGGTCTGATCGCAATACGGTAACGTTCCGCGCGATGCGGCGGTGTTCGAACAAACACCGCACAGCAAAGAGGCGGAACATCGTCTCGCGGCTCAAGGGGATCGATGACTGAGTATGGCCGGGGCCCCGGCTCCGAACCGTGGCATCCCGAGGACCCCTTGTACGGGGACCAGGGGTGGGGCGGCCAGCAGCCTGCCCACGGCCAGGCCCAGTACGACGGCCAGAACCAGTACGACGGCACGAACCAGTACGGCGCCCAGCAGCAGTATCCGCAGGGCCAGTACGACCCGTACCAGCAGCAGCCGCAGGACCCGTACGGCGGGCAGTACCAGCAGCAGGACCCGTACGCGCAGCAGCAGCCGCAGCACCATCAGCAGCAGGACCCGTACGCCCAGCAGCAGGCGTACGGGAACCAGCACCCGCAGGATCCGTACGGGCAGCAGCCGCAGCCCGGCTACGACACGGGCTGGGACACGGGCCAGCAGGCGGTGCCGCCGTACGAGGGCCAGCCCGTCGCCACGTACGGCTACGGCGAGACGAACGACTACTACGGCACCCCTGACGCCTACCCGCCGCCGCAGCCCCCCGGCCGCCGCGAGGCCGCTCCCGCCGAGGTGCCCGAGGCGGCCCCGGAGTGGGACCCGGAGGAGCCGCCGGAGGAGACCCACCCCTTCTTCACGGGCGTGGACGAGAAGGACAGCGGCAAGAAGCCCCGGGACGACGACTACGACGACGATGACGACGACCGCGACAGCGGCGGGGGCGGCGAGCGCCGGGGCAAGGGCAAGAAGAAGAAGGGGCGCAGCGGCTGCGCGTGCCTGGTCGTCTCCCTGGTCCTGGTCGCCGGCGTCGGCGGCGCGGGCTACTTCGGCTACTCGTTCTACCAGGACCGCTTCGGCCCCGCCCCGGACTACTCGGGCAGCGGCTCGGGCTCGGTCGAGGTGGAGATCCCGAAGGGCGCGTTCGGGTACGACATCGGCAACATCCTGAAGAAGGCCGGCGTCGTGAAGAGCGTAGACGCCTTCGTCTCGGCCCAGAACGAGAACCCGAAGGGCAAGGGGATCCAGGCGGGGGTCTACCTCCTGCACTCGCAGATGTCGGCGTCCGAGGCCGTGAAGATGATGGTGGACCCGAAGAGCCAGAATCTTCTGGTGATTCCGGAGGGCTCCCGGAATGCCGCCGTGTACGCGATGGTCGATGCGAAACTGGGCCTCAAGAAGGGCACCACCGAGGACGTAGCGAAGTCCAAGAAGTCCGATCTGGGTCTGCCCGACTGGGCGAGCCGGAACAAGGACCTGAAGGACCCGTTGGAAGGGTTCCTCTATCCGGCCGCATATCCGGTCACGAAGGGAACTAAGCCGGAAGCCGTTCTGAAGAGCATGGTCTCGCGCTCCAACGAGGAGTACGAGAAGCTTGACCTCGCAGGGGCAGCCAAGAAGTACAAGTTGGACGGACCGTGGCAGGTGCTCACCGTGGCCAGTCTGGTCCAGGCGGAGGGCCTCACGCACGACGACTTCCGCAAAATGGCCGAAGTCGTCTATAACCGCCTGAAGCCCGACAATACGGCCACGAATCGTAAGCTTGAATTCGACTCCGCGTTCAATTACCTCACCAAGCAGAGCAAGATCAAGATCAAGCTCTCGGAGATCCGCAGTAATCCGGATCCGTACAACACCTATTACCATGCCGGTCTTCCTCCGGGGCCCATCAGTAACCCCGGCGACGAAGCTCTGCGTGCCACGCTGAGCCCCACGAGCAGCGGTTGGATGTTCTTCATCTCGCTCGACGGCAAGAAGACCGAATTCACCAAGACCGCCGCAGAGCATGCGAAACTCACAGCGAAGTTCAATGAAATCCATGGCATCGACTGACGCCCATCACCGCGCCGCCGTCCTCGGCTCGCCCATCGCCCACTCGCTCTCCCCGGTCCTCCACCGGACCGCGTACGCCGAACTCGGCCTCGACGACTGGTCGTACGACCGGTTCGAGGTCGACGAGCAGGCGTTGCCCGGGTTCATCGAGGGGCTGGACGGGAGCTGGGCCGGGCTCTCGCTCACCATGCCGCTCAAGCGGGCGATCATCCCGCTGCTCGATGGGATCACCGACACCGCCGCCTCCGTCGAGGCCGTGAACACCGTGGTCTTCGGCGAGGACGGCCGCCGCACCGGCGACAACACCGACATCCCCGGCATGATCGCGGCCCTGCGCGAACGCGGCGTCGACAAGGTGGAGTCCGCCGCGATCCTCGGCGCCGGCGCCACCGCGTCCTCCGCGCTGGCGGCGCTCTCCGGCCTCTGCGCCGGCCCCGTCACCGCGTACGTCCGCAGCGCGGCCCGCGCCGACGAGATGCGCGGCTGGGGCGAACGGCTCGGCGTCGACATCCGCATCGCCGACTGGGCCGAGGCCGACCGGGCGCTCACCGCGCCCCTCGTTATCGCGACCACCCCCGCAGGCGCGGCCGACGCGCTGGCCGGGGCCGTGCCCGTGTCTCCCGGCACTCTGTTCGACGTGCTGTACGAACCCTGGCCGACAGTGCTGGCCGCTCGCTGGTCGGCCGCCGGAGGAGCCGTCGTGGGTGGCCTCGACCTGCTGGTGCACCAGGCCGTTCTCCAAGTTGAGCGCATGACTGACATCCGGACTGCTCCGCTGGCCGCTATGCGGGCGGCCGGCGAAGGCGCTCTGGGAGTCCCGCGGGCCGTGTAGCCAGAGCACGCCAGGTGCGTAATCCGCGGAGAAGCCGGAATTCTTCGTTCCGGACATAAGGAGTATGACCCTCTTGATCGACGAATCGTGAGCCTTTAGTATTGGCTCAATTATTTCTCGTTCGAGAGGGAAGAGATGCGAAGACTTCTTTATTCGGTTGGGGTTACTGCGGGCCTGCTCGGTGTGACGGTTCTGGCCGGTGCTGCACCTGCGGCGGCGGCTGCCTCGACGCCGCAGGCCGCCTGTGGGGCGGGCTACAGCGTACTCGAGTCCAAAACCGTGGGGTATGACAAGAGTACGGACGCATCTGCAGGTCGAGTCTATCTGCTGTACAACGCCTCAAACGGCTACAACTGCGTCGTGACAATGCACATAAATGGGTATGTTGGTTTTGGCGCCCAGACCGAGGCCGGAATTCTTGTCGAGGGTGAAAGCTGGAAGCGTGATAAAGCCGAATACAGCTACTATGCCGGCCCTGTTTACGTCTACGCCGCCAATAAGTGTGTAAAGTATACGGGCGGGATCCAGTACTACGATAACGGCATATTTTGGGGCAGCTATACCAGTGGCTTCGGCCACTGCGGTTAGCCCGAAGCCGTTCATTTGCGGCCCTGGTGCCCTTCGAGCGGCGTCGCGTTCCATTGGTGCGCCGGGCAGGCTCGCTTCACAGGGCAGTGGAAGGTTTCCCGCGCTGCAGGATGTCCGGCGTTCGGACACTTGCAGAGTCAGTCCCCACACCGTGGGAGGATCGGAGGCGGCGGGCCAGGGCCGCGCACCCGGTCGCGCCGCTGGATTTCAGGCGCGAGCATGAGGAGCACCGTTGAGCAGGTTGCGCTGGCTGACCGCGGGGGAGTCGCACGGCCCCGCACTGGTGGCGACGCTGGAGGGCCTTCCCGCCGGCATCCCGGTCACCACGGAGATGGTGGCGGACGCGCTCGCCCGACGACGGCTCGGTTACGGCCGCGGTGCGCGGATGAAGTTCGAGCAGGACGAGGTCACCTTCCTCGGCGGCGTCCGGCACGGGCTCACCATGGGCTCCCCGGTCGCCGTGATGGTCGGCAACACCGAGTGGCCCAAGTGGGAGCAGGTCATGTCGGCCGACCCGGTCGACCCCCAGGTGCTGGCCGAGCAGGCCCGTAACGCCCCGCTCACCCGGCCCCGCCCCGGCCACGCCGACCTCGCCGGCATGCAGAAGTACGGCTTCGACGAGGCCCGCCCGGTCCTGGAGCGCGCCAGCGCCCGGGAGACCGCGGCCCGCGTCGCCCTCGGCGCCGTCGCCCGGTCCTACCTCAAGGAGACCGCGGGCATCGAGATCGTCAGCCACGTCGTGGAGCTGGCCGCCGCCAAGGCGCCGTACGGGGTCTACCCGGTCCCCTCCGACGTGGAGCGGCTCGACGCAGACCCGGTGCGCTGCCTCGACGCCGACGCGAGCAAGGCGATGGTCGCCGAGATCGACCAGGCCCACAAGGACGGCGACACCCTCGGCGGCGTCGTCGAGGTGCTGGCGTACGGCGTGCCCGTCGGTCTCGGCTCGCACGTGCACTGGGACCGCCGGCTCGACGCCCGCCTCGCCGGCGCGCTCATGGGCATCCAGGCCATCAAGGGCGTCGAGGTCGGCGACGGCTTCGACCTCGCCCGGGTGCCCGGGTCCAAGGCGCACGACGAGATCCTGGCCACCGAGGACGGCATCAAGCGCGCCTCCGGCCGGGCCGGCGGCACCGAGGGCGGGCTCACCACCGGCGAGCTGCTGCGCGTCCGCGCCGCCATGAAGCCGATCGCCACCGTGCCGCGCGCCCTGGCCACCATCGACGTGGTGACCGGTGAGGCCGCCAAGGCCCACCACCAGCGCTCCGATGTCTGTGCCGTCCCGGCCGCCGGCATCGTCGCCGAGGCGATGGTCGCCCTGGTCCTGGCCGACGCCGTGGCGGAGAAGTTCGGCGGCGACAGCGTCACCGAAACCCGCCGCAACGTGACGTCGTACCTCGACCACCTCCAGATCCGATGAGCGGTCCCCTGGTCGTCCTGGTCGGACCCATGGGCGTCGGCAAGTCCACGGTCGGCGAGCTGCTCGCCGGCCGGCTGGGCACCGGCTACCGGGACACCGACGCGGACGTCGTCGCCACGGCCGGCAAGCCCATCGCGGAGATCTTCTACGACGAGGGCGAGGAACACTTCCGGGCGCTGGAGCGGGAGGCCGTCCGCGCCGCCGTCGCCGAGCACACCGGCGTCCTCTCGCTCGGCGGCGGGGCCGTCCTGGACGAGTCGACCCGGGCGCTGCTCGTCGGCCACCCGGTCGTCTACCTCTCGATGGACGTGGACGAGGCGGTCAAGCGGGTCGGGCTCAACACCGCCCGCCCGCTGCTCGCGGTCAACCCGCGCCGGCAGTGGCGCGAGCTGATGGAGGCCCGCCGGCACCTCTACACCGAGGTCGCCCGCACGGTCGTCGCCACCGACGAGCGCACACCCGAAGAGGTCGCCCAGGCGGTCCTCGACGCACTGGAGCTGCCGGACGGGGCCCCGTCCGGCCGGGAGAACACACCATGACCCAGCAGGCACCCATCCGCGTCCGCATCGCCGGCAGCGCGGGCACCGACGCGTACGAGGTACTGATCGGCCGACAGCTCCTCGGCGAGCTGCCCGGGCTCATCGGTGAGCGGGCCAAGCGCGTCGCGGTCCTCCACCCCGAGGCGCTCGCCGAGACCGGCGAGGCGGTCCGCCAGGACCTCGCCGACCAGGGCTACGAGGCCATCGCGATCCAGCTGCCCAACGCCGAGGAGGCCAAGACCGTCGAGGTCGCCGCCTACTGCTGGAAGGCGCTCGGCCAGACCGGCTTCACCCGCACCGACGTCATCGTCGGCGTCGGCGGCGGCGCCACCACCGACGTCGCGGGCTTCGTCGCCGCCTCCTGGCTGCGCGGGGTGCGCTGGATCGCCGTACCGACGACCGTGCTCGGCATGGTCGACGCGGCCGTCGGCGGCAAGACCGGCATCAACACCGCCGAGGGCAAGAACCTCGTCGGTGCCTTCCACCCGCCGGCCGGGGTCCTCTGCGACCTGGCCGCCCTGGACTCGCTGCCCGTCCACGACTACGTCTCCGGCATGGCCGAGATCATCAAGGCCGGCTTCATCGCCGACCCGGTGATCCTCGACCTGATCGAAGAGGACCCGCAGGCCGCCCGTACGCCCGCCGGACCGCACACCGCCGAGCTCATCGAGCGTTCCGTCCGGGTCAAGGCCGACGTCGTCTCCAGCGACCTCAAGGAGTCCGGACTCCGCGAGATCCTCAACTACGGCCACACCCTGGGCCACGCGATCGAGAAGAACGAGCGCTACAAGTGGCGCCACGGCGCCGCCGTCTCCGTTGGCATGGTCTTCGCCGCCGAACTGGGCCGGCTGGCCGGCCGTCTGGACGACGCGACCGCCGACCGGCACCGCGCGATCCTGGAGTCAGTCGGGCTGCCGCTCACCTACCGGGGCGACCAGTGGCCCAAGCTCCTCGAGAACATGAAGGTGGACAAGAAGTCGCGCGGCGACCTGCTGCGCTTCATCGTCCTGGACGGCCTCGGCAAGCCCACCGTCCTGGAGGGTCCCGACCCGGCCGTCCTGCTCGCCGCCTACGGGGAGGTCTCGGCATGACCCGCCGGGTCCTCGTGCTCAACGGCCCCAACCTCGGCCGGCTGGGCTCCCGCGAGCCCGACGTCTACGGCTCCACGTCGTACGCCGGGCTCGTGGAGGCCTGCCGCACCCTCGGCAAGGAGCTCGGCTTCGACGCCGACGTGCGCGAGACCAACGACGAGGGCGAGCTGATCCGCTGGCTCCACGAGGCCGCCGACGGATCGATTCCGGTCGTCATCAACCCCGGTGCCTTCACGCACTATTCGTACGGGATGCGGGACGCGGCCGCCCAGCGCACCGCCCCGCTGATCGAGGTGCACATCTCGAACCCGTACGCACGGGAGGAATTCCGCCACACCTCGGTGATCGCCCCGGTCGCCACCGGGACCGTGGCCGGATTCGGCATCGGCTCCTACCGTCTCGCCCTGCGCGCCTTGGCGGACGAACTCGCGGACTGAGCAGGCGCGTTTCCGGGCAGCGGGCACCTCAGACCCTCCCCGGCCGTTGTCCGTGTGGCGGCCGGGGAAGGTACGGTTGCCGTTGCACCAGCGCCAGTTGCCTGTACGAGACGGAGTTGCACCGGATGCAGCACGCAGTGGGGGCCCCGCTGCCTCCGCCCCAGGGTCCCGGAAACGGCCCCGTCGGCTGGCCGCACCAGGCCCAGCACCCCGGCCCGCCGCACCAGCCCCCGGCCGGCCCGCCCGCCGGGCACCCCGGGCCGCCGCCCGCGGGCCCGCCCGCGCCGCAGGGCCACGGCTGGAGCGGACCGGCGCCGCAGCAGGCCCCGGCCCCGGTCTCCCGGGAGACCACCGGGCACATCCAGCTGCCGCCCGGCAGACCCGTACCGCTGCCCGCGCCGCCCGCCGAGCCCGGCACGGGCAACGCGACGCTCGCGGTGCTCCTCATCGGCCCGGCGGGCGCCGGCAAGACCACCGTGGCCCGGCTCTGGGCGGCCCGCCGCCGGGTGCCCACCGCCCACGTCAGCCTGGACGACGTCCGCGAGTGGGTCTGCTCCGGCTTCGCGGACCCGCAGGCCGGGTGGAACGACCAGTCGGAGGCCCAGTACCGGCTGGCCCGCCGCACCTGCGGCTTCGCCGCCCGCAACTTCCTGGCCAACGGGATCTCCTGCATCCTGGACGACGCGGTCTTCCCGGACCGGCCGGTCGTCGGCCTCGGCGGCTGGAAGCGGCACGTCGGCCCCGGGCTGCTGCCCGTCGTCCTGCTGCCCGGCCTGGAGATCGTCCTGGAGCGCAACGCGGAGCGCAGCGGCAACCGCCGCCTCTCGGACGAGGAGGTCGCCCGTATCCACGGCAGGATGGCCGGCTGGTACGGCTCCGGGCTCCCGATCATCGACAACTCGACGTACGACGTGGAGACCACCGCCCGGGTCCTGGACGACATACTCGCCCGCTCCCTGGCCAGCCCCCCTTCCTGGTAACCGGCGGCGCCGGCCCGACCCCCGGTCGGACGCTCCCGCCGGGCGGGCCGGGCGCCGCGCTCGTACGCTCGACGCATGTCAGAGGTGTACGCCGTCCGACGCGGGCTGCTCCGCGACCGGTGCGCCGCAGTCGGATCCGCGGCCGCCCTGGTCTCCCGCCCCGCCAACGTCCGCTACCTGGCCGGGGGAGCGCCCCCGGGTGCCGTGCTGCTGCTCGGCCCCGGCGAGGACGTCCTGCTCTGCCCCCGGCCGCCCACCGGTGACCCGGCCGACGGGCGCACCGACGATCACGTGCGGGTCGACGCGCTGCCGGTGGCCGGCGGGGACCCCGTGGTCGCCGCCGCCGACCTCGCCGCCGCGGCCGGTGCGGAGTCGCTGGCCGTCGAGGAGCACGACCTGACGGTCGCCCGGCACCGGGCCATGGCCTCGGTCGCCCCGAAGCTGCGGCTGGCGGATCTGGGCGCGACGGTCGAGCAGCTGCGCATCGTCAAGGACGAGGAGGAGATCGGCTGCCTGCGGATCGCGGCCGAGATCACCGACCAGGCCCTGGGCGAGCTCCTGGAATCGATTCTCGTCGGCCGCACCGAACGGCACCTGGCGCTGGAGCTGGAACGCCGGCTGGTGGACCACGGCGCCGACGGCCCCGCCTTCGCGACCTCCGTCGCCACCGGGCCCAACTCCGGCCGGGGCCGCCACCGGCCCTCGGACCGGCGGGTCGAGGAAGGAGATTTCCTCTCCGTCTGCCTGGGCGCCAACTACCGCGGCTACCGCTGCGAGATCGGCCGGACCTTCGTCATCGGAACGGCGCCCGCCGACTGGCAGATCGAGCTGTACGAGCTGGTTTTCGCCGCTCAGCGGGCCGGCCGCGAGGCTCTGCTGCCCGGCGCCGAGTACCGCGACGTGGACCGGGCCGCCCGCCATCTCCTGGACTCCGCGGGCCACGGTGAGGGCCTGGCACCCTCCACAGGCCATGGGGTGGGGCTCGAAATCGACGAGGACCCGCAGCTGGCACCCGCCGCCATGGGTAAACTGGACGCTTGTGTGCCGGTCACCGTCGAACCGGGGGTCCACCTCCCGGGCCGGGGCGGGGTCCGGATCGATGACACGCTCGTCGTGCGCCCCGAGGCGGACGGCGGACCCGAGCTACTCACCATTACGACCAAGGAGCTGCTCGCGCTCTAGCGCGCGTCCCTCGGTCGTTCCACCAGCTTCAGCCCAGGAGATTCCGCAACCGTGGCTTCCACGAACGACCTCAAGAACGGCATGGTGCTCAAGCTCGACGGGGGCCAGCTCTGGTCCGTAGTCGAGTTCCAGCACGTCAAGCCCGGCAAGGGCCCGGCCTTCGTGCGTACCAAGCTCAAGAACGTGCTCTCCGGCAAGGTCGTCGACAAGACCTTCAACGCAGGCATCAAGGTCGAGACGGCCACGGTCGACCGGCGCGACATGCAGTTCTCGTACATGGACGGCGACTACTTCGTCTTCATGGACATGGACACGTACGACCAGCTGATGGTCGACCGCAAGGCCGTCGGCGACACCGCTAACTTCCTGATCGAGGGCTTCACCGCCTCCGTCGCCCAGCACGACGGCGAGGTGCTCTACGTCGAGCTGCCGGCCGCCGTCGAGCTGAAGATCCAGCACACGGACCCGGGCGTCCAGGGCGACCGCTCCACCGGCGGTACCAAGCCGGCCACCCTGGAGACCGGTTACGAGATCGGCGTCCCGCTGTTCATCACCACGGGTGAGACGATCAAGGTCGACACCCGCTCCGGCGAATACATCAGCCGGGTGAACAAGTAGTCGTGGCTGCTCGTAACACGGCGCGCAAGCGCGCCTTCCAGATCCTCTTCGAGGCCGACCAGCGCGACGAGTCCGTGCTGACGGTCCTCGCGGACTGGGTACGGCACTCGCGGTCCGACACCCGGCAGCCGCCGGTCACCGAGTACACGATGGAGCTCGTGGAGGGGTACGCGCAGTACGCGGACCGCATCGACGACCTCATCGTCACCTACGCCGTGGACTGGGAGATCGACCGCATGCCGGTCGCCGACCGGAACATCCTGCGGCTCGGTGCCTACGAGCTGATCTGGGTCGACGCGACCCCGGACGCGGTGGTCATCGACGAGGCGGTGCAGATCGCCAAGGAGTTCTCCACCGACGACTCCCCGTCCTTCGTGAACGGCCTGCTGGCCCGTTTCAAGGACCTCAAGCCGAATCTCCGCCGGGAGCAGTGACCCGGCGGCGTTCCGCCGACGAAGGGCCCATGGCTGAAGCCGTGGGCCCTTCGGCGTGTGCGCGCGGATCTCCCGGGCGTACGAGGTATGAAAAAAGCCGGGTCCGGCGGGGCACCCGTGCGGGGCCCCGCCGAACCCGGCGGCACGTTTCTCCGGGGGCTGCTCAGCCCTCGTCGTGGGCGACGGCGCGGCGCGCGTCCGCGTCGAGCACGCCCCAGCTGATCAGCTGCTCCGTCAGCACCGAAGGCGACTGGTCGTAGATCACGGCGAGCGTGCGCAGGTCGTCCTGGCGGATCGACAGCACCTTGCCGTTGTAGTCGCCGCGCTGGCTCTGGATCGTCGCCGCGTAACGCTGGAGGGGGCCGGCCTTCTCCGGCGGCACGTGCGCCAGGCGCTCCAGCTGGAGGACCAGCTTCGGCGGCGGCTCGGCGGCACCGCCGGGCGTCGTGCCCGGCAGGAGCTCCTGGACCGGGACGCCGTAGAAGTCCGCCAGCTCGGCAAGGCGCTGTACGGTCACGGCACGGTCGCCGCGCTCGTACGAGCCGACCACGACGGCCTTCCAGCGGCCCTGGGACTTCTCCTCCACGCCGTGGAGGGAGAGGCCCTGCTGGGTGCGGATGGCACGGAGCTTGGCCCCGAGCTGTTTTGCGTATTCGCTGGACATAAGGCTCCCCGGACGCTGGAACGTACGCGGCTGGGCCGCGTGGCTGGTAACTCACTGTGAGGTTACGCAGCGTTACTTGGTCGCGTCAAGCTGAGATGGTCCGTACCGGCTTTCCCCGGGGGTGCGGGCGAGCTCCGGCAGCGGCCCTGGTAACGTGGATGACGCAATTTCGACGTCCTTTAAGGTCCGTCCCGTGAGGCGGAGAAGGAGGTCCGTTTCTTATGGACGCACAGTACGACGCCACCGGCAATGCGGCACGCCCCGTTCTCGAGGCTCCCGACATCGCCCGGGTCCTGACCCGCATCGCCCACGAGATCGTCGAGCGCGCCAAGGGCGCCGACGACGTGGTGCTCCTCGGCATCCCGACCCGCGGGGTCTTCCTCGCCCGCCGGCTCGCCGCCAAGCTCGAAGAGATCACCGGCCGCACGATGCCGGTCGGCTCCCTCGACACCACGATGTACCGCGACGACCTGAGGCTGCGCCCCGCGCGCGCCCTGGCCCGCACCGAGATCCCCGGTGACGACATCGAGGGCCGCCTGGTCGTCCTCGTGGACGACGTCCTCTTCTCCGGCCGCACGATCCGCGCCGCCCTCGACGCGCTCGGCGACATCGGCCGGCCCCGCGCGGTGCAGCTCGCGGTCCTCGTGGACCGCGGCCACCGCGAACTGCCGATCCGCGCCGACTACGTCGGCAAGAACCTCCCCACGTCGCTGCGGGAGACGGTCAAGGTCCAGCTCGCCGAGGAGGACGGCCGCGACGCCGTGCTGCTCGGGGTCGAGCAGGCCGCCCCCGCGGGCGAGCGCTAGCTTCCCGGCCGTACGGCCCCGCCCGCCGTGCGGCGGCTTCCGCGCGCCCGCATGCCTGAAACCTCCAGCCACCCGGAGAACACCCAGATGAAGCGTCACCTCATCTCGGCCGCCGACCTCACCCGCGACGACGCCGTCCTGATCCTCGACACCGCCGAGGAGATGGCCAGGGTCGCGGACCGGCCGATCAAGAAGCTCCCGACCCTGCGCGGCCGGACCGTCGTCAACCTCTTCTTCGAGGACTCGACCCGTACCCGCATCTCCTTCGAGGCGGCCGCCAAGCGGCTGTCCGCCGACGTCATCAACTTCTCCGCGAAGGGCTCGTCCGTCTCCAAGGGCGAATCCCTCAAGGACACCGCCCTGACCCTGGAGGCGATGGGCGCCGACGCCGTCGTCATCCGGCACGGCGCCTCCGGAGCCCCGTACCGGCTGGCCACCTCCGGCTGGATCGACGGAGCCGTCGTCAATGCGGGCGACGGCACCCACGAGCACCCCACCCAGGCCCTCCTGGACGCCTTCACGATGCGCCGCAGGCTCGTCGGCGCCGACGCCGGGCTCGGTAAGGACCTCGACGGCCGCCGGATCACCATCGTCGGCGACATCCTGCACAGCCGGGTCGCCCGCTCCAACGTCCACCTGCTCACCACCCTGGGCGCCCACGTCACCCTCGTCGCCCCGCCGACCCTGGTCCCGGTCGGCGTCGAGCAGTGGCCCTGCGACGTCAGCTACAGCCTCGACGAGGTGCTGCCGCAGTCGGACGCTGTGATGATGCTGCGTGTGCAGCGCGAGCGGATGAACGCCGCCTACTTCCCGACCGAGCGCGAGTACTCGCGCCGCTACGGCCTGGACGGCGAGCGGATGGCGAAGATGCCCGAGCACGCCGTCGTGATGCACCCCGGGCCCATGGTCCGCGGCATGGAGATCACCGCCGAGGTCGCCGACTCCGACCGCTGCACGGTCGTGGAGCAGGTCGCCAACGGCGTCTCCATCCGCATGGCCGTGCTCTACCTGCTGCTCGGCGGCTACGAGTCAAGCGCCCCCAGCACCCCCACCGCCGCCCGTACCGAGGAGAACAAGTAACCATGAGCAAGATCCTTATCCGCGGTGCGAAGGTACTCGGCGGCGACCCGCAGGACGTCCTCATCGACGGCGAGACCATCGCCGCCGTCGGCACCGGCCTCGACGCCGGCGACGCCACCGTGATCGAGGCGGCCGGACAGGTCCTGCTGCCCGGCCTGGTCGACCTCCACACCCACCTGCGCGAGCCCGGCCGCGAGGACTCCGAGACCGTCCTCACCGGCACCAAGGCCGCCGCGGCCGGCGGCTTCACCGCCGTCCACGCCATGGCCAACACCTTCCCGGTCGCCGACACCGCCGGTGTGGTCGAGCAGGTCTGGCGCCTCGGCAAGGAGTCCGGCTACTGCGACGTCCAGCCCGTCGGCGCCGTCACCGTCGGCCTGGAGGGCAAGCAGCTCGCCGAGCTCGGCGCCATGCACGACTCCGCCGCCGGCGTGAAGGTCTTCTCCGACGACGGCAAGTGCGTCGACGACGCGGTCATCATGCGCCGCGCCCTGGAGTACGTGAAGGCCTTCGACGGCGTCGTCGCCCAGCACGCCCAGGAGCCCCGCCTCACCGAGGGCGCCCAGATGAACGAGGGCGTCGTCTCGGCCGAGCTGGGCCTCGGCGGCTGGCCCGCCGTCGCCGAGGAGTCGATCATCGCCCGCGACGTCCTGCTCGCCGCGCACGTCGGCTCCCGGGTCCACATCTGCCACCTGTCGACCGCGGGCTCCGTGGAGATCGTGCGCTGGGCCAAGTCCAAGGGCTGGAACGTCACCGCCGAGGTCACCCCGCACCACCTGCTCCTCACCGACGAGCTCGTCCGGTCCTACAACCCGGTCTACAAGGTGAACCCGCCGCTGCGCACCGAGGCCGACGTCATGGCGCTGCGCGAGGCGCTGGCCGACGGCACCATCGACTGCGTGGCCACCGACCACGCCCCGCACCCGCACGAGGACAAGGACTGCGAGTGGGCCGCGGCCGCCATGGGCATGGTGGGCCTGGAGACCGCGCTCTCCGTCGTCCAGCAGACGATGGTCGAGACCGGGCTCCTCGACTGGGCCGGCGTCGCCGACCGCATGTCGGCGCGCCCCGCGGCCATCGGACGGCTCGACGGACACGGCCGCCCCGTCTCGGCCGGTGAGCCTGCCAACCTCACGCTGGTCGATCCGGCATACCGTGGAGAGGTGGACCCCGCGGGCTTCGCCTCCCGCAGCCGCAACACCCCGTACGAGGGGCGCGAGCTGCCGGGCCGAGTGACCCACACCTTCCTGCGGGGCCGTGCCACGGTCGTCGACGGGAAGCTCGCGTGACAACACAGACCCTGTACCAACTGGCCGCCGAGCAGAAGTCGGCGGAAGTGACCGACTGGTCCGCCCGGATCAGCTGGGTGATCGGACTCCTCGTCCTCGTCGCGTTCGTCTACTGGCTGATGCGCCAGGGCTGGAAGTGGCGCGGAAACCTCCAGTCCGACCTGCCCGCCCCGGCCACCGCGCCGGAGGGCTTCGCGGACGGCGAGAAGCTGCTCACCCTCTCCGGCCGCTACCACGCGTCGACCACGGCCGGGCAGTGGCTCGACCGGATCGTCGCCCACGGCCTCGGCACCCGCAGCCGCGTCGAGCTCACCCTCACCGCCGAGGGCCTCGACGTCGTACGGCCCGGCGCCGCGGACTTCTTCGTCCCGGCCGCCGACCTGCGCGGCGCCCGCACCGAAAAGGCACTGGCGGGCAAGGTCCTGCCCGAGGGCGGACTCCTCGTCATCACCTGGGCGCTCGGCGACCGGCTGATCGACTCCGGTTTCCGCTCCGACCACTCGGCCGAACACCCCGCCTGGGTCGACGCCGTCAACCACCTCACCAGCACTACGGAAGGCATCGCACGATGACGACCTCCACCCGGGGAACCCAGGTTCCCGCCGTACTCGTCCTGGAGGACGGCCGCACCTTCCGCGGCCGCGCCTACGGGGCTGTGGGGGAGACCTTCGGCGAGGCGGTGTTCTCCACCGGCATGACCGGTTACCAGGAGACGCTGACCGACCCGTCGTACCACCGCCAGGTCGTCGTGATGACCGCCCCGCACGTCGGCAACACCGGCGTCAACGACGAGGACCCCGAGTCCAAGCAGATCTGGGTCTCCGGCTACGTCGTCCGCGACCCCGCCCGCACCCCCTCCAACTGGCGCTCCCGCCGCACCCTGGACGAGGAGCTGGCGGGCCAGGGCGTCGTCGGCATCAGCGGCGTCGACACCCGCGCCCTCACCCGCCACCTGCGCGAGCGCGGCGCCATGCGCGTCGGCATCTTCTCCGGCGACGCGGTCGCCGACGAGGCCGCGATGCTGGCCCGCGTCCAGGAGGCCCCCGAGATGAAGGGCGCCGACCTGTCCGCCGAGGTCGCCACCAAGGAGGCGTACGTCGTCCCCGCGATCGGCACCAAGAAGTTCACGGTTGCCGCGGTCGACCTCGGGATCAAGGGCATGACCCCGCACCGGATGGCCGAGCGCGGCATCGAGGTCCACGTGCTCCCGGCCACCGCCACCCTGGAGGAGATCTACGCGGTCGCCCCGGACGGCGTCTTCTTCTCCAACGGCCCCGGCGACCCCTCCACCGCCGACCACCCCGTCGCGCTGATGCGGGGCGTCCTGGAGCGGCAGACCCCGCTCTTCGGCATCTGCTTCGGCAACCAGATCCTGGGCCGCGCGCTCGGCTTCGGCACGTACAAGCTGAAGTACGGCCACCGCGGCATCAACCAACCCGTGCAGGACCGCTCGACCGGCAAGGTCGAGGTCACCGCGCACAACCACGGCTTCGCCGTCGACGCCCCCCTCGACAAGGTCTCCGACACCGCCTACGGGCGCGCCGAGGTCTCCCACGTATGCCTGAACGACCAGGTGGTCGAGGGCCTTCAGCTGCTCGACCGGCCGGCCTTCAGCGTCCAGTACCACCCCGAGGCGGCCGCCGGCCCGCACGACGCCGCGTACCTCTTCGACCGCTTCGTTTCCCTGATGGAGGGCCAGCGTGCCTAAGCGCTCCGATATCCAGTCCGTCCTGGTCATCGGCTCCGGCCCGATCGTCATCGGGCAGGCCGCCGAGTTCGACTACTCCGGCACCCAGGCGTGCCGCGTGCTCAAGGCCGAGGGCCTGCGCGTCATCCTGGTGAACTCCAACCCGGCCACGATCATGACCGACCCGGAGATCGCCGACGCCACGTACGTCGAGCCGATCACCCCGGAGTTCGTCGAGAAGATCATCGCCAAGGAGCGCCCCGACGCGCTGCTGCCCACCCTGGGCGGCCAGACCGCGCTGAACACCGCGATCTCCATGCACGAGAACGGTGTCCTGGAGAAGTACGGCGTCGAGCTCATCGGCGCCAACGTCGAGGCCATCAACAAGGGCGAGGACCGCGACCTCTTCAAGGGCGTCGTGGAGGCCGTCAAGGCGAAGATCGGCTACGGCGAGTCCGCCCGCTCGGTCATCTGCCACTCCATGGACGACGTCATCGCCGGCGTCGACACGCTCGGCGGCTACCCCGTCGTCGTCCGCCCCTCCTTCACCATGGGCGGCGCCGGCTCCGGCTTCGCCCACGACGAGGAGGAGCTGCGCCGCATCGCGGGCCAGGGCCTCACGCTCTCCCCGACCACCGAGGTGCTGCTCGAAGAGTCCATCCTCGGCTGGAAGGAGTACGAGCTGGAGCTCATGCGCGACCGCAACGACAACGTCGTGGTCGTCTGCTCCATCGAGAACTTCGACCCGATGGGCGTCCACACCGGCGACTCGATCACCGTGGCCCCGGCGATGACCCTCACCGACCGCGAGTACCAGCGGCTGCGCGACATCGGCATCGCGATCATCCGCGAGGTCGGCGTCGACACCGGCGGCTGCAACATCCAGTTCGCGATCGACCCCACCGACGGCCGCGTCATCGTCATCGAGATGAACCCGCGCGTATCCCGCTCCTCCGCGCTCGCCTCCAAGGCCACCGGCTTCCCGATCGCCAAGATCGCCGCCAAGCTGGCCGTCGGCTACACGCTGGACGAGATCCCCAACGACATCACCGAGAAGACTCCGGCCTCCTTCGAGCCGACCCTCGACTACGTCGTCGTCAAGGCCCCGCGCTTCGCCTTCGAGAAGTTCCCCTCCGCCGACTCCACCCTCACCACCACCATGAAGTCGGTGGGCGAGGCCATGGCGATCGGCCGGAACTTCACCGAGGCCCTCCAGAAGGCGCTGCGCTCCCTGGAGAAGAAGGGCTCGCAGTTCACCTTCACCGGCGACCCCGGCGACAAGGCCGAACTGCTGGCCGAGGCGGTCCGCCCGACCGACGGCCGCATCAACACCGTCATGCAGGCGATCCGGGCCGGCGCCACCCAGGAGGAGGTCTTCGACGCCACGAAGATCGACCCCTGGTTCGTGGACCAGCTCTTCCTGATCAAGGAGATCGCCGACGAGCTGGCCGCCGCCGACAAGCTCGTCCCCGAGCTGCTGGCCGAGGCCAAGCGCCACGGCTTCTCGGACGTCCAGATCGCCGAGATCCGCGACCTGCGGGAGGACGTCGTCCGCGAGGTCCGCCACGCGCTCGGCATCCGCCCGGTCTACAAGACGGTCGACACCTGCGCCGCCGAGTTCGCCGCGAAGACCCCGTACTTCTACTCCTCGTACGACGAGGAGACCGAGGTCGCGTCGCGCACCAAGCCCGCGGTGATCATCCTGGGCTCCGGTCCCAACCGCATCGGCCAGGGCATCGAGTTCGACTACTCCTGCGTCCACGCCTCCTTCGCGCTCAGCGACGCCGGCTACGAGACCGTGATGGTCAACTGCAACCCGGAGACGGTCTCCACCGACTACGACACCTCCGACCGCCTGTACTTCGAGCCGCTGACGCTGGAAGACGTGCTGGAGATCGTGCACGCCGAGTCCCTGGCGGGCCCGATCGCGGGCGTCGTCGTGCAGCTCGGCGGCCAGACCCCGCTGGGTCTGTCGCAGGCGCTCAAGGACAACGGCGTGCCCGTCGTCGGCACCTCCCCGGAGGCGATCCACGCCGCCGAGGACCGCGGCGCCTTCGGCCGCGTCCTGGCCGAGGCCGGCCTGCCCGCCCCCAAGCACGGCACCGCCACCACCTTCGCCGAGGCCAAGGAGATCGCCGACGAGATCGGCTACCCCGTCCTCGTACGCCCGTCGTACGTGCTCGGCGGGCGCGGCATGGAGATCGTGTACGACGAGACCCGGCTCTCCGCGTACATCGCCGAGTCCACCGAGATCAGCCCCACCCGGCCGGTCCTGGTCGACCGCTTCCTCGACGACGCCATCGAGATCGACGTCGACGCCCTCTACGACGGCACCGAGCTCTACCTCGGCGGCGTCATGGAGCACATCGAGGAGGCCGGCATCCACTCCGGCGACTCCGCCTGCGCCCTGCCCCCGATCACCCTCGGCGGCCACGACGTCAAGCGGCTGCGCGCCTCCACGGAGGCCATCGCCAAGGGCGTCGGCGTCCGCGGCCTGATCAACATCCAGTTCGCGCTGTCGGGCGACATCCTCTACGTCCTGGAGGCCAACCCGCGCGCCTCCCGGACCGTGCCCTTCACCTCGAAGGCGACCGCGGTCCCGCTCGCCAAGGCCGCCGCCCGGATCTCCCTGGGCGCGACCGTCGCCGAGCTGCGCGCGGAGGGCCTGCTGCCGAAGACCGGCGACGGCGGCACGCTGCCGCTGGACGCGCCGATCTCCGTCAAGGAGGCCGTCATGCCGTGGTCGCGCTTCCGCGACATCCACGGCCGGGGCGTCGACACCATCCTCGGCCCGGAGATGCGCTCCACCGGCGAGGTCATGGGCATCGACTCGGTCTTCGGCACCGCGTACGCCAAGTCGCAGGCCGGCGCCTACGGGCCGCTGCCCACCAAGGGCCGCGCCTTCATCTCGGTCGCCAACCGCGACAAGCGCTCGATGATCTTCCCGGCCCGCGAGCTGGTCGCCCACGGCTTCGAGCTGCTGGCCACCTCCGGCACCGCCGAGGTCCTCAAGCGCAACGGCATCAACGCCACGGTCGTGCGCAAGCTCTCCGAGGGCGAGGGCCCGAACGGCGAGCGGACCATCGTCCAGCTGATCCACGAGGGCGGTGTCGACCTCATCGTCAACACCCCGTACGGGACCGGCGGCCGGCTCGACGGCTACGAGATCCGCACCGCGGCCGTCGCCCGCTCCGTGCCCTGCCTGACCACGGTCCAGGCGCTCGCCGCGGCCGTCCAGGGCATCGACGCCCTCAACGGCGGAGACGTCGGCGTCCGTTCCCTCCAGGAACACGCGGAACACTTGACCGCGGCCCGCGACTAGGAAGCCCACAGGGGGACACCGGAAACGGTGTCCCCCTCTTCATGAGGACACCGTGATGTACAAGTTCTTCTTCCAACTGGTCTTCAAGCGGATGGACCCCGAGCGCGCCCACTACCTGGCCTTCCGCTGGATCCGCCTGGCCGCCCGCGTCCCCGTGCTGCGCACCTTCGTGGCCGCCGCCCTCGCCCCCCGGTACAAGGAGCTGCGCACCGAGGCCCTGGGCCTGCGGATGCACGGCCCCTTCGGGCTCGCCGCCGGCTTCGACAAGAACGCCGTCGCGATCGACGGCATGGCGATGCTCGGCTTCGACCACGTCGAGATCGGCACCGTCACCGGTGAACCGCAGCCCGGCAACCCGAAGCAGCGGCTGTTCCGCCTGGTCGCGGACCGCGCGCTGATCAACCGCATGGGCTTCAACAACGAGGGCTCCGCCGCCGTCGCCGAGCGCCTGGCCGCCCGCACCCCGGTCTTTGGCACCACCGTCGGCGTCAACATCGGCAAGACCAAGGTCGTCCCCGAGGCCGAAGCCGCCGCCGACTACGTGAAGTCCACCGAGCGCCTCGCCGCCCACGCCGACTACCTCGTCGTCAACGTCTCCTCGCCCAACACCCCCGGCCTGCGCAACCTCCAGGCCACCGAGTCGCTGCGCCCGCTGCTCACCGCCGTGCGCGAGGCGGCCGACCGCACCGTCACCCACCGCCGCGTCCCGCTGCTCGTCAAGATCGCCCCGGACCTCGCGGACCAGGACGTCGACGCGGTCGCCGACCTGGCCGTCGAGCTGGGCCTGGACGGCATCATCGCCACCAACACCACCATCGCCCGCGACGGGCTGGGCCTGAAGTCCCCGGCGGTCCTGGTGAAGGAGACCGGCGGCCTGTCCGGCGCCCCCCTCAAGGAACGCTCCCTGGAGGTCCTGAGCCGCCTGTACGGGCGCGTGGGGGACCGGCTCACCCTGGTGGGCGTCGGCGGCGTCGAGAACGCCGAGGACGCCTGGCAGCGCATCCTGGCCGGCGCCACCCTCGTCCAGGGCTACAGCGCCTTCATCTACGAGGGCCCGTTCTACGCCCGCGCGATCCACAAGGGCCTGGCCGCGCGCCTGGCCGCCTCCCCGTACGCCACACTCGCCGACGCCGTCGGCGCGGAATCCCGGAAGGCAGCGAAATGACCCTGGAACCCTTCGGCGCCCGGCTGCGCCACGCCATGGACACCCGAGGCCCGCTCTGCGTCGGCATCGACCCGCACGCCTCCCTGCTCAGCGCCTGGGGGCTCCCCGACGACGTGGCGGGCCTGGAGCGCTTCACCCGTACGGTCGTCGAGGCGCTGGCCGACCGGGTCGCGGTGCTCAAGCCGCAGTCCGCGTTCTTCGAGCGGTTCGGCTCGCGCGGCATCGCCGTCCTGGAGAAGGCCGTCGAGGAGGCCCGCGCGGCCGGGGCCCTGGTCCTGATGGACGCCAAGCGCGGCGACATTGGCTCGACCATGGGCGCCTACGCGGCGACCTACCTGGACAAGGACTCGCCGCTGTTCTCGGACGCGGTCACCGTCTCGCCGTACCTCGGCTTCGGCTCGCTGCGGCCCGCGCTCGACGCGGCGGCGGTCTCCGGCGCCGGAGTCTTCGTCCTCGCGCTGACCTCCAACCCGGAGGGCGCCGAGGTGCAGCGCGCCACCGCCGCCGACGGCCGTCCGCTGGCGCAGCTGATGCTCGACCACATGGCCGCCGAGAACGCGGGCGCCGCACCGCTCGGCTCGGTCGGCGCGGTCGTCGGCGCCACGCTGGGCGACGCGGGCGTGGACCTCGCGATCAACGGGCCGCTGCTCGCGCCGGGCATCGGCGCGCAGGGGGCGACCCCGGCGGATCTGCCGGGCGTCTTCGGCGACGCGGTCGGCAATGTGGTGCCCAGCGTGAGCCGGGGCGTGCTGCGCCAGGGGCCGGACGTCGCGGGGCTGCGCGAGGCCGCCGAACGGTTCGCGGACGAGGTCCGCGCGGTCGTCTCGGACCGCTGACCCTGCCACGTAACCGTGTGTTGACGGAATCCTGAAGAAAAAACTCGGTGGTTATGCCCGAAAAGTCCTGGTCGGCAGAGGCTGACCAGGACTTTTCGTCTGTTCTCGCTGACTCCGGCGGCCTTGGCCGCTAGTCTCCGTCGAGAGCCGACGAGCACGGGATGTTCGCGGCTCACCAGGTGAGGGGCGATCCCGCTGCCTCACGGTCCGTATCCGACAGATCGACATCCGAGGTGACGTAGGCGTGGCTCTTCCGCCCCTTACCCCTGAACAGCGCGCAGCCGCGCTCGAAAAGGCCGCCGCGGCTCGCCGGGAGCGGGCCGAGGTCAAGAATCGACTCAAGCACTCCGGCGCCTCCCTCCACGAGGTCATCAAGTCGGGCCAGGAGAACGACGTCATCGGCAAGATGAAGGTCTCCGCCCTGCTGGAGTCCCTGCCCGGTGTGGGCAAGGTCCGTGCCAAGCAGATCATGGAGCGGCTCGGCATCTCCGAGAGCCGTCGTGTGCGGGGTCTTGGCTCCAACCAGATCGCATCCCTGGAGCGCGAGTTCGGCGGCACCGCCGCCTGACGTTCTCAGGCACCCCTGAGAACCTGGATAATCGCTCCATGGCTGCAACATCCCGGGGGACGTCCCCCGTACCCCCGGACGTACGTCCGCGGCTGACCGTGCTCTCCGGCCCCTCGGGGGTCGGCAAGAGCACGGTCGTCGCGCATATGCGCAAGGTCCACCCCGAGGTGTGGCTCTCGGTGTCGGCGACGACCCGCAAGCCCCGCCCCGGCGAACGCAACGGCGTCCACTACTTCTTCGTGGACGACGAGGAGTTCGACAAGCTGATCGCCAACGGTGAGCTGCTGGAGTGGGCCGAGTTCGCCGGCAACCGCTACGGCACGCCGCGCCGCGCCGTGCAGGAGCGGCTGGAGGCGGGGGAGCCGGTGCTCCTGGAGATCGACCTCCAGGGCGCCCGGCTGGTCCGCCAGTCCATGGCCGACGCCCAGCTGGTCTTCCTCGCCCCGCCGAGCTGGGAGGAGCTGGTCCGCCGGCTCACCGGCCGGGGGACCGAGGCGCCCGAGGTGATCGAACGCCGGCTCGGCGCCGCCAAGGTGGAACTGGCCGCCGAAGCGGAGTTCGATACGACGCTCGTCAACACCTCCGTCGAGGACGTGGCACGTGAGCTGCTAGCCTTGATGCTGGAGGCTTCCGGCCACCGCGCCGCCGGCGAGTGAACCACCGGCAGCGGGGCCCGGCACCAAGGCCCCTGACTGTCAAAGAATTCTTTGATCTTCATCCCCTTCGGAAGGCAGAGCGTGTCCTCTTCCATCACCACGCCCGAGGGCATCATCAACCCGCCGATTGATGAGCTCCTCGAAGCAACCGACTCGAAGTACAGCCTCGTGATCTACGCCGCCAAGCGCGCGCGCCAGATCAACGCGTACTACTCGCAGCTCGGTGAGGGCCTCCTCGAGTACGTCGGTCCGCTCGTCGACACCCACGTGCACGAGAAGCCGCTCTCGATCGCGCTCCGCGAGATCAACGCGGGCCTGCTCACGTCCGAGGCCATCGAGGGCCCCGCGCAGTAAGCAGCGACGACGCACCTTCACCCCGGGCCCGGCGGATCATCCGCCGGGCCCGAGGTGTGTCTCCTGCTCTCCGGGCCGACCGTCCGGTGCGCCTGCCGGTGAGGCAGCATGGGGGCGTACGCAACCGAGTGCGGGGAGACGCAGTGGACAAGCCGAAGGTCGTTCTGGGGGTCAGCGGCGGCATCGCCGCGTACAAGGCGTGCGAGCTGCTGCGCCGGCTGACCGAGTCCGGCCACGACGTACGGGTCGTCCCCACCGCGTCCGCCCTCCACTTCGTCGGCGCCGCCACCTGGTCGGCGCTCTCCGGCCACCCGGTCTCCACCGAGGTCTGGAACGACGTCCACGAGGTGCCGCACGTCCGGATCGGCCAGCACGCCGACCTCGTCGTCGTCGCCCCCGCCACCGCCGACATGCTCGCCAAAGCCGCCCACGGCCTCGCCGACGACCTGCTCACCAACACCCTGCTCACCGCCCGCTGTCCGGTCGTCTTCGCCCCGGCCATGCACACCGAGATGTGGGAGCACCCCGCCACCCAGGAGAACGTCGCGACGCTGCGCCGCCGGGGCGCCGTCGTCATCGAGCCCGCCGTCGGCCGCCTCACCGGCGTCGACACCGGCAAGGGCCGGCTCCCCGACCCGGGCGAGATCTACGAGGTCTGCCGCCGGGTCCTCGCCCGGGGCACGGCCGCCCCCGACCTCGTGGGCCGGCACGTGGTGATCAGCGCCGGCGGTACGCGGGAGCCCCTCGACCCGGTCCGCTACCTCGGCAACCGCTCCTCCGGCAAGCAGGGCTACGCGCTCGCCCGCACCGCCGTCGCGCGCGGCGCCCGGGTCACCCTGGTCGAGGCCAACACCGGGCTGCCCGATCCGTCCGGTGCCGACGTCGTACGCGCCGGCACCGCGACACAGCTGCGCGAGGCCGTGCTGAAGGCGGCGCGGGACGCCGACGTCGTGGTCATGGCGGCCGCCGTCGCCGACTTCCGGCCCGCCGAGTACGCCACCGGCAAGATCAAGAAGAAGGACGGCCAGGAGCCCGCCCCGATCACGCTCGTCCGCAACCCGGACATCCTCGCCGAGGTCTCTGCCGAGCGCGCCACGCCCGGCCAGATCGTCGTCGGATTCGCCGCCGAGACCGACGACGTCCTGGCCAACGGCCGCGAGAAGCTCCGCCGCAAGGGCTGCGACCTGCTGGTGGTCAACGAGGTCGGGGAGCGCAAGACCTTCGGCTCCGAGGAGAACGAGGCCGTGGTGCTCGCCGCCGACGGCACCGAGACCCCCGTCCCGTACGGGCCCAAGGAGGCCTTGGCCGACACGGTGTGGGACCTCGTCGCGGCGCGCCTCGAATGAATTTCAGGTGACACGCCGGGGCCGGAAGCACCCCCGAGACACGGTCCCGGACCTTGCGGCAGCAGGCTTGGGGGGCCTTCCGGCCCTGGTGGAACACGTCACAGGACGGCCAAAGGGCGAGACACGTTGTCCGACGGCCGGAGTCGACCGATAAACTGCTTCCTGGACCGTGCCGGGCGCAGCTCCCGGACCGTCCGCCCAATGATCAGCCAGCAGCCGCTGCAACCCCAGGGAGCGATGTGTCCCGCCGTCTCTTCACCTCGGAGTCCGTGACCGAGGGCCACCCCGACAAGATCGCCGACCAGATCAGCGACACCATTCTCGACGCGCTCCTGCGCGAGGACCCCTCCTCCCGCGTCGCCGTCGAGACCCTGATCACCACCGGTCTCGTGCACGTCGCGGGTGAGGTCACGACCAAGGCGTACGCCGACATTCCGACGCTGGTCCGCAACAAGGTCCTGGAGATCGGCTACGACTCCTCGAAGAAGGGCTTCGACGGCGCCTCCTGCGGCGTCTCGGTGTCCATCGGGGCCCAGTCCCCGGACATCGCCCAGGGCGTCGACACCGCGTACGAGAAGCGGGTCGAGGGCGACGAGGACGAGCTCGACAAGCAGGGCGCCGGCGACCAGGGCCTGATGTTCGGCTACGCCTGCGACGAGACCCCCGAGCTCATGCCGCTGCCGATCTTCCTCGCGCACCGGCTCTCCCGCCGGCTGTCCGAGGTCCGCAAGAACGGGACCATCCCGTACCTGCGCCCCGACGGCAAGACCCAGGTCACCATCGAGTACGACGGCGACAAGGCCGTCCGCCTCGACACCGTCGTCGTCTCCTCGCAGCACGCCAGCGACATCGACCTCGACTCGCTGCTCGCGCCCGACATCCGCGAGTTCGTCGTCGAGCACGTGCTGAACCAGCTGATCGAGGACGGCATCAAGCTCGACACCGAGGGCTACCGCCTCCTGGTCAACCCGACCGGACGCTTCGAGATCGGCGGCCCGATGGGCGACGCCGGCCTCACCGGCCGCAAGATCATCATCGACACCTACGGGGGCATGGCCCGCCACGGCGGCGGCGCCTTCTCCGGCAAGGACCCGTCGAAGGTGGACCGCTCGGCCGCGTACGCCATGCGCTGGGTCGCCAAGAACGTCGTCGCCGCCGGCCTCGCCGCCCGCTGCGAGGTCCAGGTGGCCTACGCGATCGGCAAGGCCGAGCCGGTGGGCCTCTTCGTGGAGACCTTCGGCACCGCCGCGGTCGAGACCGAGAAGATCGAGCACGCCATCGGCGAGGTCTTCGACCTCCGCCCGGCCGCGATCATCCGCGACCTCGACCTGCTGCGCCCGATCTACGCCCAGACCGCCGCGTACGGCCACTTCGGCCGCGAGCTCCCCGACTTCACCTGGGAGCGCACGGACCGGGTGGACGCGCTGCGCGCCGCCGCCGGTCTGTAAGCACCGCAGAGCGGGTCTTCCGCCGGAGCCCGGACGCCGTCACGGCGTCCGGGCTCCGGCGTTTCACCGCGTGGGGTGACGAGGACGGCCGGCGCCGTTGTCCGAGGCGTCTGGTAGGGATGGAGCTGTGAGCAGCGAGAACGAGGGGCCCGACGAGCCCGGGGCGGGGGCGCCGGAACAGCTTGCGCTGATCCGGGAGGCCGTCCGCCGGGCCGACGTGCCGCGCGCCAAACCGCGCACCTGGCGCGGTGCCGCCCTCGCCGAGGAACTGCCCGTCGCCCGCGTCCTCGTCAACAAGGGCGCGCTCCACCTCGACCAGTACTTCGACTACGCCGTCCCCGAGGAACTGGACGCCGACGCACAGCCCGGGGTGCGCGTCCGGGTCCGCTTCGGCGCCGGAGGCCGCCAGGTGCGCGGCGGCCGGCGCGAGGGCGGCGGGCTCGTGGACGGCTTCCTCATCGAGCGGCTGGCCGAGTCCGATTACCCCGGGGCGCTCGCCGCGCTCGCCTCCGTCGTCTCGCCCGAGCCGGTCCTCGGCCCCGGGCTCCTCGCCCTCGCCCGCGCGGTCGCCGACCGGTACGCGGGCAGCCTCGCCGACGTCCTCCAGCTCGCCGTCCCCCCGCGCAACGCGCAGGCCGAGGCCAAGCCGTCGCCCGCGCCCCTGCCCGCCCCCGCGCCCCCCGCCCCCGGCAGCTGGGAGCGGTACGCGCAGGGGCCCGCGTTCCTCTCCGCGCTGGCCGGCGGGGGCGCACCCCGGGCCGTCTGGACCGCCCTCCCCGGACCGCACTGGCCGGCCGAGATCGCCGCGGCCGTCGCCGCGACGCTGTCCTCCGGGCGCGGCGCCCTCGTCGTCGTCCCCGACGGGCGGACCGCCGCCCGGGTCGACACCGCGCTCACCGCCCTGCTCGGCGAGGGGCGGCACGCGCTGCTCACCGCCGGCTCCGGGCCCGGGAAGCGGTACCGGGAATGGCTCGCCGTGCGGCGCGGCTCCGTCCGGGCGGTCGTGGGGACCAGGGCCGCGATGTTCGCGCCCGTCGCCGACCTCGGGCTCGTCGTCGTCTGGGACGACGGGGACTCCAGCCACAGCGACGACCGCGCCCCCTTCCCGCACGTCCGCGAGGTCCTGGAGCTGCGGGCCACGCACGGGCGGTGCGCCTTTCTGCTCGGCTCCGTCAGCTGCACCGTGGAGGCCGCGCAGCTCGTGGAGAGCGGGTGGGCGCTGCCGCTGCGCGCCGACCGGGAGCAGGTGCGGGTGGCGGCGCCCGTCATCCGCACCGTGGGCGACGGCGAGCTCGCGCGGGACGGGGCGGCCCGGGCCGCCCGGCTGCCCAGCCTCGCCTGGCAGACCGTCCGGGACGGGCTGCGCACCGGTCCGGTACTGGTCCAGGTGCCCCGCCGGGGTTACGCCCCCCGGCTCGCCTGCGAGCGCTGCCGGGAGCCGGCCCGGTGCCGGCAGTGCGCGGGGCCGCTGGAGGCGCCGGACCAGCAGGACCTGAACTGCGCGTGGTGCGGGCGGGCCGAGACGTCCTGGCACTGCGTGGCCTGCGGCGGGCGGCGGCTGCGCGCCCAGATCGTGGGGGCCCGGCGCACGGCGGAGGAGCTGGGCCGGGCGTTCCCGGCGGTGCCGGTGCGGACGTCCGGGCGCGACCATGTCCTCGACTCGGTGCCGGACCAGCCCGCGCTGGTCGTCAGCACGCCGGGCGCCGAGCCGGTCGCCGAGGGCGGGTACGCGGCGGCGCTCCTGCTCGACGGCTGGGCGATGGTCGGGCGGCCCGATCTGCGCGCCGGGGAGGAGGCGCTGCGGCGGTGGACGGCCGCCGCCGCGCTGGTCCGGGGGCGGCCGGAGGGCGGCACGGTGGTCGTCGTCGCCGAGCCGACGCTGCGGCCGGTGCAGGCGCTGGTCCGGTGGGACCCGGTCGGGCACGCGCGGCGGGAGCTGGCGGAGCGGGCCGAGCTGGGCTTTCCGCCGGTGTCCCGGATGGCTTCGGTGACGGGGGAGCCGGAGGCGCTTGCCGCGTTCTTCGCGGTGGCGCGGTTGCCTTCGGACGCGGAGGTGCTGGGGCCGGTTCCGGTGCCGGCGGCTGAGCCGGGGCGGCCCCGGCGGGCGTTCGAGGCGCCGGCGGGGGAGGTCTGGGAGCGGGCGTTGGTGCGGGTGCCGCCCGGGAGTGGGGCGGCGTTGGCTGCGGCGGTGCGTGCTGCGCGCGTGGCGCGGGGTGGGGGTGCGGTGCGGGTGCGGGTGGATCCGGTGGACATCGGCTGAGGTCTTTGTCCTCAAGCGCCGGACGGGCTGGGGTTGGTGCGGCGGGTGTTCGGGTGCGGGCGCGTCTCGGCTGGGGTCTTTGTCCTCAAGCGCCGGACGGGCTGGATTTTGCGGGCGGGCTTGGTTTTGCGCAGGCGCGTTTTGCGCGTGAGCGGCTGATGCGTGAGCGGGCCGCCCCGTCGCGTGTGCGATGGGGCGGCCCGGCCCACACCCGGGTCAGCCGTTGCGGGGGCCCGGGAACGGGTTGGGGCGGTCTGTGGGGGGTTGGGGGGCTCGGGCTGCGGGGACCGTGGGGCCGCGTTGGGGGACGACCTCCGCGGACTCGGGTGCCGTGGGCTGCGGGGTCGCGCGCCGTGAGCCGTAACGGCGGTGGACGGCCTGCTTGGTGACCCCGAGCGCGGAGCCCACCGCGTCCCAGGAGAAGCCCAGCGAGCGGTCGAAGTCCACGGCCGCCGTGACCAGGGTCTCGACGCTGTCCCGCAGTTCCTGGGCCAGTCTCACGGTGGGGGCCGGGGCCCTGCCGTATACGACGAAGCCCGCGGACGGGCCGGTGCGGCGCGGACGGTAGACGTTGCCCAGCTGTGCGGTGAGCGTGCGCAGTGCGTCCACCTGCCGCCGGACCCGCTCGATGTCCCGCACCAGGAGATGCAGGCTGGCCCGCGCTTGGGCGTCGTGGGTTGCGTGGTCGGCCATGAAGAAGCCTCTCGAACCGGCGTTGAAAGGGATCGGGCCGCACCAGGGCGGCTCGCTTCGGTCAATCTCTCTTGACCAACGCCGCACCGGGGGATCTGGTCACGCTCGGGGGGCGTATGCGCACCTGCGAGGGGCGCGCGACTGTGCGTACGCCCCCCGGGCCGCCGCCCCATAGACTTGTGCGTTGCTCGTCACCGTAACGTTTCGGCCTGAGAGTCCGGCCTGAGAGGCAGTCAGCCACCCATGAAGCTCGTCTTCGCCGGCACCCCCGAGGTAGCCGTCCCCGCACTCGACGCCCTGATCGCCTCCGGCCGGCACGAGGTGGCCGCCGTCGTGACCCGGCCCGACGCGCCCGCGGGGCGTGGCCGGCGGCTGGTGGCCAGCCCGGTCGCCGAGCGCGCCGAGGAGGCCGGGATCGAGGTGCTGAAGCCCGCCAGGCCCCGCGACGAGGACTTCCTCGCGCGGCTGCGGGAGATCGCGCCGGACTGCTGCCCGGTCGTCGCGTACGGCGCGCTGCTGCCCAAGGCGGCGCTCGACATTCCGGCGAAGGGCTGGGTCAACCTGCACTTCTCGCTGCTGCCCGCCTGGCGCGGCGCGGCCCCGGTGCAGCACGCGGTGATGTCCGGCGACGAGGTGACGGGGGCGTCCACCTTCCTGATCGAGGAGGGCCTGGACTCCGGACCCGTCTACGGCGTCCTGACCGAGGAGGTCCGCCCGACCGACACCAGCGGCGATCTGCTGACCCGGCTGGCGTTCGCCGGGTCCGGGCTGCTGGCGGCGACCATGGACGGCATCGAGGACGGCACCCTGCACGCCGTACCGCAGCCCGCCGACGGGGTCACCCTCGCGCCGAAGATCACCGTCGAGGACGCCCAGGTCGAGTGGTCCGCGCCCGCCCTCCGCGTCGACCGGGTCATCCGCGCCTGCACCCCCGCCCCCGGCGCCTGGACGCTGTTCCGGGGCGAGCGCCTGAAGCTCGTCCAGGCCACCCCCGCCGTCGACCGGTCCGAGCTGGCGCCCGGTGAGCTGTCGGCGGGCAAGAACAACGTGTTCGTCGGCACCGGGTCGCACGCGGTCGAGCTGCTGTGGGTGCAGCCGCAGGGCAAGAAGCCGATGCGCGCCGCCGACTGGGCGCGCGGAGTGCGCATCGTCCCCGGCGAGCTGGTCGGGAGCTAGCGGACCGGGGGCCCGGGACGGGGACGTAGGCTGGGAGGGTTCGTCCTCTCACCTCCAGCGGAGCACCTTTCACGTGAACGACCAGCCGCGTCGCCGTCCCGCCAAGCCGCACCGCCGTCCCCAGAAGGACCCGGTCCGCTTTCTCGCCTTCGAGGTCCTGCGGGCCGTTGAAGAGCGCGACGCGTACGCGAACCTCGTCCTGCCCCCGCTGCTGAAGAAGGCCCGCGCCAAGGGCGACTTCGACCACCGCGACGCCGCCCTGGCGACCGAGCTGGTCTACGGGACGCTGCGCCGCCAGGGGACGTACGACGCGATCGTCGCCGCCTGCATCGACCGGCCGCTGCGCGAGGTCGACCCGCCGGTCCTGGACGTGTTGAACATGGGCGTGCACCAGCTCCTCGGCACCCGTATCCCGACCCACGCGGCGGTCTCCGCCAGCGTGGAGCTGGCCCGGGTGGTGCTGGGGGAGGGGCGCGCCAAGTTCGTCAACGCCGTCCTGCGCAAGGTGTCCGCCGACGACCTCGACGGCTGGGTCGCGAAGGTGGCCCCGGCCTACGAGGACGACGCCGAGGACCACCTCGCGGTCGTCCACTCGCACCCGCGCTGGATCGTCTCCGCGCTCTGGGACGCGCTCGGCGGCGGCCGCGCCGGGATCGAGGACCTGCTCGACGCGGACAACGAGCGCCCCGAGGTCACCCTCGTCGCCCGCCCCGGCCGCTCCACCACGGACGAGCTCACCGAGGAGCTGGGCGAGGACAACGCCCTCCCGGGCCGCTGGTCGCCCTACGCCGTGCGGATGGCCGAGGGCGGCGAGCCCGGCGCCCTGACCGCCGTGCGCGAGAGCCGGGCCGGGGTCCAGGACGAGGGCAGCCAGCTCGTCGCCGCCGCCTTGGCGGCCGCCCCGCTGGAGGGCAGCGACGCCCGCTGGCTCGACGGCTGCGCGGGCCCCGGTGGCAAGGCCGCCCTGCTCGCCGCCCTCGCCGCGGACCGCGGTGCCGCCCTGCTGGCCGCCGAGAAGCAGCCGCACCGCGCCCGCCTCGTGGAACGCGCGCTGGCCGGCAACCCCGGCCCGTACCAGGTGATCACCGCCGACGGCACCCGCCCGCCCTGGCTCCCCGGCAGCTTCGACCGGGTCCTGGTGGATGTGCCGTGCTCCGGGCTCGGCGCGCTCCGCCGCCGCCCCGAGGCCCGCTGGCGCCGCCGCAAGGAGGACCTGGAGGGCTTCGCGCCGCTCCAGCGCGGGCTGCTCCGCGAGGCGCTGAAGGCCGTACGCGTCGGCGGTGTCGTCGGGTACGCGACCTGCTCGCCGCACCTCGCTGAGACCCGGGTGGTCGTGGAGGACGTGCTCAAGGGGCGCGGCGGGGCGCCCGTGGAGGCGGAGTGGATCGACGCCCGCCCGCTGCTGCCGGGCGTGCCCGCGCTGGGCGACGGGCCCGACGTCCAGCTCTGGCCGCATCTGCACGGCACGGACGCGATGTACCTGGCGCTGCTCCGCCGTACCGCCTGACCGCCTGCCCCTCACCGGGGCGAAACGCCGGGAATGCGCGAACCGTAATGATCCCGTGAGCCTTTGGAGCGCACCGAGGCCGGGAAGTGACGCAGAACATGGCAGGCTTGGCCCATGGCCCAGATCAACCCGAGTATTCTCTCCGCCGATTTCGCGCGCCTCGCCGATGAGGCCAAGGCCGTCGAAGGTGCCGACTGGCTCCATGTCGATGTCATGGACAACCACTTCGTGCCCAATCTGACCCTCGGCGTTCCGATCGTGGAATCGCTCAGCAGGGCCACGGACACGCCGCTGGACTGCCATCTGATGATCGAGGACGCGGACCGCTGGGCACCGCAGTACGTCGAGGCGGGTGCCGGGTCGGTCACCTTCCACGTCGAGGCCGCCGCCGCCCCCGTCCGGCTGGCCCGCGAGATCCGGGCCAAGGGCGCCCGCGCCTCGATGGCGCTCAGGCCGGCGACGCCCATCGAGCCGTACGAGGACCTGCTCCCCGAGCTCGACATGCTGCTGATCATGACCGTGGAGCCGGGCTTCGGCGGCCAGGCGTTCCTGGACATCATGCTGCCGAAGATCCGCCGCACCCGTGAGCTGATCTCCAAGCACGGGCTCGATCTGTGGCTCCAGGTCGACGGCGGCGTCTCCGAGTCCACCATCGAGCGGTGCGCCGAGGCCGGCGCCGATGTCTTCGTCGCCGGCTCGGCGGTGTACGGGGCGGGCGACCCGGCCGCCGCGGTGCGGGCCCTGCGCGCCAAGGCCGACGGGGCCATCGGCGCGGCCGGCTGGGCCTGCGCGCACTGAGTCCCGGGCGGCCGGGGCGGGTGAGCGGCGTCCGGGCCAAGGGCAGATGAACGGGGTCCGACGGGACCCGTCAGGGATCGCCGTATCTGACAGGATGAACGGCGTATCAAGAGCGTGAACAGCAGTGAGGAGAACGCGGTGTCTGCAATGTCGGCGGGCCGGTCCGCCCTGCGGATGGGGCCCGCGGAGCTGGTGCAGGCGGCGGCCATGGCCCGCCGCTTCTACCTCGAGGGCAAGTCCAAGATCCAGATCGCCGAGGAGTTCGGCGTCAGCCGCTTCAAGGTCGCCCGGGTGCTGGAGACCGCTCTGGAGCGCGACCTCGTACGCATCGAGATCCGGGTCCCGGCGGAGCTGGACGCCGAGCGCTCCGACGCGCTCCGGGCCCGCTACGGGCTGCGCCACGCGGTCGTCGTGGAGTCCCCGGCGGAGGAGCAGGACGACGCGGCGGACCCGGAGAACCTGGGCGAGGTCGCGGCCGACCTGCTCGGGGAACTTGTGAACGAGGGCGATGTGCTCGGGCTCGCCTGGGGCCGCTCCACCATCCACATGGCCGCGGCCCTCGACCGGCTCCCCCCGTGCACGGTCGTGCAGCTCACCGGGGTGTACGACGCGGGCACCGCCGAGCGCGGTTCCGTGGAGGCGGTGCGGCGCGCCGCCCAGGTCTCCGGCGGCGAGGCCCACCCGATCTACGCGCCGATGCTGCTGCCGGACCCGGCGACGGCCGCCGCGCTGCGCAACCAGACGGGGATCGCCCGCGCCTTCGAGTACTTCGACAAGGTGACGGTCGCGGCCGTCTCCATCGGTTCCTGGGAGCCCGGGATCTCGACCGTGCACGACATGCTCTCCGACGAGGAGCGCCGGCACTACGCCTCGCTCGGTGTCGCCGCCGAGATGTCGGCCCACCTCTTCGACGCGGAGGGCCGCCGGGTCGGCCGGGACCTCGGCGAGCGGTGCATCACCGTCGAGGCGGACCGGCTGCGCCGGATCCCCGAGGTGGTGGCCATCGCGGGCGGGCAGCGCAAGGCCGCCGCGATCGGCGCGGTACTGCGGTCCGGCCTGGTCACCAGCCTGGTCACGGACACCGCGGCCGCCGACTACCTCCTCACCGAGTCCGCCGCCCCGCGCCGGCCGGCCCTGGAGCGCGCGGACCCGGACGGCGACTGAGACGTACGGGAGAGGGGCGAGCGGTCCGTGACCGCTCGCCCCTCTCCCGTACCTCCGGTGCTCAGTCCTGGGAGACTCCCAGGACCGTCGACTCCAGATACTGCTCGGGCTGCTCGTACTGGCTGACGTCGGCCGGGTTGTACCGGGGCGTCTGCCGGGACCAGTCGAGATTGCCGCGCATCCAGCTGCGCATGCCGTCGAGATACGGCTCCAGCATCGGCGTCAGCTGCGGATACGCCTCCAGCAGCTCGGTCTCCGCCGTCAGGAAGCGCTCCGTCTCGACGGCGATCTCCGCGCAGACGTGCTCCAGCGCCTCCTGCTTGCCGTAGCCGCGGTGGTGGCGGACCAGGTGGACGAGGTTGTGGATCTCGCCGAGCACCTGCTCCTTCTCGTACGAATACACGTCATTGGCCCAGCAGACGTGGTTGCAGGACGCCTCAAGGGCGGTGATGAACCGGGGGTCGTTGTGGATCGAGGAGGGCGCCTCGATGCCCGCGACGATCTCTATCAGGTCCATGCAGACGATGATCGCGCCGGTGTGGCGGCGCTTCTCTATGTACAGCTCCTCCGACGGCACCACGCCCGCCGCCCGGTTCCCGGCCTCCCAGGTGGTGGCGGTGGTGAGGTACTTCTTCAGGTGCCAGGCGAACCTGCGCCGCCAGTGCACCGCCGCGGTCGGCGTCGTACGTTGCCACAGGTCGATGAGGGCCACCACGGCGGCGGGCAGCTCCTCGTTCTCCAGCACACCGGTGCGGGTGCCCTCGACCACCGCCAGCATCAGGGCGACGACGTCCCGCACCCGCTCCGGGCTGCGGCCGAGATGGCCGTCGTCCAGCTGGTCGTCGACGAGGAAGAGCCAGACGAACCAGTCGGCGACCAGGTCCAGATTCTCACGGTCGGCGGTCGGATAGACCATCCCGACGAATGCGCCGAAGTCCGCCTGCTCGAAGCGCTCCCTGGCCGAATCCCGGTGCACCAGCCCGGTGTTGCGGGTCCAGGAGTCCAGATGCTCCCGTACGTGGCCGACGTGCGGGTTCGTCCGCTGGGGGAACGGGCAGTGAATGTCCGGCAGTTCGTTCTCCACGGGCGGGTCGTGATCCTCTCCGGTCGTACGTGTGACGGAAGTTGAGCACGATCCGTCCGTTCCTCCGGGGCGTAGTGGTGACCCACGGGACCTGCGGATTTGAAGCTACCTGACCCCTTGTCACCAGGTCCAGGGCAGATGATCGGGAATGGTTGAAAGCTGTTCGGGTAAGGTCCGGGGGTAAGGCAGGTGGCACTTGCCCGGGACTCCCGCAGCGGTTCCTTCGTAGGAACGTACGAGCGTGGGAGTCATTTGCTGTGTCTTCGTGGAAGCGACCTGCGCCATTTCGTATGAAAAAATGAGTGTTATGCGTTTTCTTGAGCCCGGCACCGGTCGCTATACAGAGTCCCCCTCGGTTCCGTACGACCTCACGTACGACGACGTCTTCATGGTCCCGGGCCGGTCGGCGGTCGGATCGCGCCAGGGTGTCGACCTGTCCTCGCCCGACGGCAGCGGCACCACCATTCCCCTCGTCGTCGCGAACATGACCGCCATCGCGGGCCGCCGGATGGCCGAGACCATCGCCCGCCGCGGCGGCCTCGTCGTCATCCCGCAGGACATCCCGATCGAGGTCGTCACCGAGGTCATCTCCTGGGTGAAGACGCGCCACCTGGTGCTCGACACGCCCATCGAGCTGTCGCCGGGCCAGACCGTCGCCGACGCGCTGTCCCTGCTGCACAAGCGCGCGCACGGCGCCGGGGTCGTCGTGGACGCGGACCGCCGGCCCGTCGGTGTGGTCACCGACCACGACCTGTCCGGCGTGGACCGCTTCACCCAGCTCTCCGAGGTCATGTCCAAGGACCTGGTCGTCCTGGACGCGGACATCGACCCGCGCGACGCCTTCAACAAGCTGGACGGCGCCAACCGCAAGCTCGCCCCCGCCGTCGACGCGGATGGCCGCCTCGTCGGCATCCTCACCCGCAAGGCCGCCCTGCGCGCCACGCTGTACACCCCCGCCACCGACGCGGACGGCAAGCTGCGCGTCGCCGCCGCCGTCGGCATCAACGGCGACGTGGCCGGCAAGGCCAAGCAACTGCTCGACGCCGGTGTGGACACCCTCGTCGTGGACACCGCGCACGGCCACCAGGAGTCCATGATCAGCGCGGTGCGCGCGGTCCGGGCGCTGGACCCGCGGGTGCCGATCGTGGCGGGCAACATCGTCGCCGCCGAGGGCGTGCGCGACCTCATCGAGGCCGGCGCGGACATCATCAAGGTCGGCGTCGGACCCGGCGCCATGTGCACCACCCGCATGATGACCGGCGTGGGCCGCCCCCAGTTCTCGGCCGTGCTGGAGTGCGCCGCCGAGGCGAAGAAGTACGGCAAGCACGTCTGGGCCGACGGCGGGGTCCGCCACCCGCGCGACGTCGCCATGGCGCTCGCGGCCGGTGCGTCCAACGTGATGATCGGCTCCTGGTTCGCCGGTACGTACGAGTCCCCGGGCGACCTCCAGCAGAGCGCCGACGGCCGCTTCTACAAGGAGTCCTTCGGCATGGCGTCCGCCCGCGCCGTGAAGAACCGCACCTCCGACGAGTCCGCGTACGACCGGGCCCGCAAGGCGCTCTTCGAGGAGGGCATCTCCACCTCGCGGATGTTCCTGGACCCGGCGCGCCCCGGCGTCGAGGACCTGATCGACTCGATCATCGCGGGCGTCCGCTCCTCCTGCACGTACGCGGGCGCGGCCTCCCTCGCCGAGTTCGCCGAGAAGGCCGTCGTCGGCGTGCAGAGCGCCGCCGGCTACGCGGAGGGCAAGCCGCTGCACGCCAGCTGGAGCTAGGGCCTCCGGCCGGGGTTCGCCCGGCCCCGGGTGACCCGTGGTCTACTGCCGGGGGACGGCATGCGTCGTCCTCCGGCACAGTCATGCCCGGCTCCGGCCGGGCCACCGCAGAGAAGTGACCCGTACGACGTGCGACTGAACGACCTCGACGAACGCATCGTCCACGCCCTGGCCGAGGACGCCCGCCGCTCCTACGCCGACATCGGCTCGATCATCGGCCTGTCCGCGCCCGCCGTGAAACGCCGGGTCGACCGGCTGCGCGCCGAGGGGGCCATCACCGGGTTCACCGTGCGGGTCAACCCGGCGGCGCTCGGCTGGGAGACCGAGGGGTACATCGAGATCTACTGCAGCCGCAACACGTCTCCGGACTCCATCAAGCAGGGGCTCGCCCGCTATCCCGAGGTCGCCTCCGCGTCGACGGTGACCGGCGACGCGGATGCGCTGGTGCAGGTCTTCGCGGCGGACATGCGGCATTTCGAGCAGGTGCTCGAACGGATCGCGGGGGAGCCGTATGTGGAGCGGACGAAGTCCGTGCTCGTGCTTTCGCCGCTGTTGCGGCGCTTCTCCTCCGGGTCTCCGGGGTAGGGCCGTCCGCTGGGTGGGCCGGGTCCTCCGGCGAGGGTTCCGTCCTCAAACGCCGGACGGGCTGGAATGGGCTGCCGCGGTCGCGAAGCGCGGGTCGGGCCGGAATGGGCCACCCCTGGTCCTCGAAGCGCGGGTCGGGCCGGAGCGGCGCAATAAATCGCCGCGTCCCGCCCGAACCGCGCAACGGATCGGTCGTCGGTGCGCAACGGTCGCGGCTTGTCCGGGCCGAATGGCTGAACGTACCGTTTCTACGTCCCCGCCCCGCCCGTATCGTCCGAGGTCAGCCATGCCGCCGTTGCGCACCGCCCTGCTCCAGAGCTCCGGGCGTCCCGGCTCGGTCGCCGGGTCCGTCGAGCTGCTGGCGGACGCCGCGCGCCGCGCCGCCGCCACCGGAGCCCGGCTCCTGGTCTGCCCCGAGCTGTATCTCACCGGGTACGCCATCGGCGACGACGTCCCCCGGCTGGCCGAGGCCGCCGACGGGCCCGCCGCCCGCGCCGTCGCCGAGATCGCCGTGCGGCACGGGATCGCCGTCCACTACGGCTACCCCGAGCGCGAGGGCGACACCCTGTACAACTCCGCGCAGCTCATCGGCCCGGACGGCACCACGCTCGCCAACTACCGCAAGACCCACCTCTTCGGCGACTTCGAGCAGCGCTGGTTCACTCCCGGCGGGCAGCCCGTGGTCCAGGCCGAGCTGGACGGGGTCCGGATCGGCCTGCTGACCTGCTACGACGTCGAGTTCCCGGAGAACGTCCGGGCGCACGCCCTGGCCGGCACCGACCTCCTGCTGGTCCCGACCGCGCTGATGCACCCCTTCTCGTTCGTCGCCGAGTCCCTCGTCCCGGTCCGCGCCTTCGAGAGCCAGCTGTACCTCGCGTACGTCAACCGGACCGGCCCGGAAGGCGAGTTCGACTTCACCGGGCTGAGCTGCCTGGCCGGACCCGACGGCACCGTCCGGGCCCGTGCGGGGCGCGGCGAGGAGCTGGTCACCGCCGACGTCGACCTCGCCCTGCTGGCCGCCTCCCGGGCCGCCAACCCGTATCTCCGCGACCGCCGCCCCGGCCTGTACGGCTCGCTCGTCTGAGCCCTGCTCCGCCCCCTCACGTCTTCGCCCGTCCCGCAAGGAGCCCGTACCCCATGACCGCCGTGCCCCCCGCCGTCCAGCACCCCGAGGAAGCGGCCCCGCCGATCACCATGTTCGGGCCGGACTTCCCGTACGCGTACGACGACTTCCTCGCCCACCCGGCGGGCCTCGGCCAGATACCGGCGACCGAGCACGGCACCGAGGTGGCCGTCATCGGCGGCGGGCTCTCCGGCGTCATCACCGCGTACGAACTGATGAAGATGGGCCTCAAGCCGGTCGTCTACGAGGCCGACCGCATCGGCGGACGGCTGCGCACCGTCGAGTTCGAGGGCTGCGCCACCGACGGCGAACCGCTCACCGCAGAGATGGGCGCGATGCGCTTCCCGCCCTCCTCGACCGCCCTCCAGCACTACATCGACCTCGTGGGCCTGGAGACCAAACCGTTCCCCAACCCGCTCTGCCCGGCCACCCCTTCGACCGTGGTCGACCTCAAGGGCGAGTCGCACTACGCCAGGACCATCGACGAACTCCCGCAGGTCTACCGCGATGTGATGGACGCCTGGAACCGCTGCCTGGAGGAGGGCGCCGACTTCTCCGACATGAACCGGGCGATGCGTGAGCGTGACGTGGACCGGATCAGGGAGATCTGGTCCCGGCTGGTCGAGAAGCTGGACAACCAGACCTTCTACGGCTTCCTCTGCGACTCCGACGCCTTCAAATCCTTCCGGCACCGTGAGATCTTCGGCCAGGTCGGCTTCGGTACCGGGGGCTGGGACACGGACTTCCCCAACTCCATCCTGGAGATCCTGCGCGTCGTCTACACCGAGGCCGACGACCACCACCGCTCCATCGTCGGCGGCAGCCAGCAGCTCCCGCTGCGCCTGTGGGAGCGGGAGCCGCAGAAGATCACGCACTGGCCGCTCGGCACCTCGCTGTCCTCGCTGCACGGCGGCGAGCCGCGCGGGGCCGTCACCCGGCTGAACCGTACGGCCGGCAACCGGATCACCGTGACCGACGCCTCCGGCGACATCCGCACCTTCCGGGCGGCCGTCTTCACCGGGCAGTCCTGGCTGCTGCTCTCCAAGATCGCCTGCGACGACGCGCTCTTCCCGATCGACCACTGGACGGCGATGGAGCGCACCCACTACATGGAGTCGTCCAAGCTGTTCGTGCCCGTGGACCGGCCGTTCTGGCTGGACAAGGACGAGACCACCGGCCGCGACACGATGTCGATGACGCTGACGGACCGGATGACCCGGGGCACGTACCTGCTGGACGACGGGCCGGACCGGCCGGCGAGCATCTGCCTCTCGTACACCTGGTGCGACGACAGCCTGAAGTGGCTGCCGCTCTCGGCGACCGAGCGGATGGACGTCATGCTGAAGTCGCTCGGCGAGATCTACCCGAACGTCGACATCCGCAGCCACATCACCGGCAACCCGGTCACCGTCTCCTGGGAGAACGAGCCCTGGTTCATGGGCGCGTTCAAGGCCAACCTGCCCGGCCACTACCGCTACCAGCGGCGGCTGTTCACCCACTTCATGCAGGACCGGCTGCCCGCCGACAAGCGGGGGCTGTTCCTGGCCGGTGACGACATCTCCTGGACGGCCGGCTGGGCCGAGGGTGCCGTGCAGACCGCGCTGAACGCCGTGTGGGGCGTGATGACCCACTTCGGCGGCGCGACCGACGCGACCAACCCCGGCCCCGGCGACCGCTTCGACGAGCTGGCCCCGGTCGAACTCCCGGAGGACTGACCGGGACCCCGGTCACGCGTCCGTGGCCGGGGGCTCCTTGTCGTACGCCGAGGTGCCCGAGTCGAGCAGCGGCTCCTGGGTCTTCAGGTGCGCCGGGGCGAAGGCGCGCAGCACGTGGTAGCCGGTGATCACGACGATGGTGCCGAGGGCGATCCCGCTCAGCTCGAAGTTGTCCGTGATCTTCAGGCTGACCCCGCCGACGCCGATGATGATGCCCGCCGCGGCCGGCACCAGGTTCAGCGGATTGCGCAGGTCCACCTTGGCGTTCAGCCAGATCTGGGCGCCGAGCAGGCCGATCATGCCGTACAGGATGACCGTGATGCCGCCGAGCACTCCGCCCGGGATCGCCGCCACGATCGCCCCGAACTTCGGGCAGAGGCCGAAGAGCAGGGCGAAGCAGGCGGCGGCCCAGTAGGCGGCGGTGGAGTACACCCGGGTCGCGGCCATCACGCCGATGTTCTCGGAGTACGTGGTGTTCGGCGGGCCGCCCACCGCCGTCGACAGCATCGAGGCGGCGCCGTCCGCCGCGATCGCCGTGCCGAGCTTGCCGTCCAGCGAACGGCCGGTCATCTCGCCGACCGCCTTCACATGCCCGGCGTTCTCCGCGATCAGGGCGATGACGACGGGCAGGGCGACCAGGATCGCCGACCACTGGAAGCTCGGGGCGTGGAACGAGGGCAGCCCGATCCAGTCGGCCTTCCCGACGCCCGACAGGTCCAGCCGCCAGTGGTCCACCGACTCGGCGCCGCCGGCGGGGGAGTGGATCTTCCCGAAGACCAGGTCGAGCAGCCAGGACAGGACGTAACCGAAGATCAGCCCCAGGAAGATCGCGATCCGCGAGAAGAAGCCGCGCAGGCACACCACGGCCAGACCGGTGAACAGCATCACCAGGAGGGCCGTCCACTGGTCCTGCGGCCAGTACGTCGACGCGGTCACCGGCGCCAGGTTGAACCCGATGAGCATGACCACCGCGCCGGTCACCACGGGCGGCATCGCCGCGTGGATGATCCGCGCCCCGAACCGCTGCACCGCGAGACCGGCCAGGAACAGCACCACGCCGACCACGAAGACCGCGCCGGTCACCACCGCGCTGTCGCCGCCGCTCGCCCGGATGGTCGCGGCGACCCCGACGAACGAGAGCGAACAGCCCAGATAGCTCGGTACCTGGCCGCGCGTGGCCAGCAGGAAGATGGCCGTCGCGACACCCGACATCATGATGGCCAGGTTCGGGTCGAGCCCCATCAGGACCGGCGACACGAACGACGCGCCGAACATGGCGACCACGTGCTGGGCGCCGAGTCCGAAGGTGCGGGGCCAGGAGAGCCGCTCGTCGGGGCGGACCACCGCTCCCGGTGCGGGCGTCTTCCCGTCGCCGTGCAAGGTCCAGCGCACGCCGAGGCCCATGGTTGCTCCCTGTGTGTAGGTGCGTGAGCCCGGGCCGGCCGGCCACGGCGCTCATCGCGGAAAAGATCAGCGCCATGGTAGTGCCGCCCGGCCCGCACCCCTCGGCCGGACCCACCCGTTCCGGTTCGCCGGTTCCGCGAGGCCCGGGGAGGGTCAGGCGCGGGGCTCGGCCGCCGCCGCGTTCGGCACCGCGCCCCCGGCCACCGGCTTGCGGTCACCGGCGCGCAGCACCCCGGCCCCCAGGACCAGGCCGAACGCCAGCACCGTCACCAGGCCGAACGACACGACGAGCGAGGTCGCCTCGGCCAGCGAACCGATCGCCGACGGGGCGATGAGCCCGGAGGTGTACGTGATCGTCGCGACGCCCGCGATGGCCTGGGCCGGCTTGGGCCCGCTGCGCCCGGCCGCCGCGAAGGCGAGCGGGACCACCACGGCGATGCCGAGCCCCATCAGCCCGAACCCGCACATCGCGAGCGCCACGTGCGGGGCGGTGACCACGAGGACCCCGCCGAGCGTCGCCAGGACGCCTCCGGCCCGTACCGTGCGCACCGCGCCGAAGC
The DNA here is from genome assembly GCF_044761525.1 of Streptomyces sp. NPDC097595. Lineage (NCBI taxonomy): Bacteria > Bacillati > Actinomycetota > Actinomycetes > Kitasatosporales > Streptomycetaceae > Streptomyces > Streptomyces sp. NPDC097595. Next base: position 84,259 of record NZ_JBIWCN010000013.1, on the reverse strand, counting down.
GGTCCACGATCCGGTCCCCGGCGATCCGGGCGACCGCCATCGTCAGCGCGAACGCGGTGGTGGCCACCGCCGCGAGACCGGCCGAGCTGTCCAGCGTGTCGCGGAGGTAGACCGCCGACCAGTCGAGGCTGGCCCCCTCGGCGAAGACCGCGCAGAAGCCCACCGCACCGATGATCAGGGCCGACTTGGGCGGCAGCGCGAAACGCGGCGGCGGCTCCTCGTCCGGCTCGCTGCGCAGGTCGAACACCCACTGGCAGGCGGTCAGCCCGAGCAGGGTCAGCACCGCGGCGGCTATCACGTGGTGCAGCCGGGCGTCCGTGCCCGCTTGGGCGGCCACCGTGCCCGCCGCCGAGCCCAGCAGGGCGCCCACGCTCCACATGCCGTGCAGCCCGGACATGATCGACTTGTCGAGGCGGTTCTCCACCTCGACGCCGAGCGCGTTCATCGCCACGTCGGACATGCCGGACGAGGCGCCGTACACGAACAGCGCCGCGCACAGGGTGAGCAGATTGGGTGCCAGGGCGGGCAGGACCAGCGCCAGCGTCCACAGGGCCAGCAGGCCGCGCAGGGCGGTCCGCGCGCCGAAGCGGTGGCTCACCGCGCCGGCCAGCGGCATCGCCACCGAGGCGCCGATCGCGGGGAAGGCCAGCGCCAGGCCCAGCTGGCCCGCGCTCACGCCCGCGTGGTCCTGGATCCAGGGGACCCGGGTGGCGAAGCTGCCGGTCACCGACCCGTGCACGGTGAAGACCGCCGCGATGGCATACCTGGCCCGCCGCACCTCCTTGGTGCCGAAGACCGTAGCCGTGGATGTGGTTGTCATACCGCCGTGCCCTCCCCTGAAGTCCTCTTCCACGATGCGGGCGATAAACTATCAGGAACCCTGCCTGATAAATAGACCGTCTGTACGACTCCGGTCCGGCGGTGATCTGGAAGGATTCCGGCATGCCCGCATCACCGAGCACCGCCCGGGCCATCAACGACCGGCTCGCCCTGCGGCTCCTCCAGCAGGACGGCCCCCTGACGGCCACGCAGTTGAAGACCCTGACCGGGCTCTCCCGGCCCACCGTCGCGGACCTCGTGGAACGCCTCCAGGGCGCGGGTCTGATCCATGTCGTCGGCGAGACCGGGGCCGACCGCAGGGGCCCCAACGCCCGGCTCTACGGCATCGTCGCGGACCGCGCGCTGCTGGCCGGGCTCGACGTGCGCACCGACAGCGTCGCCGTCGTCATCGCCGATCTGCTGGGCGCCACGCTGGCCGAGGCGACGCTGCCGGTCGGCGAGACGGAGGGGGACGACGCGGTGGAGCGGGCCGTCGCCCTGCTCGCGGCCACCGTCCGCAACGCGGGGAGCGCACCCCTGCACAGCGTCTGCATCGGCGCGCCCGGGCTGATCGACCCGGTGACGGGGGAGCTGCGGGACAGCAGCGGACTGCCCTCCTGGCACCGCAGCCTCGTCCGGGCGCTCCAGGAGCGGCTGCCGGCGACGGTGCTGGTCGAGAACGAGACGAACCTCGCCGCCGTCGCCGAGCACCGGGTCGGCGCGGCCCGCGACCACGACACGTTCGTCCTGCTCTGGCTCGGCCACGGGGTGGGGGCGGCGGTCATGCTCGACGGGAAGCTGCGCCGGGGGGCCTCGGGCGGTGCGGGCGAGATCGGCTTCCTGCCGGTCCCGGGCACGGCGGGCACGCCCTCGGCCGTCAACTGCGAGGGGGGCTTCCACTCACTGGCCGGCTCGGCACCGCTCTGCGAACTGGCCGCGCGGTTCGGGATCGCCGTTTCGGAGAAGGGCCAGGAGCCCGGTGCGGCGGCGGCCGTCCGGGCGGCGCTCGCGGGGGAGGGCGACAGCGAGGGCTTCCTCGCCGCCCTGGCCGACCGGATCGCGCTGGGCGCCGCCGCGGTGGCCTCGGTCCTCGACCCCGGGCTCGTCCTGCTCTCCGGCGAGGTGGGCCACGCGGGGGGCGACGCGTTGGCCGCCCGGGTCTCGGGGCGGCTGGCCGCGATGTCCCCGCTGCGCACGGGGGTGCGGGCGGGGCTGCTGGGCGGTACGGCGGTGCGTCGGGGGGCGCTGCTCGCGGCGCGCGACGCGGCGCAGGAGGCGATTTTCGCGCCGGGCGCTTGATCCCGGTCCCGGCCCGGGGCCCCCGCGAGTCGCCCCGGACCGGCGAACCGGTTTCGTCCTCAAACGCCGGACGGGCTTGGGTGGTCCGGGGCGAACCGGTTTCGTCCTCAAACGCCGGACGGGCTTGGAAGGCAGGGGCTCAGCAGGTGCCCAGGTCCTGCCAGACGCCCCATTCGCCGGTGGAGCCGGGCTTCTCGCCCTTCGTCCACCACTTCGCCTTCCACTGGTGGCCGTCCTGGCGCACCGTCGTACCGGCGCCGTACTCCGCGCTCGCGCTCCACGCCGCCGCCGCGCACGTGCCGCCCGACGGGTCGGGGCTCGGGCCGGTGGAGCCGGACGGGTCGGGCGTCGGCGTCGAGCCGGTGCCCGGCTCGACCACCGTCGTGCCCCGGGCCAGGTCCGCCGCCAGGGCGTACGACTTGCCGCCGAAGGTCACCGTCCAGTTGGACGGCGTGGACGTCGGCAGGTAGTACACGAAGTCGACCTGGACCGAGGCGCCGGGCGCCAGGCTCTGCCAGGACGGCAGCTTCAGCGAGACGCGGTTGTAGTCGCCCTTCAGCCCGCCGATGTTGTTCGCGGCGGTGTGGTCACTGCGCACGATCGTCGTGCCGAAGCCCGACTGGTCCTTGGCGTTGGCCGGTGCCGAGGTGGAGTAGTCGAACTGGAACTCCGTACCGCCCGGCAGCGTCGCCTTCGTGTGGTTGGTGATCGTCAGCTTGGGGCTGATCGGGTAGTTGGAGTCGCCCAGCGGGAACTGGCCGAAGGAGACGTCGATGTCCAGCGCCTGGGTCGGCAGGTCGATCGTGGAGCGCTTCGCCCCGTACGGCGCCGCCTTCTTGAAGGTGTCGTACATCGTCGAGGTGAGCGTCGAGCCGGGCTCGTACTGGCCCTTGGCCGCGTTCCAGCCGTAGTCGCCGGCCAGCTCCCAGATCATCGTGCCGCCGATGCCCTTGTCGGCCACGTAGTCCGCCTTGGCCTGCACGGACTGCTCGTCCTCGGTGGACAGGAAGACCTTCTTCTGGGCGTTCCACAGCCACGGCGCGACCAGCGTCGAGTCGTAGTTGCGGACGTAGGTGCCGGTCAGCTTCGTGTCCGCGGGGAATCCGTAGTCCGTGACGTAGTCGCCGACGATGCCCTTCTCCAGGTTCTTGGCGTGCCACATCGGGTTGGACCCGGCCGGCGACTCCTTGCCGTTGGTGTCCAGGTCGTGCCAGAGGTTGTCGATGCCGACGGCGCCGTCACCGCACTTGGTCAGCCCCGCGCCGGCCGGGCAGTCGGTCGAAGCTGCCTTGCCCCACAGGCCGTTGGTGCCGCCCTGCACGTTCTTGAAGCCGCGGGTGTAGTACGGCAGGCCGATGTTGATACGGCCGGACGGCATCGAACCGCGGAAGTAGTGGTAGGCCCAGTCCGTGTTGAGGTAGCCGGTGCCGCCGTACTGCGAGGTGGAGTAGACGCTCGCCTGGGCGAGTTCCGCGTCCTTGCCGTCGTCGAAGAGCGCGGCGTTGGGGCCGACGTACTCGTTCCAGGCGCCGTGCAGGTCGTACGACATGATGTTGACGTAGTCCAGGTACTTCTGGACCTGGAACGTCTCCATCCCGCGCAGCAGGTAGCCCGACGAGGGGGCGGCGACGCTGAGCAGGTAGTGGTGGCCGTCGGCGGCGGAGGCCCGGTCCAGCTTCTCGCGCAGGGTCTTCATCAGCGCGGCGTAGCCCTTGACCAGACCGGCGCGGCGGGCGTTGGACAGCGTCCAGTCCAGCGGGTTGCCCGCGTCCTTCATGGTCGTCGGGTACTCGTAGTCGATGTCGACGCCGTTGAAGCCGTACTTCCGGACGAAGTCGACCGCCGAGTCCGCGAAGGTGTTGATCCCGGCCTGGTTGACCGAGCCGTCGGCGTTGGTGGCCATCGCGTAGAAGCCGCCCGAGCCGACCCGCTCGCCGTCGTCGCCGAAGTAGCCGCCGGTCTCGGCCCAGCCGCCCACGGAGACCATCGTCTTCACGTTCGGGTACTGCTTCTTGAACTTGTTCAGCAGGTTGAAATGGCCCTTGTAGGGGAGGTCCGGGTCCATCTCGGCGCCCTTGACGCCCGGCCAGGTCATGCCGGTGGAGGCGTTTTCCGGCCCATCCGCGCCCACGGAGAGCTTGTTGGCCCCGTCGACGTGGGCGAAGGCGTAGTTGAGGTGGGTGACCTTGTCCCAGGGGATGTCGGAGGCCAGATAGGCGGGCTTGCCGTCCTTGCCGGTCCGCCAGTTGGTGAAGTAGCCGATGACGCGCCGGGGGTGGTCGGCGCCCATCTTCTCGCGGCCCTCGGAGTCGTACACGGAGCAGTAGGGGACGGAGACGCCCGGCGTCTCGTAGAGCCCGTCGGGGCGACAGGACTCCTGGTCGGCGGCTTGCGAGGGGGTCGCGGCGAGCGAGCCGATCAGCAGCGCGGCGATGCCTGCGCCGGCGGCGAGGAGCGAGGCTCTCGCACGGGTGGGGGACAGCACGTTCGGTTCCTCCTGGGGAGGTCGGCAGAACACAACTGAACAAAGGGGGGTGGGCCGTGCCTGGTCCCGGGTGTGCGCACACCGCGGAACCGCTCCTCGGAGGTGACGCAGAGATTAAGAGGACTAGACCAGTGCGTCAATAGGTCTGGACCAATTGCGCTCCGGCGTGGTTCATTCCTGTGCGGATGTCCGAAAGAGCCCTTGTCACGTGCTGTCTGTGAGCCACTCCACAGCGTTCACCCGGTTGGCCCCCGCCGGGTCGTGGCACACTGATCGTGTACCAGCAGCAGCGCACTCCGGGGTCGGTGCAATTCCGAACCGGCGGTTACAGTCCGCGACCCGTCCGCATCCAGCGGCCGGTTGACCAGGTGAAATTCCTGGACCGACGGTTAAAGTCCGGATGGGAGGCAGTGCGCGGCGGGCCGTTTCGCGGGTACGCCGCCGTCGGCGGAGGTTCCGGATCACCGGACACCTCCGTGTTTTCCGGCTTCAGGCGTCCCTGTCGTGCGTTCCGCTTCTTCTGTCGTCATCGACAGGCCCCGGAGTCCGTGCCCGAAGAGGCAGGAGGACCCGGTGGACACCGCAGCCGACACCACCGCCATGCGCCGAGCCATCGCGCTCGCCGCCCGCGGCCTCGGCTCCACCAGCCCCAACCCGGTCGTCGGATGCGTCGTCCTCGACACCGCCGGCGAGATCGCGGGCGAGGGCTTCCACCAGCGCGCCGGCGGCCCGCACGCCGAGATCCACGCCCTGCGCGCGGCCGGCGACCGGGCCCGGGGCGGGACCGCCTACGTCACCCTCGAACCCTGTAACCACACCGGCCGCACCGGCCCCTGCGCCCAGGCGCTCATCGAGGCCGGGATCGCCCGTGTCGTGTACGCGGTCGGCGACCCGAACCCGCAGGCCACCGGCGGCGCCGACACGCTCCGCGCCGCCGGCGTCCGGGCCGAGGCGGGCCTCCTCGCCGACGAGGCCGAGGCGGGCAACGCCGCCTGGCTCACCTCCGTCCGCCTCGGCCGCCCGCACCTCACCTGGAAGTACGCGGCGAGCCTGGACGGCCGGGTCGCCGCCGCCGACGGCACCAGCCGCTGGATCAGCTCCGCCGAGTCCCGCGCCGACGTGCACCGGCTGCGCGCCGAGGCCGACGCGGTCCTCGTCGGCTCCGGCACCGCCCGCGCCGACGACCCCCAGCTCGGGGTGCGCGGCATCGACGGCGCCTCCCAGCCCCTGCGCGTCGTCATGGACACCCGCGCCACCGCCGTACGCCCCGGCGCCCGGGTCCTCGACGCCACCGCGCCCACCCTGGTCGCGGTCGCCGAGGACGCGGACACCGGCCACCTGCCCGACGAGGTGGTCCTGCGCCTGCCCCGCGCGGCCGGCGGGCCCGGACTGGACCCGGCCGCCCTGCTCACCGCCCTCCACGAGCGCGGTGTGCGCTCCGTACTCCTCGAAGGCGGCCCGGTCCTGGCCGGCGCCTTCGTCGCTGCGGGACTCGTCGACAAGGTCGTCGGCTATCTCGCCCCCGTCCTCATCGGCGCGGGCCCCGCCGCCCTCGCCGACGCCGGAATCTCCACGATCACCGAGGCGTTGCGCCTCGACGTGACGGAGACCGTCCGCATCGGCCCCGATCTGCGCGTCACCGCCGTCCCCGGCCCCGCCCGGAAGGAGAACTGAATGTTCACCGGAATCGTCGAAGAACTGGGCGAGGTCACCGCCGTCGAGCAACTGGACGACGCCTCCCGCTTCCGCCTGCGCGGACCCGTCGTCACCGAGGGCGCCAAGCACGGCGACTCGATCGCCGTGAACGGCGTCTGCCTGACCGTCGTGGACCTCGGCGAGCACGAGTTCACCGCCGACGTGATGGCCGAGACGCTGAACCGCTCCAGCCTCGGCGCCCTGACGACCGGCTCCCGCGTCAACCTCGAACGCCCGATGGCGCTCGGCGGACGGCTCGGCGGCCACATCGTCCAGGGCCACGTCGACGGCACCGGACACATCCTGGAGCGCCGGCCCTCCGAGAACTGGGAGATCGTCAAGATCTCGCTCCCGGCCGCCCTCACCCGGTACGTGGTGGAGAAGGGCTCGATCACCGTCGACGGCGTCAGCCTGACCGTGGTGGACGCCGGACCGGACTACTTCACCATCAGCCTCATCCCCACCACCCTGGCGCTGACCACCCTCGGCCTCAAGGGGCCCGGCGACCCGGTCAACCTCGAAGTGGACGTCATCGCGAAGTACGTCGAGCGGCTGCTCGGCAACGGCGCGCCGGAGACCGGGGAGGACGCGAAGTGAGCGCCCTGCACTGGCTGAACTCCGAGGCGTTCACCGTCCTCGACCAGCACATCATCTGGTCCGACATGATCGGCAACACCGTCGGCCTGATCGCCCTCGCGCTCGGCTGGCTGCGCTCCATCTGGACCTGGCCCGCCCAGCTCCTGTCCGGCGTCGTGCTGGTCGCCGCCAACGTCTCCGTCCAGCAGGCGGGCAGCGTCGGCAAGCAGGTCATCGTCATCGCGGTCGCCGTCTGGGGCTGGCAGCAGTGGACCCGGGGCCGGCAGCAGGCGCAGGACGGCTCCCTAGCGGTCCGCTTCGCAACCTGGCGCGAACGCGGCTACCTGGTCGGCGGGGCGGCCCTCGGCACCCTCGCGGTCGGCGGCCTGTTCACCGCCTTCCCCTCGCTCTCCTGGAGCCCGTGGGCGGACGCCTACATCTTCGCGGGCACGCTGGTCGCGATGCTCGCCCAGGCGCGCGGCATGGTCGAGTTCTGGTTCGCCTGGCTCCTGGTCGACCTCGTCGGCGTCCCGCTGAACTTCCACAGCGGGCTCGCCTTCTCCGGCCTCATCTACGTCGTCTACGGCGCCCTCGTCCTGTGGGGCATGCGCGACTGGTGGCTGCGTACGCGGACACCCGCTCTGGAAGGAGCCACGGCATGACTGCCCAGCCCACCTGGTTGCACCGGGAACACGAAGCGCCCGTCGAGGACCTGGCCCTGGACCCCGTCGAGCAGGCGATCCGCGACATCGCGGCCGGCCGGCCCGTCGTGGTCGTGGACGACGAGGACCGCGAGAACGAGGGCGACCTCGTCATCGCCGCCGAGAAGGCCACGCCCGAGATCGTCGCCTTCATGATGAGCGAGTGCCGCGGACTGATCTGCGCGCCCATGGAGAGCGACGAGCTGGAACGGCTCGAACTGCCCCAGATGGTGGACCACAACACCGAGTCGATGAAGACCGCCTTCACCGTCTCCGTCGACGCCACGGCCGCCCACGGCGTCTCCACCGGCATCTCCGCCGCCGACCGCGCCACCACGCTCCGCCTACTCGCCGACGGCACGGCCGGCCCCGGCGACTTCGTCCGCCCCGGCCACGTCTTCCCGCTGCGCGCCCGCTCCGGCGGGGTCCTCGTGCGCAACGGCCACACCGAGGCCGCCGTCGACCTGGCCCGGCTCGCCGGGCTCCGGCCCGCCGGGGCCATCGTGGAGATCGCCGGCGAGGACGGCGTCATGCTGCGGCTGCCCCAGCTGGTGCCGTTCGCCCGCAAGCACGGCCTCACGATCATCTCCATCGAGGACCTGATCGCGTACCGCCGCAGCAACGAGCCGACCGTCCGCCGCGAGGCCGAGGTCCGGCTCCCCACCCGCTTCGGCGCGTTCACCGCGTACGGCTACCGCTCCACCGTGGACGGCGTCGAACACGTCGCGCTGGTCCACGGCGAGATCGGGGACGGCGAGGACCTCCTCGTCCGGGTCCACTCCGAGTGCCTGACCGGCGACATCTTCGCCTCCGAGCGCTGCGACTGCGGCCCCCAGCTGCACGCCTCCATGGAGCGGATCACGGACGAGGGGCGCGGCGTCGTCGTCTATCTCCGCGGCCACGAGGGCCGGGGCATCGGCCTGCTCTCCAAGCTCCGCGCGTACGAGCTCCAGGAGCGCGGCGTCGACACGCTCGACGCCAATCTGGAGCTCGGCCTGCCCGCCGACGCCCGGGACTACGGGGCGGGCGCCCAGATCCTCGCGGACCTCGGCGTGCGCAGCCTGCGCCTGATGACGAACAACCCGGACAAGACCGCCGCGCTCACCCGGCACGGCCTGACCGTCACCGGGCGCGAGCCGATGCCCGTCCAGGCCGGCGAGCACAACCTGCGGTACCTGCGCACCAAGCGCGACCGCATGGGACACGATCTGCCCTGGCTCGACGCGGTCCCCGCGTCCGCCTGCGGCAACCAGTAGCACACCCGTACAGAGAACCCAGGAGAGACATGAGCGGCAAGGGCGCACCCGAACTGTCCGTACGCAACTGCGGTGACCTCCGTGTGGCGGTCGTCGCCGCGCAGTGGCACGAGAAGGTCATGGACGGGCTCGTCGACGGCGCCCTGCGCGCCCTGCACGAGCTGGGCATCGACGAGCCGACCCTGCTCCGGGTCCCGGGCAGCTTCGAGCTCCCCGTCGTCGCGAAGGTGCTGGCCGGGCGCGGGTACGACGCGATCGTCGCCCTCGGGGTGATCATCCGCGGCGGCACCCCGCACTTCGAATACGTGTCCCACGGCGTCACCAACGGCCTGACCCAGGTCGCCGTCGACACCGGCGTCCCGGTCGGCTTCGGCGTACTCACGTGCGACAACGAGGAGCAGGCGCTCGACCGCGCCGGCATCGAGGGGTCCAACGAGGACAAGGGGCACGAAGCGGTCACCGCCGCGGTCGCCACCGCCGCCACACTGCGCTCGGTCAGCGAACCCTGGCGCTGAGTGCGGGCGCGGCACCCCGTATTCTGAGCACATCATGGCGAACAAAACCTTCGAAGAGCTCTTCGCCGAGCTGCAGCTCAAGGCCGCCAACGGCGACCCCTCCACCTCCCGCACCGCCGAACTGGTGGAGAAGGGGGTCCATGCCATCGGCAAGAAGGTCGTCGAGGAGGCCGCCGAAGTCTGGATGGCCGCCGAGCACGAGAGCAAGGACGCCGCCGCCGAGGAGATCTCGCAGCTGCTCTACCACGTCCAGGTGATGATGGTCGCGCGCGGGATCTCCCTCGACGACGTCTACGCCCACCTCTGAGCCAGGCCCCGCACCCTCCCGTACGTCATCCCGCCACCCCTTTCGCAAAGGAAACCCGACCTCATGCTGCGCATCGCCGTCCCCAACAAGGGTGCTATCTCCGGGCCTGCGATGGCGATGCTCCATGAGGCGGGCTACAAGCAGCGCAAGGAGTCGAAGGAACTCGTCCTGGTGGACCCCGCCAACGAGGTCGAGTTCTTCTACCTGCGCCCCCGCGACATCGCGATCTACGTCAGCTCGGGCCGCCTCGACATCGGCATCACCGGCCGCGACCTGCTGCTGGACTCCGGTGCCGAGGCCGAGGAGATCCTCCAGCTCGGCTTCGCCCGCTCCACCTTCCGCTACGCCACCAAGCCCGGGACCGTCGCGGGCCCCGAGGGCTTCGACGGCCTGACGATCGCCACCTCCTACGAGGGCATCGTCGCCCAGCACCTCGCCGAGGCCGGTGTCGACGCCTCCGTCGTCCACCTCGACGGCGCCGTCGAGACCGCGATCGAACTCGGCGTCGCCCAGGTCATCGCGGACGTCGTGGAGACCGGCACCAGCCTGCGCAATGCCGGCCTGGAGGTCATCGGCGAGCCCATCATGACCTCCGAGGCCGTCGTCATCCGGCGCACCGGCGCCCCCGCCGACGAGCCCAAGGTCCAGCAGTTCCTGCGCCGCCTCCAGGGCGTCCTGGTGGCCCGCAGCTACGTGATGATGGACTACGACTGCCGCGTCGAGCACCTGGAGCGCGCCGTCGCCCTCACCCCGGGCCTGGAGTCGCCGACCATCTCCCCGCTGCACCACGAGGGCTGGGTCGCCGTCCGCTCCATGGTCGCCGCCGCCGAGGCGCAGCGGATCATGGACGACCTGTACGACCTCGGCGCCCGCGCCATCCTCACCACCGCGATCCACGCCTGCCGGCTCTGACGGCGGGAGAGGAAGAAGAGCACGATGTCAGGCCCCACACCCCCGCCCGGCCCGCCGGCCCTGCCGGTCACCTTCCGGCCGACCCGCACCCGGGTGGTCCTGCTGACCGTCGGCGCGGTGATGTTCGCCGTCATCACCGTCGTCGCCTTCACCCTCGAACAGCTCAGCGGGGGAGAGCGGGTCAGCTTCGTCTTCACCGCGCTGCTCTTCTTCGGCGTCCTGGCGCTGCTCAGCCGCCCCAAGGTCGTCGCGGACGAGGAGGGCGTCACGGTGGTCAACCTCACGCGCAGCCGCCGGCTCTCCTGGGCCGAGATCGTCCGCGTCAATCTGCGGGCCGGCGACCCGTGGGTCTTCCTCGACCTCAGCGACGGCACCAGCATGCCCGCCCTCGGCATCCAGCCCGGCATCGCCAAACAGCGCGCCATCCAGGACGCCCGGGCCCTGCGCGCCCTCGCCGAGAACCACGGCACGGGCACGGACAAGCGCTGAGCCCCCTGCCCCGTACGGCCTCCCGTTGATTACTCTGGAGGGCGGTGGCGCCCCGTGCGCGCCCCGCCCCGCCCGAAGGCCCACGCGGCCGGCGGGGATTTTCCTGCGACCCGAGGAGTGACTCCCTCCAGCAATGGACGGATCGTCCGGTAGTACCTGCGCCGCCCCCTCCGTGGAGGCGGCGGCATGACAACCCCCCTGTTGCTGCTCAGCGCGGCATTCCTTCTCATCCTCGCCAACGGCTTCTTCGTGGCGGCCGAATTCGGTCTCGTCACCGTGGAACGCGCGGACGCCGAGCGCGCCGCCGCCGAAGGCGACCGGCGGGCCCGCACCGTCACCGACGCCCTGCGCGAGCTCTCCTTCCAGCTCTCCGGCACCCAGCTCGGCATCACCATCACCTCCCTGGTGGTCGGCATGCTCGCCGAACCGGCCCTCGCCCAGCTGCTGGACGGCCCCATCGCCCTGACCGGGCTGCCCGACGGCGCCGTCCCCACCGTCAGCGTGGTGACCGGCATGCTGCTCGCGGCGGCCGTCCAGATGGTCATCGGCGAACTCGTCCCGAAGAACTGGGCGGTCTCCCGCCCGCTCACCGTCGCCCGGTTCGTCGCCGGACCGCAGGCCCGCTTCACCCGCCTCTTCCGGCCGGTGATCGGCGCCCTGAACACCGCGGCCAACCGGCTCGTACGCCTCCTCGGCGTCGAGCCCACCGAGGAGCTGGCCTCCGCCCGCACCCCGGGGGAGCTGGTCTCCCTCGCCCGGCACTCCGCCGAGGCGGGCACCCTCGAACAGGACACCGCCGACCTCTTCGTACGGACCCTGTCGCTCGCCGGGCTCACCGCCCAGCACGTCATGACCCCGCGCGTGAAGGTCAGCGCCCTGCAGACCTCAGCCACCGCGGAGGACGTCCTCAACCTCACCCGCGCCACCGGCCTGTCCCGCTTCCCGGTCTACCGGGAACGCATCGACGAGGTCGTCGGCATGATCCACCTCAAGGACGCCCTGGCCGTCCCGGCCCCCGACCGGCTGCGCACCACGGCCGGCCGGATCGCCGTGCCGCCGCTCCTGGTGCCCGAGACGCTGCCCGTCGAACAGCTGCTCCAGCGGCTCCGCAAGGAGCAGCCGATCGCCGTCGTGGTCGACGAGTACGGCGGCACCGCCGGGGTCGTCACCCTGGAGGACATCATCGAGGAGCTGGTCGGCGAGGTCCGCGACGAGCACGACGCGGAGGGCGCCGACCGCCCCGAGCTGGCCCCCGCCCCGCCCGAGGACGGCAACCCCGCCTGGGACGCCGAGGGCAGCTGCCGGGTCCTCACCCTGCGCCGCATAGGACTCGACGTGCCCGACGGCCCGTACGAGACGGTCGCCGGGCTCGTCGCCGATCTGCTGGGCCGCATCCCCGCGCCCGGCGACCGGGCCGAACTCCCCGGCTGGCGGATCGCGGTCCGCCAGGTCGGCCACTACCGGGCCGAGAAGGTCCGCTTCGTGCGCGTGGCCGAGCAGGCCGGCGCGGACACCTCCGAGCCCGCGGTCCTGGAGGCGGCGCGATGAGCCTCGTCCAGCTGGTCTTCGCCGGACTCCTGGTCCTCGCGAACGGCTTCTTCGTCGGCGCCGAGTTCTCCCTCGTCTCCGTGCGCCGCAGCCAGATCGACCCCCTCGCCGCGGCCGGTTCCGGCCGCGCCCGCCAGGTGCTGTACGGCCTGGAGAACCTGCCGCAGATGATGGCGGCGGCCCAGTTCGGCATCACCGTCTGCTCCCTGACCCTGGGCGCCGTCGCCGAACCCACCGTCGCCCACCTCCTGGAACCGGTCTTCGCCGCCGTGCACCTGCCCGAGGGGCTGATCCACCCGCTCGGTTACGTCCTCGCGCTCGTCCTCGTCGTCTTCCTCCACCTCGTCATCGGCGAGATGGTCCCGAAGAACCTGGCGATGGCCGCGCCCGAGAAGACCGCGCTCTGGCTGAGCCCCGGCCTCGTCGGCTTCGCCCGGCTCTGCCGCCCGGTCACCGCGGCGCTCGGCGCCTGCGCCCGGCTGGTGCTCCGCCTCTTCGGCGTCGAACCGAAGGACGAGGTGGAGGCCGTCTTCACCAGCGAGCAGCTCAACCGCCTCGTGGAGGACTCCGGGCAGGCCGGCCTCATCGAGCCCGAGGCGCAGGAACGCCTGGAGGACGCCTTGGAGCTGGGCAGCCGCCCCGTCACCGACGTGCTGCTGCGCCGGGCGTCCCTGGTGACCGTGGACCCCTCGGTCACCCCGCGCCGCATCGAGGAGCTGACGGTCCGCACGGGCTTCTCACGCTTCCCGGTCTGCGCCGAGGGCGGCGGCCCCTTCATGGGCTACCTGCACGTCAAGGACGTCCTCGACCTGGAGGACCGGGAGCGCGCGGTGCCGCAGCAGCTGTGGCGCCCGATGGCCACCGTACGGGCCGAACTCCCACTGGACGACGCCCTCACCGTGATGCGCCGCGCCGCCACGCACCTCGCCCAGGTCGCGGACGCCTCCGGCCGGGTGCTCGGCCTGGTCGCGATGGAGGACGTCCTGGAGACGCTGGTCGGCGAGGTCCGCGACCCCGCGCACCGGGTGGCGGAGCCGCGCCGCACGGAGGAGCGGACGACGGACCCGGACGGGGCGACGGCCCTGGTGGGATGAGCCGTGTGCGTACACCGGCCACCGGAACCTCCGGTGGCCGGCCGTACGGCTCACAGCGCCGGCGGCTCCTGCTGCCCCCGGCCCACCGGTCCGCGCCCCGACAGGACCTCGCCGTACGCCTGCATCAGGTCCGGCAGCCGCAGCGTTGCCAGGTCGTCCCGGGTGGGCATCGTCGTACAGCCGGAGAGCCGCAGATCACGGTAGGCGCAGCTCTTCTCGTACAGCGTCCGCAGGAAGCGGCCGTTGCCCAGCTCGTCCAGCCAGCCCTGGTCCACCACATGGCCGCTGATCGAGCGCAGCTCCTCCAGCGACTCCTCGTCCCACGCATCGCCGTTCTCGGCGGCCAGCACCTCACCGATCGCGGTGAGTTCGAGAGGCCGGTAGCTGGGGAAGTCCACCCGGGTGGTGAAGCGCGAGGAGAGCCCGGGGTTGGTGGACAGCAGCCGGTCCATGCCCTCCGGATAGCCGGCCAGGATGACGACCAGGTGGTCCCGGTTGTCCTCGGCCCGCTTGAGCAGCACCTGAAGCGCCTCGTCGCCGTACGCGTCGCCCTTGCTGTACCCCGTGTTGGACAGGCTGTACGCCTCGTCCACGAACAGCACCCCGCCCAGCGCCGAATCGATCAGCTCGTTCGCCTTCACGGCGGTCTGGCCCAGGAACTCACCGACCAGGTCCGACCGCTGCGCCTCCACCAGGTGGTCGCCGCCTAGCAGGCCCAGCGCGTAGAAGACCCGGCCCAGGATGCGGGCCACCGTCGTCTTGCCGGTCCCGGACGGCCCGGAGAACACGAAGTGCCGCTTCGGCGGCTGTACGGGCAGCCCCTGGCCCGCCCGAAGGCGCGCCATGTTCAGCTGCGCCGACAGGGCCTTGACCTGGCGCTTCACCGGTTCCAGACCGACCATCCGCTCCAGCTCGGCCAGCGCCTCGGCCAGCAGCGCCGGGTCGCTCGGCCCGGCCGGGAACGGCTGCGGCGCCGGGGACTTCGCCCGCACCCCGCCGGGCAGCGGGACGCCCCCGGCGCCGGGCACGTCCTGCGGTTCACCGCCGGGCGGCAGCTCCCGCCCGTCCGCCTGGTCGGCGCCCGGCGCAGGGGCGCCCTCCGCGTAGAACGCGTCCGCCTCCACGCCGGACAGGGATACGGAGGCCAGCCCGGGCACGTCCTCGGTGCCGTCGAGTCCGTCGTAGTCCGCGATGGCCGCGAGGCGCGCGGAGGTGTCCATGAAGGCCGGGTCGATGCGGTGCACGGCGCGGTAGAGGGGGAGGGCGGCGGCGCTGCGGCCGGTGCCCTCGTGGGCGCGGGCCAGCCAATAGCGGAGCTCCTTGCGCTGCGGCTGCTCGCTGCGGCACCGCATCAGGGCCGTCGCGAGCATCGGCTCCGCCTGCCCGTACATCTCAAGGCGCACCCGGGCCATCCCGCCGAACAGCCCCGCCTCGATGCCCAGCAGGGGGTCGTCGATCAACTGCTCGGTGTGGCGCACGAGCTGCTCCCAGTCCTTGACCAGGTAGGAGCGGCAGGCGTGCAGGAAGCGGACCTGCGGGTCGGTCTCCACCGGCGGCAGGGCGGCCAGCGCCCGGTCGAGCTCGGCGACATGGCGGCCGTCCAGCCAGTGCGAGGCGTGCGCGAGGAGCAGATCGCGCGGGCTCTCCAGGACCGGCTGCACCCACCAGCCGAGCCAGTACCAGGAGTTGAGCGTGCGCCGGTAGCGGGTGCGCTGTTCGCCGAAGCGGTCGCGGTGGCGGTGCATGTGCAGCAGCGCCGAAGCCGTGTCGACGCGCAGCGCGTGCAGGCCCAGCCAGGCGTCCGCCATACCGGGGTCCTGGCCCACAGCCGCCCGGAACTCCTCCTCGGCCTGCGGATACGCGCCCATCGTGTAGGCGTCCACGCCCCGCAGCCAGGCGAGGTCGGCCGGGGCCTGCGCGCCCTGCGTACCGAAGTCCATCAGGTCCCCCACGAACGTGCCCCCAGGATGTCCCGCCGCCCGAAAGCGCGCCCAGGGCCTGCCGTAGGCGCGCCGAATCGCTGTGCCGTGGACGGGAATTGACCGCACCGAGAGGCATCGTACCTGTGCGGTGCGTATCCGACGAAGGGTGCCGCAGGCCGAAGAGGAGTCGTGACCCAGGGTGAGAAACGGGGCGCCCGGCAGGCGCCCGGAGCACAGGACGAAGCCCCCGGTCACGGGGGAACAACCGGGGGCTTCGCGTCTGTGGGGGCTCCGAAAAGCCGCACATTGAGAACGTAAGACCTGTACCGCCCCCGGGTCAAGCGGAGTTGAGGTGCTTCCGAGCCGTTTTCCGGCGGCACGATAGGGCGGCGCGAGCCGGTCACACCGGGTGACGGAACGGTTCAGCGCCGCTGCCGCACGGGTCCCTCCAGCCACTCGTACCCCACGGGCAACTGCCGTACCAGAACGTCCGCCCAGGGGCGCGAGCGGTCGGCCGCGAAGTGCGCGGTCTCGGCCGCCGTCCAGCCGTCCCAGAAGGCGCGCAGCGCGGGACCGTCGCGCCGCCGGCCGCGCGCCCAGGACTCCTCGGCGGGCAGGTCCATCCACAACAGCCGTGCCAGCAGCGGCCGCAGAGCCCGCCGGCCGGCCCCGACGCCCTCGATCAGGACGACGGGCGCCGGCTCCAGGGTCCTGACCGGCCCGAAGGTCCGTGCCGCCCAGTCGTACGGCGCGTAGCGCGCGGGCTCGCCGCGCGACAGCGGCCCCGTCACCTGCTCGCGCAGCCGGTCCGTCCAGGCGAACAGCTCCTCGTGCGTGGCCAGATCGTCCAGGTGCAGCACGGGTGCCCCACCCAGCGCTTCCGCGAGCCGGCCGGCGAAGGTGCTCTTGCCCGATCCCGCGTGGCCGTCGACGGCGACCAGCCGCACGGGCCCGCAGGACGGCGGGAGGGCGGAGAGTCGCGCGGCGTGGAGCGCGAGAGCGTTCATGCGTCCAGCGTACGAGCCGGGGCGGGCGGTAGGCCGTTCGGCCCAGCCGCAGGTCACGCCAGTGGTAGAGACCAATATTGGTTGATCGGCACGGGTCGAATCGCTGGCCGAACCGGGACGCGAACCGCGATAGTTGGCGCACTGTCGTGCACCGCAGCCCCAATCCGCAGACGACGACCGGGGGTCTCGCCCATGCCCAGTCCCACCTCACGCCGAACCGTGCTTGCCGCCGCCGTCGCCGCGGCCGCCGGAGCCGGAGCGCTGTCGTCCGCCGCCTCCGCGTCCGCCGCCCCGCGCCGCGCCCGGCCCGCGCCGCCCTTTGTGGACAACCACGCCTGGACCACGTACACCGACTGGCGCTTCGGTCGGAACGCCGGGACCCGCGCGGTCGCCGGCCGCCGCGCCGGTCTGGTCATCGCCCACCCGCTGGGCCGTACGGACTACACCGACCCGCACACCGGCACCACCGCCGCCTGGGAGTACGCGACCTGGACCTCACCCGTCCACCGCTCCCGGGTCCCCGCGACCGAGGTCATCGCCTCCTGGAACGCGGAGACCCCGGCCGGCACCTGGATCCAGATCGAGCTGTCGGGCCGCTACTCGGACGGCACCGAGACCCCGTGGTTCGTGATGGGGCGCTGGGCCGCCGGTGACGCGGACATCCGCCGCACCTCGGTGGACGACCAGAGCGACGGCAAGAGCTCCATCTGGACCGACACCTTCTCGGTGGACGACGCGGCGAGCGGCCTGCGGCTGCTGTCCTACCGCCTCCGGCTGACCCTGTACCGCACCCCGGGCAGCCGCCTCACCCCCACGGTGTGGCGGGTGGGCGCGATGGCCTCGGACATCCCGGACCGCTTCACGGTGCCCGCGAGCACGCCGGGCCTGGTCCGCGAGCTGCCGGTGCCGCGCTACTCGCAGAACGTCCACGTCGGCCAGTACCCGGAGTACGACAACGGCGGCGAGGCGTGGTGCAGCCCCACCTCGTCGCAGATGATCATCGAGTACTGGGGCCGCAAGCCCTCCGCCGAGGACCTGTCCTGGGTGGAGCCCGGCATACAGGACCCCTCGGTGTGCCACGCCGCCCGCTTCACGTACGACAACCAGTACGAGGGCTGCGGCAACTGGCCGTTCAACGCGGCCTACGCGGCGACGTACCCCGACATGAGCTCCGCCGTGACCCGCCTCGGCTCCCTGAAGGACGTGGAGACCCTGGTCCGCGCGGGCATCCCCGTCATCACCTCGCAGTCCTTCCTGAAGGAGGAGCTGACCGGGGCGGGCTACGGCACGTCGGGCCACCTGATGACGGTGATCGGCTTCACCGCCGAGGGCGACGTCATCGCCAACGACCCCGCGTCCCCGAACGACGACGCGGTCCGCCACGTCTACAAGCGCCACGAGTGGGAGACGATCTGGCTGCGGACGAAGCGGTACGACGCGAGCGGCAACGTCAAGAGCGGGACCGGCGGGGTCTGTTACGTCTACTGGCCCGCGCAGCCGACGCCGGCGCAGCGGTGGGCGCTGCGGTCGTTCGGGCTGATCTGAGCCCGGCGCTTCGGGAAGGGGACCCATGCGTGCCGTGACCGTCCGGCCCTCGGCCGGGAAGAGCCTTGAGGTCTGCGAGGTGCCCGACCCCGTGCCGGGCGCGGGGGAGCTCCTGGTCGACGGGATCTCCGTGGGGGTCTGCGGCACGGACAGGGAGATCCTGGCCGGGGGGCTCGGGCGGGCGCCGAAGGGCGAGGAGCGGCTCATCATCGGGCACGAGTCGCTGGGCCGGGTGCGGCAGGCGCCCACGGGGAGCGGCTTCGCGGCCGGGGACCTGGTCGTGGGTGTCGTGCGGCGCCCCGATCCGGAACCGTGCGGTGCCTGCGCCCGGGGCGAGTTCGACATGTGCCGCAACGGGCGCTACACGGAGCGCGGGATCAGGGAACTGCACGGTTACGCCAGCCGGTTCTGGACCGTCGGGAGCGACTACGCGGTCCGGCTCGACCCGTCCCTGGAGCGCGTCGGCGTCCTGCTCGAACCGGCCACCGTGCTGGCCAAGGCGTGGGAGCAGGTCGAACGGATCGGCGCGCGCTCCTGGTTCGAGCCGGAGCGGGTCCTGGTCACCGGCGCCGGGCCGATCGGCCTGCTCGCCGCGCTCCTCGGCCGGCAGCGCGGGCTGGACGTCCATGTGCTCGACCGGGTGACCACAGGGCCGAAGCCCGCTCTGGTGGCCGGCCTGGGCGCCACCTACCACAGCGGCTCCATCGACGAGGTGGCCTCCGCCCTCCGGCCCGACGTGGTGATCGAGACGACGGGCGCCGGAGACGTGGTCCTGGGGGCGATGCGGGGGACCGCGAGCTACGGGATCGTCTGCCTGCTCGGTGTGTCGCCCGACGCCCGCCGGCTGCCGGTGGAGGCCGGCGCGCTCAACAACGAGCTGGTGCGGGGCAACGTCGCCGTGGTGGGCTCCGTCAACGCCAATCTGCGCCACTACCGCGCGGGCGCCGAAGCCCTCCGCCGCGCCGAGCCGGCCTGGCTGGAACGGATGATCACCCGGCGGGTGCCGCTGCGGGACGCCGCCGAGGCGTTCACCGCGCAGGACGGTGACATCAAGGTCGTCATCGACCTGGACTGACGCGCCCCCCCGGCCGCCGCGCGCGCCGTCAGTCGACGCCGTAGGCCGCCGCGATGCCCGCGATCACCAGGCCGAGCGCTTCCTCGTAGTGCTGCTCGTAGTCCGCGAAGATCTCCGCACCCGCCGCGGCGGTCAGCGGATAGGCGGCGAGCATCCGCGCGCGCTCGTCCACGTCGAAGCCCTCCCGGCGCAGCCCCGGCAGCGGCTCGGCGCCCTGCTGCTCGATGACGAAGCCGAGCGTGAACATGTACGTCGTGGTGGCCGCCCGCACCGCCTGGGCGAGGGTGAACCCGGCGGCGGTGAGCAGGCGCAGGCTCTCCTCCATCTGCTCGGCGTGCACCGCGCCCGTGAAGCGCGAACCGCTGAACACCTTGGCGCCGTCCCGGTAGCCGAGCAGTGACGTCCGCAGGGCGTGGTTGGTCTTCCGCAGCAGCTCCCGCCAGGTGTCGGCCGGGTCCAGGGGCGTGCCGGCGAGCATGCGCCGGTACATCTCGGTCGCCATCTCGTCCAGCAGGGCCTGCTTGTCCTTGAAGTGCCAGTACAGGGCGGGCGCCTTGACGTCCAGCTCCTTCGCGATGGCGCGCAGGGTCAGCCCGTCCAGGCCCACCTCGTTCAGCAGCGTCAACGCCGTGTCCGCGACCCGTCGGCGGTCGAGGGGGGCGCGTCGTTCGGTACTCACGCTTGACAGCTTAACGCCGTTAAGGACATCCTCGGAACCACGGAGCACTTAACAGCGTTAAGGGGAATCGTCATGAACGCGGATGTCCTGATCGCCGGCGCGGGCCCCACCGGTCTCGCCCTCGCGGTGGACCTGGCCCGGCGCGGTGTGCACGCGCTCGTCCTCGAACGGGCGGAGCAGCTGTTCCCCGGCTCCCGGGGCAAGGGCCTCCAGCCCCGCACCATGGAGGTCTTCGACGACCTCGGGGTGATCGACGCGATCCACGCGGCGGGCGGCACCTACCCGGTCGGCATGGTCTGGCGGAACGGTGAGCGCGTCGGCGAGCACCACATGTTCGACCCGGTCGAGCCGAGCGAGGACGCGCCGTACAACAAGCCGTGGATGGTGCCCCAGTGGCGCACCCAGGAGATCCTGGCCGAGCGGCTGGCGGAGCTGGGCGGCGAGGTCGCCTTCGGCCGGGAGGCCACCAGTCTGACGCAGGACGCGGAGGGCGTCACCGTGCGTCTCGCCGACGGCGGTACGGTACGCGGCCGCTATCTGGTCGCCGCTGACGGCGGCCGGTCGGCGGTGCGCCGCGCGCTGGGCATCGGGATGACCGGAGAGACCGTCGACCCGAACCCGACGCTGGTCGCGGACGTCCGGCTCACCGGCCTGGACCGCGACAACTGGCACATCTTCCCGCCCCACGACGGCGGGGACTTCCTCGCCGTCTGCCCGCTGGCCGGCACGGAGGACTTCCAGCTGACCGCCCGCTTCCCGGAGGGCACCGACGTCGACCTCACCCCGGACGGCATCCGCAAGGTCCTCGCCCAGCGCTCGCACCTCCCCGCCGAAGCCCTGACCGAGGTGCGCTGGGCCTCGGACTTCCGCCCCCGCGCCGCCCTGGCCGACCGCTTCCGCGCGGGCCGGGTCCTCCTCGCCGGGGACGCCGCGCATGTGCACTCCCCGGCGGGCGGACAGGGCCTGAACACCAGCGTCCAGGACGCCTACAACCTGGGCTGGAAGCTGGGCGCGGTCCTGACGGGCGGCGCCCCGGACGCGCTCCTGGACAGCTACGAGGAGGAGCGCCGCCCGATCGCCGCCCAGATGCTCGACCTGTCCACCGGCGTCCACCGCGGCGAGGTCCGCCGAGGCGGCGCCACCCGCCAACTGGGCCTCGGGTACCGCGATTCGCCGCTCACCGAGGAGACGCGCGACGCGGTCCCGGAGGACACGCCCCGGGCCGGTGACCGCGCACCCGACGCGACCGTGGACGGCGTACGGCTCTTCGACGCCTTCCGGGGACCGCACTGGACGCTGCTCGCGCTCGGGACCGACGCACCCGGCGGCGCGCGCGGACCGGTCGCCCGGGTCGTGAGCGGGAGCGCGCCCGCCGCGTACGGCACCGGTCTCTTCCTCGTACGTCCGGACGGGTACATCGGATGGGCCTCCACCACACCGGACGGGCTCGACGGCTACCTGCGCCGCTTCGGCTCCGCAGGCTGAGGCAGCCGAGGCCGGAAGGCGTGGGCGAGGGTGCCGGGGCGCCCGCGGTGGGCGGCGGGCGGGCATTGCTGGTTCACTCGGAGTATGTGCCCGGCGCGCCGGTGGTGGTGCGGGACGGGCTGCCTGGAGGGCGACGGTCCGCGATGCCGAGACTCTTGATCGTGGAGGACGACCCGGCGTCGGCCCTGGCGTTGCGCGAGCTGCTCGCGGGGGACGGGTACGAGGTGCTGGACGCCGCCGACGGCCGGGACGCGCTGCGGCTGCTGTTCGAGGAGCGGCCGGCCCTGATGCTGCTCGATCTCGGAGTGCCCGGGCTCGACGGCTGGCGGGTGCTGGCCCGGACCCGGGACATGAGCGACCTCCCCGTCATCGTCCTCTCCGCCCGCGACGACCTCGCGGACCTGGTGCGCGGGCTGCGCGGCGGCGCCGACGACTACGTGGTCAAGCCGTTCCGGAACGAGGAGCTGCTGGCCCGGGTCGAGGCGCTGCTGCGCAGGTCGGGCGCGCGGCGGCGGCCGGGCGGCGAGGTCAGCAGCCACCTCAGGCTCCTCGCGGACCGGCGGACCGTCCTGTGGCACGGGGCCGAGGTCCGCCTCAGCGACATCGAGTACCGGCTGCTGCAACTGCTCGTACGCAACCGGGGTGCCGTCGTCACCACGGACACCCTGCTCGACCGGGTGTGGCACGACACGACCGCACTGGGCCGGGACCGGGTGAAGTTCGCCGTGCTCCGGGTGCGCCGCAAGCTGGCATCGGCGGCCGGTGACGGGGTGCCCGACCCGGTGGAGTCGGTGCGGGGCGTCGGCTACCGCTTCGTCGGGGGCGCCGAGCCGGGACCTCGGTGAGTCCATGGCCGGGACCTCCGTGGGTCCACCCAGGGCAGAACGGCCCTGTCGTACGTCCCCGATGACCGCCCCCGCACCGGAAGCAACCGTTCGACAACGTTGTCGCAGCTGTTCTGGCAACCATGTTCATCAACACTCGGGGGCATGGCTACCCTCCCCTCCCACAGCGTCGCAGTCGTCCTCGGCACCCGCCCCGAGCTGGTCAAACTCGCCGAGCTGATCCGGGTCCTCGGACCCGCCGCCCGGGTCGTGCACACCGGCCAGCACTACGACGAGGGCCTGTCCGGGGGCTTCCTCGACGAATTCGGGCTGCCCGAGCCGAGATTCCTCACCGGCGTCGGCGGCCGGCCCAGGGCGGTCCAGGTCGGCGCCGCACTCACCGGTCTCGACCAGCGGTTCGCGGCGGACCCGCCGCGCGCGGTCGTCGTCCAGGGCGACACCAACGCCGCCCTCTCCGGGGCCCTCGCCGCCAACGCGCGCTCGCTGCCGCTCGTCCACGTCGAGGCGGGGCTGCGCAGCCACGACCGGAACATGCCCGAGGAGCACAACCGGGTCCTGATCGACCGGCTCGCCGACGTGCTCTGCGCCGCCACCCCCGACAACCGCGCCCACCTCATCGAGGAGGGGATCGACGCGGACCGCATCGCCGTCACCGGCAACACCGTGGTCGAGGCGGTCCACGACCATCTGCCGCCGCCGGACGAGCGGACCCGGCTCCTCGCGGACCACGGGCTCGAAGCCGACGGCTATGTCCTGGCCACCGTGCACCGCCCGGAGAACACCGACGACCCGGCCGTGCTGGCCGTCGTGCTCGGCGAACTCTCGGGTCTCGCCAAGCGGCTGCCCGTCGTCATGCCCCTGCACCCGCGCACCCGCGCCCGCATCGAGGAGGCGGGACTGTGGCCGCTGCTCGACGCGATCACCGTCGTGCCGCCCACCGGCTACGGCGCCTTCCTGGCCCTTGCCCGGCACGCGGCGCTGATCATCTCCGACTCGGGCGGCATCCAGGAGGAGGCCACCGTCCTCGGCCGGCCGCTCGTCGTCGTCCGCCGGTCCACCGAACGGCCCGAATCGCTCACCGACTTCGCGGACCTCGTGGAGCCCGGCCTCGGCATCGAGACCGCCGCGCGCCGCAGGCTCGCCGAGGGCCCGGACGGCCTGCGGCGGCTCGCCGGACTGCCCAGCCCGTACGGCGACGGCAGCGCCTCGCGCCGGATCGCGGACCTCACCGCGGACGTGGCACTGCCGGACGGCGTGCCCGCCCCGGTCCCCGCCTGAGCCCCGGAGCGCCCGCCCCCGTCCGCCGCCTCCCAGGAGCCTCGCATGGTCCTCGATCTCTTCCTCTACGTCTTCCCGTTCCTCCTCCTCGCCTTCTTCCTCGTCTACTGGGCCGGCGCCCGCCGCGCCTACGCGCGCCGGCAGCCCTCCCGTACCGGCGATCCCGCCGCCTTCGGCTGGCACTTCTTCGTGCCCTGCCGTGACGAGGAGGCCGTCATCGAGACCACCGTGACCCGGCTGCGTGCCGACTTCCCGGGCGGGCACGTCTGGGTGATCGACGACGCGAGCGAGGACCGGACGGGCTCGATCGTCGGCGCGCTGGCCGCCCGGGACGACCGGGTGCACCTCGTCTCCCGGCGGCTGCCCGACGCCCGCAACGGCAAGGGCGCCGCGCTCAACGCCGCGTACGCGGCACTCGCCGGGGAGCCGGACCGGGACCGGCTCGTCGTCTGCGTGGTCGACGCCGACGGCAGGCTGTCGCCGGACGCGCTCGCCCACGCGGCCGGCCCCGACGCCTTCGGCGACCCGGAGACCGGCGGGGTGCAGATCGGCGTCCGGATGCGCAACGTCGAGGACGCCCGCCCGCTGCCCGGCCGGGGCAGGCTCGCCAACGCCTACGCCCGGCTCCTGATCCGCATGCAGGACGCGGAGTTCGCCGTGTCCAACACCGGCATGCAGCTCCTGCGCCGCCGCACCGGCTCGGTCGGCCTCGGCGGCAACGGCCAGTTCACCCGGCTCACCGCGCTCGACCGGATCGCCGCGGAGCACGGCCGGCCGTGGGCGCGCGCGGCGCTCCTGGAGGACTACGAACTGGGCGTCCAGATGCGGCTGGCCGGCTACGGGGTCACCCATCTGGCGGACACCTGGGTGACCCAGGAGGCCCTGCCGCGCACCCGGCGCTTCCTCACCCAGCGCACCCGCTGGGCGCAGGGCAACATCCAGTGCGTGCGGTACGCGGGCCGGATCACCGGCTCCCGGCACTACTCGGCCAAGGGCGTGCTGGAGTGCCTGTACACCTTCTTCCAGCCGGTCGCCCATCTCACGACCCTGCTGCTGAGCGTCCTCATGCTGACCGCGCTCGTCATCGACGGAGAGGCCGCCCATGTGGTGCTCTCCGCCTGGCCGGTCGCGCTCGCCCTGGGACTCCTGTCGATCGTCCCGTTCGTGCTCTGGGGACCGGTCTACCGCCGCGAGTTCGCCCCCGGGCGGTCCCGGCTCACCGGGGTGCTCTGGGGGATCGCGCTCTGGCTGTACGCGTACCACCTGTTCCTCGTGTCGGCGCGCGGCTTCGTCCGGCTGCTGCGGGGCCGTACGGGCTGGGCGAAGACCCGGCGCAACGCCGAGACCGCGGCCGACGGGCGGGTCGCCATCGAGGTCTGAGACGCCCGCGACCGGGACGCCCGCGGAGGGAGAGCCATGAAGAACCCGAGAATGCCGGCCTTCAAGTATCTCGACTGCGGTGGCGCGTGGGCCGTACTCGCCGTCGCCCTGCTCGATCTCGTGCTGGGGGAGGAGGTGAGGCTGCTGGCCCTCTACTCCGTGGGGCCGGTCGTCGCCTCGGCGCGCGGCCGTGTCCCGGCCGTCGCCGGCACGGGCCTGTTCGCCGCGGTCTGGGCCGCGGTGCTGGCGTACCACGACGACGTGCTCGCCTCGCCCCGGGCGGTCGTGTCGCTGGTGGCCGTCGTCGTGGTCACCGCCGTCGCCGCCGCGGGGGCGCGCATCCGCCAGGGCCACGAGAGCGGGCACGCCGTGATGCGCGACGTGGCCGCCACCGCCCAGGACGCCCTGGCCCCGTCGCTCCCCGAGACGGCGGGGCCCGTGCACATCGCGGCGTCGTACGAGTCCGCGGCGGACGCGGCCAGGATCGGCGGGGACTTCTACGAGGTGGTGCCCGTCCGGGGCGGCGTCCGGGTGCTGATGGGGGACGTCCAGGGCAAGGGGCTGCGGGCCGCCGGGCTGGCGGCCGCCCTGCTGGGCGCGTTCCGGGAGTACGCGGCGGTGTCGCCGAGCCTGGACGAGGTCGGGGTGCGCATGGGATGCGCCCTGGCACGCCGGCCCGACGAGGAACGGTTCGCCACCGCCGTACTCGCCGAGGTGACCTCGGACGGCCGGATGACCGTGCTCAACTACGGTCATCCGGCGCCGCTGGTGGTCCGGGCGGGCGGCGGGGTGACCTGGACCGAGCCGGACCGGCCCGGCATGCCGCTCGGGCTCGACGCCCTGGGGGACGGCCGGCCGGGACGCCACCGGGGGCTGCTGCACGACGGGGACCGGGCGCTGTTCCACACCGACGGAC
This sequence comes from Streptomyces sp. NPDC097595, assembly GCF_044761525.1. Lineage (NCBI taxonomy): Bacteria > Bacillati > Actinomycetota > Actinomycetes > Kitasatosporales > Streptomycetaceae > Streptomyces > Streptomyces sp. NPDC097595. The sequence goes on along the minus strand of NZ_JBIWCN010000013.1, from coordinate 58,431 downwards.
TGGCCGAGGCCCGGGACGAGGACGGCCGCTTCTACCCGCTGGGCTCGCACAGCGGACTGCTGCGCGACGGGCCGGTCGGCCGCTGCCTGGCCAGGATGCGCGAGGACGTGCACCGGCACGCCGCGCCATGCGGGGCGGACGATTCGGCGTTGCTGCTGCTGGAGTACGAGGGTCCGGCGGGGGCCGTCGCCGCCCCGAGGGGAGGCGGGGCCCGGGTCTCGCTCCGGACGGCGGAGCTCGGGTGCGATGTGTGCGCCGTGCGGGACTGCCCGATCGCCGCCCGGCTGAGGGCCTGACAGCGCACCGCCCTCCCCGCCACCGGGCGGCGGGGAGGGCGGACGAAGGGAGCGTCAGGAAGGCAGCTTGGCCAGGACGACCTTGGTCGAGCCGCCGTCCTCCAGGTCCATGGCGTAGTACGCCGCCTCGCCCCGGTTATTGATGTCGATGCCCTCCAGCGGAACGAAGCGCGAGGAGCCGGTCATGGCCGACAGCTCGTACATGCGGCCCTCCGGGTCCCACACGACCGCGGTCTCCACGTCCGGCGCGGTCTGGGCGGTGCCCATGATCCAGCCGGCGTCGTTCACCGCGAGCGCCTTCGCGTCGAAGCCGAAGTCGGGCAGCCGGGTCATCGAACCGCCGGGCTTCAGGACGAACGCGTCGTCACCGCTGGCGCCGACGATCGTGCCGGAGGCGTTGACCGACTCGGCGTAGCTGTCGGGCATGCCCGGCAGTGTGCCCAGGTCGGTGATCTTGCCGTCCGCGTCCCACTTCACGGCGCGGCGCCTGCCGTCCTTGGAGGAGTGGCCGACCACGATGCCGTCGTTGTTGATGGCGATCGGTTCGGTCAGGCTGCGGCTCTCGGTGAGGTGCGGCAGCTTGCGGAAGCCGGTCGCCGCGCTCCAGACGAAGCCCTCGTTCACTTCGAGGTTCCGGCCGGTGGCCGGGTCGGTGATGTTGCCCGTGGCGTTGCCGACGACCGTACCGGAGTCGTTGACGGCGAAGCCGCGCGCGAAGCGGTACGCCTCCCAGTCGGGCAGCGGAAGGACGGTGAGGTTGCCCGCCGCGTCCCAGAAGCCGGCCCGGGTGCCCTCGGCGGGCGTGAGCTGACCGGTGGCGTAGCCCTTGGTCGGACTCTGACTGTAGACATGGCCGTCGCGTGCGTCGGCGTTGTCGAGCAGTGTGACTCCGTTCTCCGCGTCCCAGCGCATCGGGCGGCTCTTGTTCGAGACCTGCTGGGAGCCGGAGACCCGGCCGTTGTCGTCCAGGCTGAACGCGAGGGCCGGGCCGAACGAGGACGTGATCTCCGCGTGCGGGGTGGACACCTTGCCGATCAGCACGTCGGCGCTGCCCAGCAGGGTGCCCGTGTCGGAGGCCAGAGAGAACCGGCCCACCATGCGGCGGCCCGCCGGGGGCACGGTGTCCGCGACCAGCCGGCCGCTGATCTTCATGGACCTGCCGTTGGCGAGGCGCACCGGCTTGTCCTGGTCCACCGTCACCGAGCCGAGCGACGAGGAGAACATCGTGTCCTGGATGTCGAACTCGGTGCTGCCCGACGGTACGTCCGTGCCCGCGATGTAGAGCAGGTAGTAGCCGGGTGCCGGCTTGTCCACCACGATCGACTCGCGGGAGCCGCCGTTGGTCGAGGAGGCGACGAGCGCCCCCGACTGCGCGACCAGGTACAGATCCAGGTCCGCGTCCGGGTCGGAGGCGTTGCCCATCGACACCTCGAAGCGCGTCGCGTCCCGGGGCACCGTGACCTGCTTGCCGGTCATGTCCTGGTCGGCGACGGTCGGGTGGGCCTCGGACAGCGCGCCCAGGGAGCCGCCCACCGCGTGCGCGGTCACCGGGGCGAACCGGTTGACGGCCGTGAAGCTCTTCTCGGCCGCCGAGTGCAGCGCCGCCACGTCGATCACCGAGGACGCCGGGTCGAGCGTGGCGCCCTGCACGGTCGCGGTCAGCCGGTAGGGGTTGGTGAGCACCGGCGAGGTGCGGCGGGCCTCCACCTCGAACTCCCAGACGCCGGGCATCGGCTGCTGGTAGGTGCGCGAGCCGGAGGCGCAGTCCTTCTCGTCCGAGAAGTGGGAGTAGCAGCGGCTCACGGCGGTGTCCTCGACCGGCATGCCCTGCGGGTCGACCGCCAGGAACCGGGTCTGGCTGTCCTTGGTGACGCCGGACAGGTCCACCTTCAGCGCTGCCGCGCCCTTGGGCACGGAGACGAAGAACGAGCGGGTGGCGTTGCGGTCCACCGAGCCTGCGGTGGACACCGCGTACGACGGCTTCGCCGGGTCGGCGGCGGCCACGACGGTGACCGGGACCAGCTGGTCGACGCCCGGGGTGGCCGGGTCGTCCACGCGCAGCAGCGCCGAGTGCGCGCCGGTGGACCTCGCCTGGGCGCGGACGGTGACGGAGGTGGCCCGGCCCCGGTCCAGTCGCACGGTGCGAGGGGCGCTGAACGTACCGTCGTTGCCGACCCAGGAGAGGCGGGCCTCACGGCTGCCGGAGCCGGTGCGGGTGAGCTTCACCGTGTAGTTCTTCGGGCGGTGCAGCGGCTGCCCGCCGTCCTGGGAGGAGCAGCGGTTGTAGATGCCGGTGCCGGACCCGGGGGTGGTCAGCATGTCCGCGAGGACACCGCAGACCGGCGCCTCGACGGAGTAAGCCGTCGGCTTCAGGCCCTTCGCCAGCAGCTTCCACGCCGCCGGTACGGAGACGAGGCCGGCGCCCTGCGCGTACGCCGGCTGGTCCGGCAGATACGTCGCCGAGCCGGTCAGCGCGGACCGCAGCCCGGCCGGCGACACCTTGACGTGCGAGGCGGACGCGGCGGAGAGCAGGACGGCGACGGCACCCGCGGCCTGCGGCGAGGCCATCGACGTACCGTTGAACATGCCGTAGCCCGGAGGCAGTTCGTAACCGGCCTGGGGCACGCCCTCGCCGGGCAGCCAGGTCGGAATGGAGGAGACCGCGGCGCCCGGGGCGACGATCTCCGGCTTCATCCCGCCGTCCTCACGCGGCCCGCGCGCGGAGAACGGGAACAGCGACTGGCGGTCCTTCACCTCGGAGCCGTAATCCGCCCACCAGGTGTCCTTGCTGACCGAGGCGCCCACCGCGATGACCTTGTCCGTCACCGCAGGGTCGGACACCGTGTTCATGCCGGGACCGTCGTTGCCCGCCGACGACACGATGTGCACGCCGTACTCGTCGATCAGCCGGTTGTAGAGGACCGAGCGGACGTTGGCGCCGTCGTTGAGCGCGGGCAGCCCGCCGATCGACAGGTTGACGACGTCGGCGCCCTTGTCCACGACGACGTCGATCATGCCCTCGGTGAGGGCGTACGAGGTGCAGCCGGCGGCGAAGAGACAGACGCGCTCCGAGACGATGCGGGCGCCGGGGGCCGCGCCGTCCATCTTCCCGCCGAACAGCCCGTGGCCCGCGGTGATACCGGCGACATGGGTGGCGTGGGCACCGGAGACGATGCCGATGTTCACGAAGTCGGCCGTCTTGCCCGCGCTCGTGCCGCCCCGCGCCGACAGGTCCACGTCGTCGCGGTACTCGACGGTGAACGGCATCGACTCGGCGACGGCCGTCGCGGGGTCGTCCTTGCCGAAGGTGGCCCACTTGCCGGACTTCGCGTACGGCTCGACCACATCGGCGTCGCCGAAGGTCTGGTCGAGGTCCGCGTCGACCCACACCCGGTGGTCGGCCTTGCGGTACAGGACGCCGAACACGTCCTTGTAGTCGCCGTCCCGGTTGACGTCCCCTTCCAGCTCGCCGCCCCAGGTGTCGGACTCCTTGAAGAGCTGGAACTCGTAGTCCCCGTCCGGCGCCTTGTAGTCGACCCCGCCGTAGCGGAAGGTGCCGTCCTTCGCGGTGACCTTCAGCCGCATCTCCAGCCACGTCGGGTCGGCGTCCGTCACCGGGTCGGTCGCGGTCACCCAGTCCTTGATCTTCGGCTGCCCGGTCGTGGTGGTGCGCAGCGCCGGGTGGGCGAGGTCGACCCCGGTGTCCAGGATGCCGACGGTGACGCCCCGGCCGTCCCAGGAGCGGTGGTCCTCGGTGAAGCCGGTGGCCCCGGTCTCGGCCACGGGCAGGTAGGGGTTGTCGGCCGGGGTGGTGCGGTCGGGGGCCTTCGGCGTGGTGGGGCCGTGGCCGCCGTGGTCCTTCTTGTCCTTGGCGGTGACCGGTGACGGGTCGGGGATCTTGAAGGTCTCGTTGAGGTCGACGGCCCGGACCGAGGAGAGGGCGGCGAGCGCGGTGACCTTGCCGGTCGGCACGGTGGCGCGGACGTAGCCCAGCTTGTCGTCGGCCCTGGCGACCCGGCCGCCGAGGTCCGCGACCTTCTCGCGCAGCGCCTCGGTGTCGCCCTCGCCGGTGGCCAGCAGGACGGTGACCGTCTTGGCCTTCTTGCTCTCGGCCTTCTGGAGCAGCGTACGGTCGTGGGCGCCCAGCTTGTCGTGCGGGGCGGTCAGGGCCTTCTTGGGCGCGTCCGGGACGGCCGTGCCCAACGGGTGCGGCACGTCGGCGGCTTGCGCGGGCAGTGCCGACAGGCTCATGAGTGAGCCGGTCAGGCCGGCCGCCAGCACGGCGGCGGTGAACCGGCGTCTGCGGCGCGTGGTGGTGGGGCGGGACATGGGTGCCCTTTCGCATGGCGGGGGCCTCGGCAGGACCGGGACCACGTCGGCGATCTCCCGCCGGAACCCGGGCACCGGCGGAAGGTCGTGGCACGGGTCTACCGAGCCCGGCCGGGGCGCCGCAGCACACTCGCGTGGCGGATACATGACACGACGTGTTGTCGCCAGCCCCCGAACTCACCTTCTCCCGATGGCGACTTGACGACAGACGTGATCTCGCCACCGGTTCCCCATTCCCACCGGAGGCCCACGCACCGACGATCATGCGATGCCCGTCCCCCGCAGCTCACGAGGTGAGGGGGACCCCGTCCGTCCCTGCCCAGAGGAGCCCACGAATCATGACGCAAGCCCCGGGGCGCAGACACCTCGCCCTGGCCGCGGCGGCAACCGTGCTCGCCACCCTCGCGGCCACCGCCCCCGCAGCCTTCGCCGCACCCGCCACCTCCGGTACGTCGGGTGCCGGCGCGCTGCTCGCCTCCCTGGACGACCAGGAGCGGGGAGCCCTGCACCGGATGGCCGCCCTGGACATGGGCGGCCTGCACCTCACCGACAAGGCCGCGCTGCGCAGCAGCAAGCCCGTCGACGTCATCGTCCAGCTGAAGACCCCGCCCGCCCGGACCGCCCGCCTGCTCGCCGCGGCCGAGGGCCGCACGGTCGGCGAGGACGCGGCGAAGGACGCCGTGACCAAGGCGCACCAGCGCTTCCGCACCGCGCTGGACGGCATGTTCGCGAAGGGCGCCAAGACGGCCAAGGCCCCCAAGCCCGGGCGCACCTACACCCACAGCTTCGACGGGGTCAGCCTCCGGCTCCCCGGCGACCGCGTCGCCGAACTCCTCGACAACGATGAGGTCACCGCCGTCTGGCCGGACACCACCGTCAAGGCACTCGACCGCCCTTCCCCCGTCGACGGCGGCGGGGGAGGGGTTACCGGCGCCGCGCAGGACGACGACGGCGTGGCCCGGCTGCACGCCGAGGGCATCACCGGCAAGGGCGTCAAGGTCGGCATCATCGACACCGGCATCGACTACCACCACCCCGACCTCAAGGCCGCGTACAAGGGCGGCTACGACTTCGTGGACGACGACGCCGACCCCATGGAGACCACGTACGCCGACTGGAAGGCGTCCGGTCAGGCCGAGACCAACCAGGGCTCCGCCTACTACACCGAGCACGGCACGCACGTCGCCGGAATCGTCGCCGGCCGGGGCGACACCGCGCAGGAGCGCGCCGCGCACGGCGTGGCGCCCGGTGCCTCCGTGTACGCGTACCGGGTGCTGGGCCCGTACGGGAGCGGCCGTACGAGTGACATCATGGCCGCGATGGACCGGGTGGCCGACGACGGCATGGACGTCGTCAACATGTCGCTCGGCGCGGCCGTCAACGACCCGATGAGCCCGCAGGCGATAGCCGCCGACAACCTGGTGCTCGCGGGGATCACCACCGTCATCGCCGCCGGCAACAGCGGCCCGGGCGCCAACACCCTGGGCACCCCGGGCGCCGCCGCGCTCCCGCTCACCGTGGGCGCGCACGACGAACCGATGACCCTGCCGGAGTACCGCATCGGGGCGGGCGCCACCACCGCCACGGGGCGGCTGCTGGCCCGGCCCTTCGGCGACGCGCTCTCCCACCTGGCCTCGGGCACCTACCCGGTCGCCGACGTCGGGACCGGCACCGCGGCCGGCTACAGCGGCAAGGACGTCAAGGGCAAGGCCGTCCTCGTGAAGCGCGGCGGGATCACCCTGGACGAGAAGGTGCGCCGCGCCGCCACCATGGGCGCCGTCGCCGTCCTCCTCGTCAACGACAACGCGGACGAGGGGCACATCCCGAACTACATCGGCGAGAGCCCGTCCTATGTGCCGGCCTTCTCGCTCACCGCCGCCGAGGGCGCCGCGCTGGCCGCCGGGACCGCCGACTCCACCGCCCGCCTCACGTTCACGGAGGCCGGCACCTTCGTGCTCGGCAGCGGCGGGCTCGCGGACTTCAGCTCGCGCGGCCCGGCGTACGGTACCGGCGCCATCAAGCCCGAGGTCACCGCGCCCGGCGTCAGCGTGCTCTCGTCCGTCCCGGCGGACACCGTCGCGCCGGAGACCGGTGACTACACCGACGCGTACGCCCGCCTCAGCGGCACCTCCATGGCCTCGCCGTACGTCGCCGGGGCCGCCGCGCTGCTGCTCCAGCACGACCACCGGCTCACGCCGGACGGGGTCAAGGCGGCGCTGATGAACACCGCCCGCCCGATGCCGGGCAAGGTGAGCGTCTTCGACGCGGGCGCCGGCGCGGTCGACCCGTACACCGCCGTGCACACCGAGACCTCCCTCCAGGTCACCGCGAAGACCCCGTACGTCTCCCTGGACGGCACCCGGTCCGAGCTCGACCACCGCACCGGCGCCCTCGATCTCGGGGTGCTCCCGGTCGGCCGGTCCACCCGTGTCGAGAAGCGGCTCGACCTGGTCAACGACAGCGGCTCCAAGGGCCGTTACGCGGTCGAGGCCACGTTCACCCGGGGCAACGGGGCCTCCGGGGACGCCCGCGCCGCCGGTATCACCCTGTCCGCCGACCGCCAGGTGACCAGCAAGCCGCACGGCAGCACGCCCGTCCGCACCACCCTGCGCGTGCCGCACGACGCGCCGGCCGGCTACTACGAGGGCTTCGTCACCCTGACCCCCGTACAGGGCAAGGGACTTCACACCCTGCGGATGCCGTTCGGGCTGCGCGTCGCCGAGTCCGGCTTCGCGGAGATCGACATGACGAAGCCGGTCATCTCGACCAACCAGTTCTCCGACGCCGGGTCCGTGGGCGGCGGCGCCGCCACCTTCAACCTGCGCATGGCCGGCCAGCTGACGAGCGTCGACATCTTCCTCGCCGACGCCCGCGGCAAGGACCTCGGCTACGTCGGCGGGATCAACACGACGGGCCTCACCGAGGGCGTGCTGTACGGCCCGGCGACGGTCGGCGGCTGGTACTTCCCGGTGACCGGGCGCAAGGCCACGCCGTTCGACCCCCGCGGCCGCTGGATCGCGGACGGCCACTACAAGCTGCGCATCGTGGGCACGGACGCCTTCGGCGGCACCGACGCGGAGCTGCGCGACATCTACGTCGACTCGCACGCCCCGGCGTACGAGGACACGTACGGTGCTTGGGACCCGTCCCGCCCCACGGTCGTGGAGATTCCCGCCGACGCCACGTCGTTCGCCTTCTCGGGCCGGCTGCGCGACGGCGAGGCCGACGCGATCCACAAGGCCGGGCTCGACATCGGCCAGAAGGACAACGCGCTGTACTACTCGACGTACAGCCCCAACGCGCCCACCGGTCATGTCAACGCCGACGCCGACGGAAACGTGAACGCGTCGGTGGCCGTCTCGCCCGGCCCGCCGACCGCCTACGTCAAGATGTGGCCCACGGACGCGGCGGGGAACATCGGGGGCGTCCGCTCCCTCAACCTCATCAAGGAGGGCATCCCCTACGTCGTCGCCGACGCCGACGCCCCGGTGGCGCGGGCCGGCGACCGGGTCACGTACACCCTGACGGCCCACGACCTGAAGCACTGGAAGTCCTTCAGCTCCCAGATCCGCTACGACGACCGGAACGTGAAGATCACCGGCATTGAGCCGACCGCCGAACTGGCCGCCCACGGCCCGTCGGAGATCACCACCACCGCCGTGTCCGCCGGGGCCTCCTCGTACACCACGCTCAACTTCGACGTCTCGGACGCGGAGGGCCTGAGCGGCGACTCGATGCCGCTGCTCAAGGTGACGTACGAGGTGACGGGGGAGCACTGGACGGCATCGGCGGGGCTCAACACGGGCACCACGAGCGCCACGGACACCACCGGCACCAAGGTGCCGCTGAACATCCAGTTCTACGGCTCCGTGCGGATGCTCAACCCGCAGTCCACCTTCGCCGCCAAGCCCGCCGCCGAGGCGCTGCTGACCAAGGACTACGCGTACGACACGAAGCGCGACTACAGCCTCGACGGCTTCCAGGCCGAGCTGACCGCCCCGGACGGCACCCGGCACCCGATGGCCGCCGACGCGACCGCCCGGATCTCGGCGGACGGACTGAAGCCCGCCGCGAAGCCGTACCGCCTGAAGATCCGGGTGCCGGGCCACTTCGCCTGGACCGAGGACATCGACCTCGGCCTGGACGGGTACGGGGCCGTGGCCGGGACGAGCGCCACGTCGAAGGCGGCGCTGATCGCCGGTGACGTCAACGGGGACGACGTCATCGACGTCCGCGACGCCGCCGCCGTGTACGACGCCCGGGGCACCTCGAAGCGTTCCGCCGACATCAATCACGACGGGACGGTCGACGGGAAGGACCTGACCTGGGTGGTGACCAACTACCTCCAGCAGAACTCCATGTCCGACCGCTACACCGACCCGGTGAAGCGCCTGCACGGCCGGACGCTGGAGTACTACACCGCCCGGATGTGACGGCCCGCCGCCCGGGGTGCCCACGTGCCCCGGGCGGCCCGCTCACACCCAGTTGTTGCGCATCGCGTACCAGCCGAGCTGGACGCGCGAGGAGACCGAGGCGGCGTCCATCAGGGCGCGCAGCCTGCGCTGGACCGTACGGGGCGACGTGCCGAGCTGGTGGGCCGTCGCCGCGTCCGTCAGCCCGGACAGCATGAGCTGGAGCAGCCGCCGGTCGGCCGGGTCCAGGTCGCCGTCCTCCCGCAGATACGGCCGCGAGCGCTGCCACACGGACTCGAACAGCTCGACCGCCAGCCGGACCAGGGGCGGCCCGAGGATGATCGAACGGCCCGCCTCCAGCTGGACCATGGCCGTCTCCTCGTCCGCTATGAGGAGCTTGATCAGGGGCTGGTCCACCACCCGCACCTGATTGCCGGACGCCAGCCGCTCGTCCAGCGCGCGCAGTGCCTCCGGCTCGGTGAGGAAGGCCCGGTCCACGACCACGCGGTACGCGGCGTGGGGATTGCCGTCCTTGCGCAACGGGGGCTCCGCTTCGGCGTCCCGCGTCTCCTCCGCCTCTTCCTCCTCGGCCTCTTCCTCCTCCGCCGACGCGTCCACCGGGTTCGCCAGCGTGGACGGGACCGGGGCGACCGTGTTGGCCCCCGACTGAAACCCCATCAGGGACGTCCGGGCCCCGTACTCCAGCTCGTACAGACGGCGGGCCTGGGCCTCGCGCCCCTCCCAGAACTCCACGAACTGCCCAGGCACCTCGGCGCCGTCGGGCCGCCACGCCGCGAGCAGACGCACCAGCGAGTCATCGGCTCTGCGCAGGTCCTCCTGCAACCGGATCAGGGAGGAGCGCGCGGCGGCGGACGGCCCGGGTGGCGGCTCGGCCGACGGGAACGGTGGCACTTCTGGCTGGGACGACATGGCACAAGTGTCGCCACCTGCGCGGCGGCCTGGCAACGGACCCCCCGCGCGGTGCCGGCGACCGGCTCGTCACCCGTGTCGGGATTACGTCATGGCAGCCACTCGCCAGCCCCAAGGCCCCCACGGAGCAGCGGTGTTGGCCACGCTGCTGCTCACCGGGCGCCTCCCTCCGAGGTCACCGGACACCTTCTCTCCTGGAGACCCACGATGAGACGTACGAGGCCATGGCGCCGGACAGCCGCCGGGCTGGCCACCGCCGCCCTGCTCGCGGCGGCCGCCCCCGCCGCGTCCGCCGGCACCCCGGCGGACGCCGACCGGCCGCTCACCGACGGCCCCGGCCGCGCGGTGACCGTCACCCTGATCACCGGTGACGTGGTCGAGGCCCAGGTGGACGACGCCGGCCGGGTCCTCTCGGCGGCCCTGCGCGGCGGCGACTCCACCGGGCACGCCGCAGCGACCTGGCAGGACGGCAAGCGGACCTATGTGTTCCCCCAGGGCGTCGAGCGCCTGGTGGACGCCGGGCTCGTGGACGCCGCGCTCTTCGACATCGGACGGCTCGTCGCCGACGGCTACGACGACGCGCACACGGACACCCTGCCCGTCGTCGTGGAGTACGCGGGCGGCGCCGCCGCCCGGGGCCTGCGCGGCGCCCCCGCCGCCGTCCCCGGCACCCGGACCACCGCGACCCTGGAGTCCATCGGCGGCGCCGGACTCGCCGTCAGCAAGGAGTCCGCCGCCGACGCCTGGCAGAAGCTCGCCCCGAGCGACCCGAGCGCCCCGAACACCGAGCGATCCACGGCCCGGACGACCGCCACCGCGACCACCGTCAGCAAGATCTGGCTCGACGCCAAGGTCCGAGGCACCGCCGTCAGCGGCCTCGGCTCCCCCACCGTGCCCCTCACCGGCGCCACCACCGCGCACCGGGCCGGGCTCGACGGCTCCGGCGTCAAGGTCGCCGTCCTGGACACCGGGGTCGACGCCGGCCACCCCGACCTCGCCGGACGCGTCGCCGCGAGCGAGACCTTCGTGACCACCCCGGCCACCGACGACCGCACCGGCCACGGCACCCACACCGCGTCCACCGTGGCGGGCACCGGCGCCGCGTCGCACGGCACCTACGCGGGCATGGCACCCAAGGCGGACCTGCTCATCGGCAAGGTGCTCGACGACGACGGCTCCGGCTCCCTCAGCGGCATCGTCAACGGCATGGAATGGGCGGTCGACCAGGGCGCCCGGGTCGTCTCCATGTCGCTCGGCTCCGACGGCGACACCGCCTGCGCCGGGCCCGGCGTCGACGCGGTGGAACGCCTCAGCGACAAGGCCCTGTTCGTCATAGCCGCCGGCAACGCCTCGCTGCACGGCACCGTCTCCACACCCGGCTGCGCGCCCAGCGCCCTCACCGTCGGCGCGGTGGACCGGAAGAACACCACCGCCTCCTTCTCCAGCCGGGGCCCCTCCGTCGACGGCGTGAGCGCCAAGCCGGACATCGCGTCCCAGGGCGTCGGCGTCGTCGCCGCCAACTCCGGTGGCCGGGGCGCCCAGGCGTACCAGGAGATGTCCGGCACCTCGATGGCCACCCCGCACGTCGCGGGCGGCGCCGCGCTGCTCCTCCAGCAGCACCCCGAGCTGACCCCGGCCGGGCTCAAGGCGCTGCTCACCTCGTCGGCCCGGTCCACCGACGCGCCGGTCCTGGAGCAGGGCGCGGGCCCGATGGACGTGGCCCGCGCGGTGACCCAGCCGGTCACCGCCCCGCCCGTGCCGCTCCTGGGCGACTTCGCGTACCCGCAGCGGAACCTCGCCCCGGCCGACAGGACGGTCACCCTGACCAACCTCACCGGCAAGGACGTGCGCCTGAGCCTGCGCGTCGAGGACGTCCGGGGCGACGACGGCAGCCGCGTCGCCGGCTTCGCGCGTCCGGCCCGCACCACGGTCACCGTCCCGGCGCGGGGGACCGCCGATGTGCCGGTCCGCATCGACCCGGGCGCCCGGCTGAGCGCCGGGGCGTACGGCACGGTCACCGGCCGCCTCGTCGCGACCGGGTCGCACGGGGTCCGCGTCACCGTCCCGTTCGGCGTGCACATGGAGGTCCCGTCCGCCGACCTCACCGTCAAGGGCCTCGACCGGCACGGCGACCCGGCGTCCTCCCCGTCCGCCTTCCAGCTGTTCGACGACCACCGCGACACGGCGAAGCGCTACACCCTCGGCTACCCCGAGCCCGGCAGCACCACGATCCGGGTGCCCCTCGGCACGTATGCGCTGAGCGGCCTCGTCATGACCCGCGACGAGCCCGGCGACATCGGCAGTGTGGAGTCGGTCAGCCAGCTCTACCGCGAGAAGCTGACGGTCTCCGGCGACACCGAGGTCACCCTCGACGCCCGCGCCGCGCGCCGCATCTCCTGGGACACCGAACGCCCCAGCCAGGGCGCCGGTTTCGCCATCGGCCTCGCCCTCGGGCTGGACGACTCGCGCCGCCTCCAGGCCGGCTACCTCACCTCCGTACCGTCCTACGCCAAGGAGATCTACGCCCAGCCGGTGCACGGTGACGACCGGCTGACGTTCCTCGCCTCCGCCCGGCAGACCGCGCCGCGCGCCGCCCTCACCATCCCCGGCGGCCGGGTCCTGGACTCGCTGCCGGTGCAGAAGGGGACCGAGTTCGACGGCAAGGGCTCGGCACCGGTGACGTACATCGGCAAGGGCACCGACGCGAACTTCGCCGCCCACGACCTCCAGGGCCGCATCGCCCTCGTGGACGCGGGCACTGGCGGCGGCAATGCCTTCACCTGGGACAAGGCCGCGCGGCAGGCAGGCGCCGCGGGCGTGCTGGCAGCCGTCCCGGAGAGCGAGGGCCGGTTCCAGATCACCGGCCCCGAGGGCATCCCGCAGGCCACCATCACGGCGGCCGACTCGCGGGCGATCAAGGCCGCCCTGGATCGGGGCGATGTCTCCCTGAAGTGGTCCGGCACCGCGACCGACCGCAGCCCGTACGTCTACAACCTCGCCCTCACCGGGCACGGCTCGATCCCGACCGGCACCCAGCGCGTCCGCGACCGCGACCTCGCGGCCACCGACGCCCGCTACCACGTACAGGGCGCCGACGACGCGACGTACTGGTCGGACGTCAAGGTCGGCCTGCCGGGCATCCCCGCGATCTGGGCCGGCGGCACCACCCTGCCGCTGCACGCGCCCCAGCAGCGCACCGAGTACTTCACCCCGGCCGGCCGCGACGGGGTCGCCTGGACCACCCTGATGCGCCGGGACCTCGGCCCGTACGGCAGCACCTCGTACGACGGGCCCCGCGAGCTCGACAAGGGCCGTACGACGTCCCAGTGGTACAAGTCGCCCTACGGGCCCGTCCGCAACACCTACGCGCAGCCCCTGATGAACCGCGAGAGCAACCGCCTCGGCTACACGATCGCCCCGTTCGGCGACGCGGGCGGGCACGACTCCACCCTCGCCATGACCGACTCCGGCACCCGCCGGCTCCTGGTCGACGGCGAACCGCGGGCCATGGTCTCCGGCACCTTCGACCTGCCCGACAAGAAGGCGGAGGTCACCTTCCAGCAGCAGTGGCAGCGGCGCGCGGGCACGCTCGACCGCACCGGCCTCGCCTACGCCACCGAGTGGGTCTTCACCACCGACGCCTCGGACCAGGGCGCCCAGCACCTGCTGATCCCGGCCCTCGACCTGCCGTCCGACCTGCGCAACTCCCGTCCGGCGGGGGAGCCGACCACGATCGGCCTGAGCGCCGTCACCGACGACTCGGCGCGGCCCGCCACCCTGCGGAAGGTGAGCCTGTCGTACGCGTACGGCACCGAGTCCACCGTCGAGGCGGTCACCGGCTGGCACGAGGCCCGCGCCACGTCCACCCGCGACGGCTGGCAGGTCCGGCTCCCGGGTGACGCGCCCGCCGGAACGTTCGTCCACCTGAAGGTCACGCTCACGGACAAGGAGGGCGCCCGGGTGAGCCAGACCATGATCAGGGCGTACGAGGTGCGCTGAGCGCGCGATGTGGTCTGCGGCACACCCGCCATCGCCCCTCGCACGGTTTCCGCACGTCGTGGGGGCGGTGGCGGTCCCGGCCGCCCGGGAGCAGTGACGGACGTCTCTACCCCGGGACCCGCCGGGCTGGCACTGTGGTCGGGTCCCGGCCGGGTGCTGGGTACACCTTCTGCCGGCCGACCGAACGAGATGCCATGAGCGCGACCGCCGCCACCCTCACCGCCGCCCGCCGCCGCGCCCGTACCGGCGGCCCCGAAGACGGCCCCAAGCTGCTGGAGCACATCGCGGGCTGGACCCTCGTGGTCGTGGTCGCCATGCTCGTCACGCAACTCGGCCTGCTCTAGGGCCTTTCGTTTGGATCAGGGGCGGGGAGTCCGAAAAGGCTCCCCGCCCCTGATGTTTCACCGCGTCACCGGGTCAGTCGATCGCCTTGATCAGCTCGCCGTCGGTGGTGTCACCGCTCAGCTCCCAGAAGAAGGTGCCGCCCAGGCCCTGCTGGTTCTTGTACGCCATCTTGGTGCCGATGGTGGCGGGGGTGTCGTAGCTCCACCAGTTGCTGCCGCAGTGCGCGTACGCCGTGCCCGCGACGGTGCCCGTGGCGGGGCAGGTGTTCTTGAGGACCTTGTAGTCCTCGATGCCCGCCTCGTACGTGCCCGGGGCCGCGCCGGTCGCCGTGCCGCCCGGCTCGTCCTGCGTGACGCCGGTCCACCCACGCCCGTAGAAGCCGATGCCGAGCAGCAGCTTCGAGGCCGGGACGCCCTGCGCCTTCAGCTTGTCGATGGCGGCCTCGCTGTTGAAGCCGTCCTTCGGGATGCCCTCGTAGGAGGTCAGCGGGGAGTGCGGGGCGGTCGGGCCCTGCGCGTCCCAGGCGCCGAAGAAGTCGTACGTCATCGGGTTGTACCAGTCGACGTACTGCGCCGCGCCGCCGTAGTCGGCGGCGTCCAGCTTGCCGCCTTCCGAACCGTCCGCGCTGATCGCCGAGGTGACCAGGTTGTCGCCGCCGAACTTCGTACGCAGCGCCGACAGCAGGTTGCCGTAGGCCTCCCGGCCGCTGGTGTCACAGGTCAGGCCGCAGTCGTTGGGGTACTCCCAGTCGATGTCGATGCCGTCGAACACATCGGCCCAGCGCGGGTCCTCGACCAGGTTGTAGCAGGAGTCGGCGAACGCGGCCGGGTTCTTCGCGGCCTCACCGAAACCGCCGGACCAGGTCCAGCCACCGAAGGACCACAGCACCTTCAGGTCCGGGTGGAGCTTCTTCAGCTTGCGCAGCTGGTTGAAGTTGCCCCGCAGCTCCTGGTCCCAGGTGTCGGCGACCCCGTCGACGGACTGGTCGGCGGTGTACGCCTTCTCGTAGTCCGCGTACGAGTCGCCGACCGTGCACTTGCCGCCCTGGACGTTGCCGAAGGCGTAGTTGATGTGCGTGAGCTTGTCGGCCGAGCCCGAGGTCTCGATGTTCTTGACGTGGTAATTCCGGTCGTAGACACCCCATTCGGTGAAGTATCCGACCACCTTGTCACCGGCCGCTGTGGGGGCGGCGGGTGCTGCTGCCGGTGCGGCGGCCCGGGGCGCGGCGGGGGCCGCGCCGGCGGAGCCGGTGCCGGCGACGCCGAGCAGGGCCGCGCCCAGAGCGGCGGTACACGCGGCAGCGGCGAGGGCCCGCAGTCGGGCTCCCGGGCGCCAATGGACTACCGGCTTCCGGCGCTCGAATTTGGCATGAACGCGGAAAGCCGGTTCGCCGGGAACGGTAGATGGACTAGACCAGTTGGGTCAATGGTTCGGACCAATATCGATGATCTCCGGGCGCCGAGAGCCGGGTGTCCGAAGCCCATTCATTCGTATGTTCGGTCAACCGGTGACGGATGCCATCCGATCGGGCATACTCGTCCCGCCACAGCCGCCTGCCTGCGCCTCTCGCAATCCGAGAGGGCAACATCGGCTGGGCAGCAGTGAATTCGGGCATCGCCCGGAGATCCCCCCGGCGGCGCCGCTCACACCCCGCGCGCGCGACCGCCGCAACGCCCGACAGGGAGGAGAGCGCCGTCATGTCCGACCGTGCCCCGCAGTGGGTCGAACGCCGTCTGCCCACCGAGGAGTCCAGCCAGCTGATCGACCTCGTACGGGACATCGCCCAGCGGGAGATCGTCCCCGGGGCGGCCGAGGAGGAGGAAGCGGGCCGCTTCCCCCGCGAGATCTTCACCCTGCTCTCCGAGTCCGGCCTGCTCGGACTGCCCTACGACTCCGAACACGGCGGCGGCGACCAGCCGTACGAGGTCTACCTCCAGGTCCTCGAAGAGCTCAGCGCCGCCCGGCTCACCGTCGGCCTCGGCGTCAGCGTCCACTCCCTCGCCTGCCACGGACTCGCCGGCTACGGCACGAAGGAGCAGCGCGCCGAACACCTCCCGTCGATGCTCTCCGGCGGCCTGCTCGGCGCCTACTGCCTCTCCGAACCCGCCTCCGGCTCCGACGCCGCCTCGCTGCGCACCAAGGCCGTACGGGACGGCGACGACTGGGTGATCACCGGCACCAAGGCCTGGATCACGCACGGCGGCATCGCTGACTTCTGCACCGTGCTGGCCCGCACCGGCGCCGAGGGCGCCCGGGGCATCACCGCCTTCCTCGTCCCCGGTGACGCCGCCGGGCTGAGCGCGGCCGTCCCCGAGAAGAAGATGGGCATGAAGGGCTCGCCCACCGCCCAGCTCCACTTCGACGGCGTCCGCGTCCCCGACGCCCGCCGGATCGGCGAGGAGGGCCAAGGCTTCGCGATCGCCCTCTCCGCCCTCGACTCCGGCCGCCTCGGCATCGCCGCCTGCGCCATCGGCGTCGCCCAGGCCGCCCTGAACGAGGCCCTCGGCTACGCCACCGGCCGCAAGCAGTTCGGCCGCCCCATCGCGGACTTCCAGGGCCTGCGGTTCATGCTCGCCGACATGGCGACCCGCATCGAGGCCGGCCGCGCGCTCTACCTGGAAGCCGCCCGCCTCAGGGACGCCGGCCGCCCCTTCTCGCGCCAGGCCGCCATGGCCAAGCTCTTCTGCACGGACGCCGCGATGCAGGTGACCATCGACGCCGTCCAGGTGCTCGGCGGCTACGGCTACACGCAGGACTTCCCCGTCGAACGCCTCATGCGCGAGGCCAAGGTGCTCCAGATCGTGGAGGGCACCAACCAGATTCAGCGGATGGTCATCGCGCGCCACCTTGCGGGCCCTGAGTCCCGCTGATCCGCAGCGGCCGCTCGGACCACACGGGCGTCGTCATGATCCGGTTCCAGTCCTGGTCATGACGGCCCGGCAGGGTCCGGCCCGTGCTCTCCCAGTGCCGCAGCAGCGCCCGGTAGATCGGCGGATCGCTCGAATGGGGCACCGCGCGCGGCGCCGACCGGGGTGGTTCGGACTGGGACGCCGGTACGGAACCGGGCTGCGGAACCGATTCTTCGGAGGGCGGAGCGGCGAGTCGGCGGCGTCCGGGGCCGGCCGTGGAATGCAGCGGGGTCATACCGGGCCAACGTCGTGGGACGCGGCGGGGTCACTGCCTGTTCGATTCGGGCGCATGTTCACCCGGTTCTCCCCGGCTGCCGGGTTGCTCACGCACCCCGGCCGCGCGTTCGGAAGGGGGAGGCTCAGGCGGCCTCGCGCCGGAGCGGGTGGTCCACCCGGATCGGGCGGGAACCGGCACCCCCGGCGTGCGAGAAGGGCTGCGTCCGCCAGTCGAGCCCCTGCGGGAGCGTCAGCAGCAGCGCCGTCTCCTGCTCCTGCATCCCGTCCGCCTCCGCGGGGCGGTCCCCGGCGGCACGCCCCGTACCGGGGCACACGGTGAGCACGAACGGGTTCCACGGGGACGGGCACAGCGCGTGCTCCGGGAGCACGTCCTCGTCCGCCAGGAGCGCGATGGGCTGCGCGCAGTCCGGGCAGACGACGCGGTACATCTCGAAGGTGTCGTACGCGTCGGGAGCGGAGTCCTCGAACGGATCAACGGGCTCCGGTTCGGTACGTCCGGTGAGCTTCAGGTGTGGCATGGGAAATCCCCCCTCGGATGGGCCGGCATGACGCTGTGGCCTCGGCCACAGCAAGCACTTCCCGCCACCGATCGGCCGTAACCGTTCCGTGTCCCCCTACTGCCGCGTAAACCTGTGGCGTTGGTCACATGCCCGCCGCAGGTGCCGTCCCAAGGGCTGGGCAGCTGTGCCGGGAACGACTCATGGCCATAGATTGATCCATATGGAGGAGCTGGACCGTCACATCGTGGAGTTGCTCGTCAAGGACGGGCGGATGAGCTACACCGACCTGGGCAAGGCCACCGGCCTGTCCACCTCGGCGGTTCATCAGCGCGTCCGCAGGCTGGAGCAGCGCGGGGTGATCCGCGGCTACGCCGCGGTCGTGGACCCGGAGGCGGTCGGCCTGCCGCTGACCGCGTTCATCTCGGTCAAGCCGTTCGACCCCAGCGCCCCGGACGACATCGCCGAACGGCTCGCCGGCGTCCCCGAGCTGGAGGCGTGCCACAGCGTCGCCGGCGACGAGAACTACATCCTCAAGGTCCGCGTGGCGACCCCGCTGGAGCTGGAGAACCTGCTCACCCGCATCCGCTCCCTCGCCGGCGTCTCCACCCGCACCACGGTCGTCCTGTCGACCCCGTACGAGGCGCGCCCGCCGCAGATCTGAGGGGGCGCGCACGGGGTGGGTGCGCGCAGGCGGGAGACTGGTGCCCATGACCGAGAGCACCGCCCCCCAGAGCGAACACCGCACCGTGCTGCTGCGCGGTGGAGACGTCCACAGCCCCGCCGACCCCTTCGCCACCGCCATGGTGGTCGAACGGGGCCACGTCGCCTGGGTGGGCTCCGAAGGCGCCGCCGACGCCTTCGCGAGCGGCGTCGACGAGGTGATCGACCTCGACGGGGCGCTGGTCACCCCCGCGTTCACCGACGCCCACGTCCACACCACCTCCACCGGTCTGGCCCTCACCGGCCTCGACCTCTCCGGCGCCCGCACCCTCGGCGACGCACTCGCCCGCGTCCGCGCCCACGTCACCGCCCACCCCGCCGACCGGGTCGTCCTCGGCCACGGCTGGGACGCCACCCGCTGGCCCGAGCAGCGCCCGCCCTCCCGCGCCGAGCTGGACGAGGCGGCGGCCGGCCGGGCCGTCTACCTGCCCCGGGTCGACGTGCACTCCGCCGTCGTGAGCACCGCCCTGCTCGACCTCGTCCCCGGCGTCACCACGATGCCCGGATACGACCCCGAGGGCCCGCTGACCGCCGCCGCCCACCACGCCGTGCGCGCGGCCGCCCACGACGCCGTCACGCCCGCCCAGCGCGCCACCGCACAGCGCGCCGCGCTGCGCCACGCCGCCTCCCTCGGTATCGGCTCTCTCCACGAGTGCGGCGGCCCCGACATCTCCGACGAGGACGATTTCACCGGGCTCCTGAAGGTGGCCGCCGAGCAGCCCGGGCCCCGGGTCTTCGGCTACTGGGCCCAGGAGGTGGCCGACGAGAAGGACGCCCGGCGCATCCGCGAACTCGGCGCCGTCGGCGCGGCCGGCGACCTCTTCGTGGACGGCTCGCTCGGCTCGCACACCGCCTGCCTGCACGAGCCGTACGCGGACGCCCCGCACACCGGCACCGCCCACCTGGACGCCGCCCGGATCGCCGCCCACGTCGCCGCCTGCACCGAGGCGGGGCTCCAGGCGGGCTTCCACGCCATCGGGGACGCGGCGCTCTCGGCGGTCGTGCAGGGCATCAGGGCCGCGGCCGAGAAGGTGGGCCTCGCCCGGGTGCGGGCTGCCCGGCATCGCGTCGAGCATGCGGAGATGCTCACCCCGGAGACCGTCGCCGCCTTCGCGGAGCTGGGCCTCACCGCCTCCGTCCAGCCCGCCTTCGACGCCGCGTGGGGCGGCGAGGAGGGCATGTACGCCCAGCGCCTCGGCGTCGGCCGGGCCGCCACCCTCAACCCGTACGCGGCGCTGCTGCGGGCCGGTGTGCCGCTCGCCTTCGGCTCGGACAGCCCGGTGACCCCGCTGGACCCGTGGGGGACCGTACGGGCCGCCGCCTTCCACCGGACGCTGGAGCACCGCGTCTCCGTCCGGGCCGCCTTCACCGCGCACACCCGGGGCGGCTGGCGGGCCCTGGGGCGGGACGACGCGGGGACCCTGGTGCCCGGCGCCCCGGCCGACTACGCGGTCTGGCGCACCGACGAGCTGGTGGTCCAGGCACCGGACGACCGGGTGGCGCGCTGGTCGACCGACCCCCGGTCCGGGACGCCGGGGCTGCCCGACCTCCGGCCCGGCGCCGACCTGCCGGTCTGCCTGCGCACCGTGGTCCTCGGACAAACTGTCTACGTAAGGCCGAACGAGTGACGTGCGGACATTCCGGTCCGCCGATCGAAGGCGGGCCGGCTCTTCCGCTACCTGGGGATCTTCGGGACTGACCAGGCAATTTCCGTAATCGATGCAGGTCAGCCAAGTATTGACAGAATGCGGCCATCGGCCGGTAGGTTCGGCCGAGTCCACCACAGGACGTCCGACCGGTGAAACCTCCACGCAGTCGTCGAACGCCGCTGGGTCACGGGGTGGTGTGCCGCACCGGCGCACCGCCACTGACAGCCAGGTTCAGCGCCCGCGCCTCGGGGGCGAGGGAAGGTTTCAGCCGGACGGAGGGTGCGACCCGGGTGGGGCCCGGACGTTCAGTAGACAACGGCTCTAGGTCGACCCGCAGCCAGCGGGTCCCAGGTCGGCCCGAAGGACACCGGGCCCCGATCCGCACTTCTGTCCCCGATTCCGCTCTTCTGTCCGCCGCGGCTCCCGCGCCACCCCGACCGGGTCGGCATTCCGCGCCGCCGCGCTCGATATGGTGTGCACCTGCGTACGGACGTGAGGGGCAGTAAGTGAACGACGGCGGTCAGCGGCAATTCGGCCCGCTCGGCAGTGTCTTGGTGATCATTCCGACCTATGACGAGGCCGAGAACATCAAGCCGATCGTGAGCCGGGTGCGCGCCGCCGTGCCGGAGGCCCACATCCTCGTCGCCGACGACAACAGCCCCGACGGCACGGGCAAGCTCGCCGACGAGCTGGCCGCGGAGGACGACCACGTCCACGTCCTGCACCGCAAGGGCAAGGAAGGGCTCGGCGCGGCCTATCTCGCCGGCTTCCGCTGGGGCATGGACCACGACTACGGCGTCCTGGTCGAGATGGACGCCGACGGCTCCCACCAGCCCGAGGAGCTGCCCCGGCTGCTCACCGCGCTCAAGGGCGCGGACCTGGTCCTCGGCTCCCGCTGGGTGCCCGGCGGCCGGGTGGTGAACTGGCCCAAGTCCCGCGAGTTCATCTCGCGCGGCGGCAGCACGTACTCCCGTCTCATGCTGGGCCTGCGGACCCGGGACGTCACCGGCGGCTACCGGGCCTTCCGCGCCGAGACCCTGAAGGGCATCGGCCTCGACGCGGTCGCCTCGCAGGGCTACTGCTTCCAGGTCGACCTGGCCCGCCGCGCGATCGAGGCCGGCTTCCATGTGGTCGAGGTGCCGATCACCTTCGTGGACCGCGAGGTCGGCGACTCCAAGATGAGCAAGGACATCCTGGTCGAGGCGCTGTGGCGGGTGACCGCCTGGGGCGTCACCAGCCGGACGAACAAGGTGCTGGGCCGCCGCACCCCCTGAGCCGGACCGGCACCCTCTTACGGCGTACGGATGTGTCTCCAGGCACACTGGGGGCATGACGACCGGCACACCGCCTCCGACCGCCCGCAGGCGCTCGCGCGCCCGGACCCTCGTACCTCTCGCCGTCGCCGCCTGGGCGGTGCTGGAGATCTGGCTGCTGATCCTGGTGGCGGACGCCGCGGGCGGGCTGACCGTCCTGATCCTGCTGGCCGCCGGGATCGTGCTCGGCGCCGCGGTGATCAAGAGCGCGGGCCGCCGGGCCTTCCGCAATCTCACGGAGACGCTTCAGCGGGTGCCGGGCCGGCCGGGCGCGGACGGCTCCTCGCCGGCCACCCCCGAGAGCGGCCGGGGCAACGGCTTCCTGATGCTCGGCGGGCTGCTGATCATGATCCCCGGTCTGATCTCGGACGTGGCCGGGCTGCTGCTCCTGGTCCCGCCGGTGCGCACGGCACTCAGCCGTTACGCGGAACGCTCGCTGGACCGCCGCATGCGGACGGCCGCCCCCGGCGGCTTCTCGGACGCCTTCCAGCAGGCCCGCATCCACCGTCCCGACGGCAAGGTCGTCCAGGGCGAGGTCATCCGCGACGAGCCCTCCGGCCCGGACGACGAGCCGCGCCCGCCGCTGACGCGGTGACCCCGCGATCTCAAGCCCGTCCGGCGATTGAGGACAATCCCTGACCCCGGCCGGGACGGCCCGCGCCGGACACGACAAAGCCGCGGGCCCGGCACGCATTGCGTACCGAACCCGCGGCCTGCCGCGGAACCGTGCTAGCGGGTCACGCAGACTTCCTGCTGTCCCGAGGATGCACGGCGATATTCATCGCCCCGGAGCGCAGGACGGCCAGCCGCTCGGCCAGCACCTCCTCCAGCTCCTCGCGCGTACGCCGCTCCATGAGCATGTCCCAGTGCGTACGTGCGGGCTTGCCCTTCTTCTCCTCGGGGCCATCCCCGTCCACCAGGAGTGCCTGGGCGCCACACGCCTTGCACTCCCACTCCGGCGGAATTTCCGCCTCTACCGAGAACGGCATCTCGAATCGATGTCCGTTCTGGCATGCGTACTCCACCGCCTGGCGCGGGGCCAGATCGATGCCGCGGTCCGTCTCGTAGCTGGTAACCACGAGTCGCGTGCCGCGGAGAGCTCGCTCACTCATGAATCGTGCCTCCCGGGCTTGTCGCCCACAGGACAGGTGTCGCTGTCGTCGTCAATCGGTCAACGTCCGGTCGGCGGCAAAGATTCCCGTTGCCGGTCATGCGTCGCCCGTCGAACCGCTGATTTTCAGGTTTCCCAGGGTTCAAGTACCCGCCCATACCCGGTTTGTCACCTTTGACGGAAGTTGTCACCCAACGGTTCGCGAAGTTCCACTCGCCGTAACGGTCACCCGGGGCAGGCCAAAGGCGTACACTACCGGCCTTTTACTTCAACGTCTAAATCCGCTCCGGTACGGGGTTTCCCGCCGCGGCCACCGCACGCCTGAGCGGGACCCGCGCGAGCAGGACCGAGCCCACGACGAAGAAGACCACCAGCGAGATGATCGCGTCCCGGTAGCTGCCGGTCAGCTGGTAGGCGAGACCGAACACCAGGGGCCCCAGCCAGCTCAGGCCCCGGTCGCTCATCTCGTACGCCGAGAAGTACTCCGCCTCCTTGCCGCGCGGCACCAGATGCGAGAACAGGGAGCGGGACAGCGCCTGGCTGCCGCCCAGCACCAGGCCGATCGCCGCCGCCAGTACGTAGAAGTAGACGGGCGATCCGGCGGGCAGGAAGTAGCCGGCGACCAGGATCAGCGTCCACACGACGAGCGAGCCCAGGATCGTGCGCTTCGCGCCGTACACCCGGGCCATTCGGCCCATCGCCAGCGCCCCGGCCACCGCGAGCACCTGCACCAGCAGCACCGCCGTGATCAGCGTCGACTGGCCGAGGCCCAGTTCCTCGGAGCCGTACACCGACGCCTGCGAGATCACGGTCTGCACGCCGTCGTTGTAGACGAGGTAGGCGAGCAGGAAGGACAGGGTCAGCGGATGGCGGCGCATGTCCGCCAGCGTGGCCCGCAGCTGCCGCCACCCCGAGCCCGTCGCCGCACCCCGGCCGCCCGGCGTCACCCGGCGGTCGCGCAGCCGGCGCAGCGGGATGACGGTGAAGACGCCCCACCAGAGGCCCGCCGACGCCAGGCAGATCCGCACCGCCTGGGACTCGGAGAGGCCGAAGGAGCCGTGGCCCGAGTACAGGATCAGATTCAGTACGAGGACCAGTGCCCCGGAGGTGTACCCGAAGGCCCACCCGCGCGAGGAGACGTCGTCGCGCTCCTCGGGCTCCGCGATCTGCGGCAGGTAGGAGTTGTAGACCATCATCGCCACCGCCGTCGCGGCGTTCGCCACGATGAGCAGGAAGGCGCCCAGCAGATAGCGGTCCCCGTCCAGGAAGAACATCGCGGTCGTCGCCGCGGCCCCGGTGTACGCCGTCGCCGCGAGGAGCGGCTTCTTGCGGCCCGTACGGTCGGCTGCCGCGCCCACCACGGGCATCAGGACGATCGCCAGGACGAGCGAGGCCGACACCGCGTACGCGAACAGCGACCCGGCGCGCACCGGGATGCCGAGCGGGTGGACGAAGCCGTCGGGGTCCGCGGCGGCCTTGGCGACCGAGGTCAGATAGGGGCCGAGGAAGACCGTGACGACGCTGGTGGAGTAGACGGAGCACGCGAAGTCGTAGAAGTACCAGCCGCGCTGCTCCCTGCGCCGGGCGGCCGGGTCGTCCGGGCCGGCCGTGCCCTCGGCCGGCTCGGCGGTGTCTGCGGTCTCGGCCGTCATGGCGCCCCCTGGAATCTCCCCGTGAAGACAACGGCCGGCCGGCGGCGGATCAGGCC
Source organism: Streptomyces sp. NPDC097595 (assembly GCF_044761525.1). NCBI lineage: Bacteria > Bacillati > Actinomycetota > Actinomycetes > Kitasatosporales > Streptomycetaceae > Streptomyces > Streptomyces sp. NPDC097595. Next base: position 33,973 of record NZ_JBIWCN010000013.1, on the reverse strand, counting down.
CAGGCCCCCCGCTCGCGCAGTACCGTGCGCAGCGTCTCGATGTGATCGGTCATGATGCCATCCACCCCGAGGTCCAGGAGCGCGGCCATCCGCTCCGGTTCGTTCACCGTCCACACATGCACCTGGAGCCCTCGCGCGTGGGCCTCGCGCACGAAGCGGCGGTCGACCACCCGGATGCCGTTCTGGCTCTCCGGCACCTGTGCGCACACAGCCCCGGCGCGCAGCGCGGCCGGGATGCCGTACGAGCGCAGCCGCAGGCCGAGCACCCCGCGCACGCCGTACGAGGTGGCCAGGTGCGGGCCCGCCAGTCGGTGCGCCCGGGCGACCCGGGCCTCGGAGAACGAGCCGACGCAGACCCGGTCCCAGGCGTTCGTCGCCCGGATCAGCTCCAGGAGTGGTTCGAGGGCGGCCTCCGCCTTGACGTCCACGTTCCACCGGGCCCCGGGGAAGGTCTCCAGCAGCTCCTCGAACAGCGGCAGCGGCTCGCGCCCGGCGACCCTGGCCCGGCCTATCTCGCTCCACGGCAGCTCCGCCAGGCGGCCCCGGGCGTCCGTCACCCGGTCCAGCGTGGCGTCGTGGAAGGCGACCAGCCGGCCGTCCGCCGAGGCGTGCACATCGGTCTCGAAGTAGCGGTACCCGGCGTCGGCGGCCCGGCGGAAGGCGGCGGCCGTGTTCTCGGCGCCGTCCGCCGCCCCGCCCCGGTGGGCGAAGGCGAGCGGAGCGGGGTGGTCCAGATAGGGGTGGCGTTCGGAGGTCACCGCCGCAGTATGGACCGCCGGGCCGCGGGCGTCCCGGCCGAGGGGGCGCTTTCCCCGGGGATCGCGAAGACCCGCAGGAAGACCTGGGCGAGCGGGCCGATGGCCAGGGCGTACAGGACCGTGCCGACGCCGAGGGAGCCGCCCAGCAGGAATCCGGTGACCACGACCCCGATCTCGATCGCCGTGCGGACCAGCCGGATCGACCGGCCGGTCCGCCGGTGCAGCCCGGTCATCAGGCCGTCCCGGGGGCCGGGGCCGAACCGGGCGCTGATGTAGAGGCCCGTCGCCACACCGTTCAGCACGATCCCCGCCGCCATCACCCCGGCCCGCGCCGCCAAGCCGTGCACCTCGGGGACCAGGGCGAGCGTGCCGTCCATCGCGAGGCCCACGGCGAACACATTGGACACCGTGCCCAGGCCCGGCCGCTGCCGCAGCGGGATCCACAGCAGCAGCACGACCGCCCCGATGATGATCGAGACCACCCCGATGCTGATCCCGGTGCGCTCGGCGAGGCCCTGGTGCAGCACACCCCACGGCTCCAGACCGAGACCGGCGACGACCAGGAGCGCCGAGCTCGCCCCGTACAGCGCGAGCCCCGCGTACAGCTGGACCAGCCGACGGGTGAGGTGCGCCCCTTGCGGGACGAGGGTGTCGGACAAGGGGTGCCCCCTGGTGTGGTGGTGTTGGACTGCTCCGTGTCACTCTGTGGCAGGGGATTGGCCGCCAACCATGGCCAATCCGAGGAAGGTGGACTGATTCTCATGGCGCAGTGGACTTCGGCGGTCGGTGCGGCCCAGCTGGCCCGGCAGCTCCAGGCCCAGCAGCAGCGGCCGGCCGGCCCCGGCAGCCGCCGCCCGCCCGCCTACCGCGCCCTCGCCGACGGTATCCGGCTGCTCGTCCTGGAGGGCCGGGTCGCGGTCGCCGCCCGCCTCCCCGCCGAACGGGAGCTGGCCCTCGCCCTCGCCGTCAGCCGGACCACGGTCGCCACCGCCTACGAGGCGCTGCGGGCCGAGGGCTTCCTGGAGTCCCGGCGCGGCGCCGGCAGCTGGACAGCGGTCCCGGCCGGCAGCCCGCTGCCCTCCCGAGGCCTGGAACCCCTGCCGCCCGAGGCCCTGGGCTCGATGATCGACCTGGGCTGCGCCTCGCTCCCGGCCCCCGAGCCCTGGCTGACCCGGGCCGTCCAGGGCGCCCTGGAGGAGCTCCCCCCGTACGCCCACACGCACGGCGACTACCCCGCCGGGCTGCCCGCCCTGCGTCAGATGATCGCCGACCGCTACACCGCCGACGGCATCCCGACCATGCCCGAGCAGATCATGGTCACCACCGGTGCGATGGGCGCCATCGACGCCATCTGCCACCTCTTCGCCGGGCGCGGCGAGCGCATCGCGGTGGAGGCCCCGAGCTACGCCAACATCCTCCAGCTGATGCGCGAGGCGGGCGCCCGGCTGGTCCCCGTACCGATGGAGGAGGGGCTCGCCGGCTGGGACCTGAACCGGTGGCGCCAGGTCCTGCGGGACGCCGCGCCCCGGCTCGGATACGTCGTCGCGGACTTCCACAACCCGACCGGCGCGCTGGCCGACGAGGAGCGCCGCCGGGCGCTGGTGGACGCCGCCCGCTCGGCGGGCACGGTGCTGGTCGTGGACGAGACGATGCGGGAGCTTCATCTCGACGAGGACATGACGATGCCGCGCCCGGTCTGCGCGTTCGACCCGGCGGGCAGCACGGTCCTGACCGTGGGGTCGGCCAGCAAGGCGTTCTGGGCCGGCATGCGGATCGGCTGGGTACGGGCCGCGCCCGACGTCATCCGCAGCCTGGTCGCCGCCCGCGCCTACGCCGACATGGGCACCCCCGTCCTCGAACAGCTCGCGGTGAACTGGCTGATGCGCACCGGCGGCTGGCAGGAGGCCGTGCGGCTGCGCCGGGAACAGGCCCGCGAGAACCGCGACGCCCTGGTGACCGCCGTGCGCCGGGAACTGCCGGAGTGGGAGTTCTCCGTGCCCGACGGCGGGCTCACGCTCTGGGTGCGCACCGGCGGCCTCTCCGGCTCCCGGCTCGCGGTCGCCGGCGAAGGGGTCGGGGTCCGCGTGCCATCCGGGCCCCGGTTCGGGGTCGGCGGCGCCTTCGAGGGCTACGTACGGCTGCCGTTCACGGTCGGCGGCCCGGTCGCGGACGAGGCGGCCCAGCGGCTGGCCCAGGCGGCCCGGCTGGTCGGCGCCGGGGGCGGGGCGGGCGTGGAGGCACCGCGTACGTTCGTGGCGTGAGCCACGGGGGCCCCGAGCCCGGCGGCGGGACAGCCTCGGCGTGACGACGGAGGGGCCCCAGCCCGGCGGCGGGACAGCCCCTGAGCGCCGAGGAGGGCCCGGCGCGCCGCCGGGCCCTCCTCCGTCGCCGTCACGCGTTCAGTCGCCGACGGCCACGGCCTCCAGCGCGACCGGCGCCTCCACGGCCTCGGCCGGCGCCGGTTCCGGCGCCCCCGCCTCCACCGCCGTGCGCCGCTCCGGCAGCAGGCTGAGCACCGCCGCGCGCTGCGCCTCGCTGGTGGCGTCGTCGTACGGGTCGGGCGTGGCCGGGACCTGGATGCGCAGGACCGGACCGGCGCCGAACCGGGCGTAGCCGCGCCCGGCCGGGGCGTCCGGCGGCGGGGTGGTGTGCGGTGCGGTGCCGAGCACCGACTCGACCTGCTCGGCGGTGCACTCGCCGAGGACCACCCGGGCCCTGGTGTGCGTCCGTACCGTCTCGCCGAGGCCGTCGAGGTGGTCGAACGCCTCGGCCAGCACCACGACGACATGGGCGGCCCGGCCGTGCCGCAGCGGGATCTGGAGCAGTTCCTGCGCGTCGGGCGTGCCGTCGCCGGCCGGCCGGGCGAGCGCGCTCGGCCGGTCCAGCAGGATCCAGAGCGGCCGCGTCAGGTCCTCGGGGACCGGGTCCCCGGCCTGCCGGGCGCGGTTCGCCTCGATCAGCCGGCGCTCCGTCTCGTTGGCCGCCCACTCCAGCGTGGAGAGCGCCCCGGCGGGCCCGCATTCGACGGCCAGGACGCCTTCGCGGCCGGTGAAGCAGGCGTACTCGCCGGTGCCGCTGCCCTCCACGATGAGGATGTCGCCCTGCTGGAGCGCCTGGAGGGCGATGGACCGCAGCAGGGTGGTGGTGCCGCTGCCGGGCTGCCCGGCGACGAGCAGGTGCGGTTCGGTGGAGCGGGGGCCGGTGCGCCAGACGACGCCGGGCGCGTCCCGGGTGCCGGTGCCGTCGCTCACCGGGAGGGTGCGCCGTACGGCGTCCTCGTCCGTGAAGCCGAGGACGGTCTCGCCGGGGGCGGTGACGAAGCGCTGGGCGGTGAGCGAGGTCGGCAGGGCGTCCAGGACGCTCATCACGAGCCGGTTGCCCTCCTCGTCCCAGCCGAACCGGTACTCCCGGCCGCGGCCCGACTTGGCGTGCAGCAGCTGTTCGATCCGGGCCCGGGACTCGGGCTCGCTGTCGGTGAAGTACGCGGGATAGGCGACCTGGAGGCGCGAGACGCGGCCGTCGCCGTCGAACTCGTAACCGCTGAAGACCTTCTCCCAGTCGCCGCCGTGGCTGAACAGCGGCTCGGGGTCCTCGGCCGTCGAGAAGTACGGCACGAGGGCTTCGTACAGGGAGCGCAGCCGCGCGGTCTCCGCCTCGTCGGGGCCGGTCCTGACGGGGGTGCGGTCGCGTCCCGTCCATGCGGCTGCGCCCATCACCGTGACGAGGGCCAGCACCGGCCCGTACGGGATGAGCGCGACCACGAGTACGCAGGCCGCGACGAGGAACAGCGTGGGGCCACGCCGGTCCTTGGGTGTCGCGGCCCACTTCTGCCGTCCTGCGCCGGCCAGCAGCCGCAGACCGCGCGTCAGCGTGATCAGCGGATGGAGCACGTCGGTGGCGCTGTCGGCGGCCGTGCGCGCGAACTCTCGACTGCGAGTGATCGAAGCGCTGCCGCTGCTCAGAATGCGGGGGAGTGGTCGCCTGGCCACGTCTGTCTCCTGAAGGGGTCGGTGCGGAGGCGGAGGGTCAGAACTTGATCCCGCCCAGGAGTCCGGCCAGGCTCGCTCCGCCCGCGGTGATGCTCGGTGCGATGGCGGTCCCGGCCAGGTAGAAGCCGAACAGGGCGGTGACAAGGGCGTGCGACGCCTTGAGGCCGTCCTTCCTGAAGAACAGGAAGACGATGATGCCGAGGATGACGACGCCGGACATGGAAAGGATCATGAGTGTTCTCCTGGTTGGAGGGGACGGTCACCATGAGTCCTTCCAGGCTCACCCCAAGTATCCGTAGGATAAAAGGCGCAATTGGGTGAAAAGGGTGATTATCCACTCGATCGGCGGAGGGGAAGCCCGGACCTGATCATGTAGTCGCCCGGGCAGTACCCTGTCGGTTCACTCGCACGGCCCCCGCCGTGCACGTCCCGGCCGCCGCTGGCGGCCCGAGCGGTCAAGGAAGGCGGTACCCCGATGAGCGACGCCCCCGATCCCGAGGTCGTGGAGCTGGCCTCCAAGGTGTTCGACCTGGCACGCGCCGGCGACGCCGACGCCCTCGCGGCCTATGTGGACGCCGGGGTGCCCGCCAACCTCACCAACGACCGGGGCGACTCGCTGCTGATGCTCGCCGCCTACCACGGGCACGCCCCCGCGGTCGCCGCCCTCGCCTCCCGTGGCGCCGACCCGGGCCGGGCCAACGACCGGGGCCAGACCCCCCTCGCCGGAGCCGTCTTCAAGGGCGAGGAAGCGGTGATCCGCGCCCTCCTCGACGCGGGCGCCGATCCGGCCGCCGGAACGCCCTCCGCGGTCGACACCGCACGCATGTTCGGCAAGGACGACCTGCTGGAACTCTTCGGCGCCCGCTGAACGGGTACGTCGTAAATGTGGTCGCGGTGGCGAAATGGCTGGGTCATCATGACGTCGCGGGCCCGATCCGGGCCACCCGACGAGAGGCAGAGGAAGATGCTCTACACCAGGCAGAAGACGGCGGTCGGCGAATCATGTTGCTGCGCGGCCTAGGGCTCGCCCCAGTGCTCGTCCCGGAGCACGTGGAACTGCACAGTCCCGGTTGTGTCGACAGCTTGATGTGAGGCTTTCCCCATGTTCGATCCGTTCATAGCGCCGAGCGGCACCCTGCTCGGCCTGCTCCAGAGAGGCCGCGGCGACGGCACGCTCCACGCGCTCGCCGCACCGCGCTCCGAGGCCCTGGCGGCCCTCAACCACTGCGTCCTGAGCGACCCGCGCCACGACTGGCAGGTGGAGAACCGCTCCCTGTACTACGCGCGCCTCTACCTCGACCTCGACGGCGGTATCGAGGAGATCGAGCGGCATCTGACGGACCCCGAGGACCACCTCGACACCGAGGACGCGCGGACCGGCCTCGCCCTGTCCGTCCTCGGCCACCTCGCCTCCTACGGGCGCGGCGACGCCCTCGCCCTGCTGCGGCGCTACGCCGCGACCGGCTCCAACTGGGCCTGGGCCCTGGACGAGCTGGCCCTGCGCGACGACGACGCCGGACTCCGCTCCCTCGCCGAGCCCGTGCTCACCCGCTTCCCCGACGACCCCGAGGGCCGCGCCGAACTCGCCGCGACCGTGCGGGACGCCTACGAGCCCCGCCCCTGGCGGCTGTGGGCCGACGACCCGCGCGAGGCGGTCGGCGCCCGCGTCCGGGCCGCGTCCGAACAGGGGTCCTTCGACCGCTGGCAACGCCAGATGCGCCCCGGCGGCCCCCGGCCCGGCTGGAGCGTCCAGGCGGTCTTCGACTGGGCCCAGCAGGGTCTGGAGCGCGGCAGCGTGCTGCACGTGCCCGCCGCCCGCTGCCTCGCCGCCGTCGCGGGCCCCGAGGACCGGGCCCACATCGTCGCCGCCGCCCGCAGCGGACCCGACGCCGCCCGCTGCGCCGCCCTCCACTATCTGGCCGCCGAGGTCCGCGACCCTGTCGTGCTCGACCTGATCGAGGCCGCCGCCACCGAACCCCGGGGCACCGTCGCCGACGCCGCCGTCGCCGCCTTCGAGCGGATGTGCGGCGAGGACGCCGTGGAGCGCGCCCGCCGCTGGGCCCGCAGGCCCGACGCGCTCGGGGCCTCCGCCGCCGGCGTGCTGGCCGGACGCGGCGGCCCGCAGGACGCGCCGGCGGTGCTCGGCTCACTGCGCGACGCCGTACGCGGCGACGGGCCGGACGCGCCACGGCTGTGGGCGCTCGTGGACGGCGCCGGCCGCCTCGGCATCGCCTGCGCCGCACCCGTACTGCGCCACATCTACCGGGAGACGTCCTCCTCGCAGCTGCGCGGCCGGACCGCCCGGGCCCTCGCGGCCACCGACCCGTCCTTCGCCACCGGGTTCGCCGTCGAGTGCCTGTGGGACTGCGAGGAGACGACCCGCGAGGTCGCCGCCCGCCACGCCGAGACCGGTGACCTGCGCGTCGCCGAACGGCTGCGCCGGCTGGCCGCCGACCCCGCCGAGGAGGCCGAGGTCCAGTCGGCGGTACGCAGCAGGATCGGCCCGGACGCCCCGGCGGTCTGACCGGCGGAACACCCCGCGGTACCCAGGAGTGCAGCGCGTCGGGGGCGCGCCGCTCCCCGCCCTGTTCTGCGATCACCGGACGGCGGGCCAGTATGGGGGCATGACCGGGCGCTGGGAGTTCTGGATCGACCGTGGCGGCACCTTCACCGACGTGGTGGGGAGGCGCCCCGACGGACAGCTCGTCACCCGCAAACTCCTCTCGCACGACCCGGACCGCTACCGCGACGCCGCCGTCGCCGGCATCCGGCTGATGCTCGGGCTCGGACCCGGTGAGCCGGTCCCCGCCGAGCGGGTGGCCGCCGTCAAGATGGGCACCACCGTCGCCACCAACGCCCTGCTGGAGCGGCGCGGCGAACCGACCGTCCTGGTCATCACCGAAGGCTTCCGGGACGCCCTGCGCATCGCGTACCAGAACCGCCCCCGTCTCTTCGACCGCCGCATCCTGCTCCCGGAAGCCGTCTACGACCGGGTCATCGAGGTCCCCGAGCGCATCGACGCCCACGGCCGCGCCCTCACCCCGCTCGACCGCGACGAAGTCGCCCGCCTGCTCCGCGAGGCCCGCGCAGACGGGCTGTCCAGCGCGGCCGTCGTCCTGATGCACGGCTACCGCCACCCGGTCCACGAGCAGGCGGTCGCCGACGAGGCCAGGGCCGCCGGCTTCACCCAGATCAGCTGCTCCCACGAGGTCAGCCCGCTGATCAAGCTCGTCCCGCGTGGTGACACCACCGTCGTGGACGCCTACCTCTCACCGATCCTGCGCCGGTACGTCGACTCGGTCGCCGCCGAACTCCCCGGCATCAGGCTCATGTTCATGCAGTCCAACGGCGGCCTGCGCGAGGCCGCCCACTTCCGAGGCAAGGACGCCGTGCTGTCCGGGCCCGCCGGCGGGGTCGTCGGCATGGTCCGCACCTCCGCCCAGGCCGGCCACGACCGGGTCATCGGCTTCGACATGGGCGGCACCTCCACCGACGTCTCGCACTACGCGGGCGAGTTCGAACGCGAACTGGGCACCGAGGTCGCCGGCGCCCGGATGCGCGTCCCCATGATGAACATCCACACCGTCGCGGCCGGCGGCGGCTCCGTCCTGCACTTCGACGGCCGGCGCTACCGGGTCGGCCCCGACTCCGCCGGCGCGGTCCCCGGCCCCGCCTGCTACCGCCGGGGCGGCCCGCTGACCGTCACCGACGCCCAGGTCATGCTGGGCCGCATCCGCCCCGCCCACTTCCCCGCCGTCTTCGGGCCGGACGGCGACCAGCCGCTCGACGCGGACATCGTGCGCGAGCGCTTCGAGGAACTGGCCGAGGAGGTCGCCCGGGCCACCGGCACCAAGCGGACGGCGGCCGAGACCGCGGCCGGCTTCCTGGAGATCGCGGTCCTCTCCATGGCCAACGCCGTCAAGAAGATCTCCGTACAGCGCGGCCACGACATCACCCGCTACGCCCTCACCGGCTTCGGCGGCGCCGGCGGCCAGGCCGTCTGCGCCGTAGCCGACGCCCTCGGCATCGACACCGTCCTCGTCCCGCCGCTGGCCGGGGTGCTCTCCGCGTACGGCATCGGGCTCGCCGACGCCACCGCCATGCGCGAGCAGTCCTTCGAAGCCGGCCTGGACACGGAATCCGAGGCCCGGGTGCGGGAGCTCTGCGACGAGCTCGCCGCCCGTACCGGCGACGACCTGCGCGCCGACGGAGTGCCCGCCGACGCCATCACCACCCGCGCCCGGGTCCTGCTGCGGTACGAGGGCACCGACGCGAGCCTGCCCGTCGCCCTGGACACGGCCGCCGCCATGACCGACGCCTTCACCCGCGAGCACCGCGCCCGCTACGGCTTCACGGCCGACCGCGGGCTCGTCGTGGAGACGGTCTCCGTCGAGGCCACCGGGACCGCCGGCGGCCACGCCGAGATCCGGCCGGCCGGGCGGGACACGGGCGCCCCCACGACACCCCGCCCCCACGACACCGCCCGCATGTTCGCGGAGGGGCACTGGCAGGAGGCCCCGCTCCACCGCCGGGACGATCTGAGGGCCACCGACGTCGTCACCGGCCCCGCCGTCATCGCGGAGGCCGACGCCACCACCGTCGTGGACCCCGGCTGGCAGGCCGAACTCGCCGCCACCGGCCACCTCGTCCTCACCCGCGCCCGCCCGCGCCCCGCCCGGCAGGCCGTCGGCACCCAGGTCGACCCGGTGATGCTGGAGGTCTTCAACAACCTCTTCATGTCCATCGCCGAGCAGATGGGCGTGACCCTGGAGAACACCGCCCGCTCCGTCAACATCAAGGAGCGCCTCGACTTCTCCTGCGCCCTGTTCGACGCCGACGGCAACCTGATCGCCAACGCGCCCCACATCCCCGTCCACCTCGGCTCCATGGGCGAGTCGATCAAGGAAGTGCTCCGGCGCAACGCCGGCACCCTGCGCCCCGGCGACGTCTACGCCATCAACGACCCGTACCACGGCGGCACCCACCTGCCCGACGTGACCGTCGTGACCCCCGTGTTCGACACGACCGGCGACGGGTCGGTGCTGCGCTTCCTGGTGGCCTCGCGCGGCCACCACGCCGAGATCGGCGGCATCACCCCCGGCTCCATGCCCGCCTTCAGCCGGACCGTGGACGAGGAGGGCGTCCTCTTCGACAACTGGCTCCTGGTCCGGGACGGCGCCTTCCGCGAGGACGCCACCCGCGACCACCTCACCACCGCCCCGTACCCCTCCCGCGACCCCGACACCAACCTCGCCGACCTGCGCGCCCAGATCGCCGCCAACGAGAAGGGGATCGCCGAACTGCGCGCCGTGACCGACCAGTTCGGCACCGAGGTCGTGGACGCCTACATGGGTCATGTGCAGGACAACGCCGAGGAGTCGGTGCGCCGCATCATCGCCGGGCTCGACGACGGCCACTACCGCTACGAGACGGACAACGGAGCCGTCATCGAGGTGACCGTCACCGTCGACCGCGAGGCCCGCGCCGCCGTCATCGACTTCACCGGTACGTCCCCGCAGCAGCCGGGCAACTTCAACGCCCCGAAATCCGTGGTCATGGCCGCCGTGCTGTACGTCTTCCGCACCCTGGTCGCCGACGACATCCCGCTCAACAGCGGCTGCCTGAACCCGCTGGAGATCCGCATCCCCGAGGGCTCCATGCTCGCGCCCGTCCCGCCCGCCGCCACCGTCGCCGGCAACGTCGAGACCTCGCAGGCGGTGACCGGCGCGCTGTACGCGGCCCTGGGCGTCCAGGCCGAGGGCTCCGGCACCATGAACAACCTGACCTTCGGCAACGACCGCGTGCAGTACTACGAGACCGTCGCCAGCGGCTCCGGCGCGGGCGAGGACTTCGACGGCACCGACGCGGTCCAGACCCATATGACCAACTCCCGGCTCACCGACCCCGAGATCCTGGAGTGGCGCTACCCGGTCCTGCTGGAGAGCTTCCGGGTGCGCGAGGGCAGCGGGGGAACGGGCCGGCACCGGGGCGGCCGCGGGGTCGAGCGCCGCATCCGCTTCCTCGAACCGGTCACCCTGGCCCTGCTCACCGGACACCGCCGCGTGCCCCCGTACGGCATGGCGGGCGGCGGACCCGGCGCCCTCGGCAGCCAGCACATCGAACGCGCCGACGGCGGCCGCACCGAGCTGGCCGCCTGCGACAGCGCGGACGCCGCACCGGGCGACGTACTGGTGCTGCGTACGCCCGGGGGCGGGGGTTACGGGAACCGGGACGGGGAGAACGCGGGGGCCTGACCGGTCCGCCGGGAGCGGCCCTTCTGCGCCGTTTCGACCGTTGTCGGTGCGAGGACCTAATCTGTGCACCGTGACTTCGCCTGCCTACACGGACAACGCTGCGCCCCAGCTCAGCGCGGGGCCGCGGCCCGCACCGGGCCCGGCCGCCGACGAGGGGCTGTCCCGGCGGCTGCGCGCGCTCGCCTGCACCGCGCCGCTGCACGACCTGGACGTGCGCAAGGCGAACCTCGCCGGTGAGTACAGCGGTTACGCGATGGCCGAGGTCGCCCTCGCCGCGATCGACCACGTCACGCTCAACATGGACTTCGACACGGGCGCGGACCACGACCAGATAGTGACCAGGCTCCTCCCGCGCGTCGCCGCCCAGGCCCCCACCCGCCCCGCCGCCGAGCACGAACGGGTCGCCCGCTGGGTCCTGGAGAACCTGATCAACGTCGGCAGTGTGGACCGCGGATTCCGCGCGGTCTACGGCACCTTCGGGCCCGACGGCGCCTACGTCCGCCGCGACTACGACTTCAAGCTGATCGAGGAGGTCCCCGGGCACGGCGGCAGCGTCTATCTGAGGGCCACCGACGAGGCGGTCAACGTCCTGGTCGGCGCCCTCGACACGGACGTCACCAGCGCCCAGATCGCCGCCGAGGTCAAGCTGGAGGTCCTGATCAGCCGGGGCCGCCTGGCCGACGCCCAGCTCGCCGCCGAACAGGCCCGCTACCGGACCGTGCAGTACGCGGAGACGCTGCGCAAGACCCTCGACGCCACCCGGCGCAACGTCCGCGCGGTCGACTGGCTCAACGCCGTGCCCGACATGATCGCCGAGGCCCTGGACCACGTCGCCGACCGCTACCGCCACGAGAACGCGATCCTGACCAACATCCGCAAGGCCCGCGACGAGGCCGAGGACCCCGAGCACAAGCGCCGCGCCGCCGAGCTGGTCGACATCGTCAAGGACTGCATCCGCCGCCACACCCAGCTCCAGTCCCGGCTCCTCGAGGCCGGCCCGCTCTTCCGCGCCGAGCAGGACCGCCAGGCGTTCGCCGCCCCCGCCGCCCGCACCGGACTCGACCTGTACGGGCAGCTCCTCGGCCCGCTGCTGCCGCTCCCGGTCGAGCAGGCGAGCCGCGCCACCGACGCCTTCTTCGCCCACGGCACCGGCCTGCGCACCCCGGTCTCCGTCCGGGTGGGCGACCTGGTCGACCTGCTCCTCAGCCCGCCCCCGGCCCGCGAACACCTCGGCGCCGAGATGCCCGAGCCGGACCTGATCGCCACCCCCGACGACAGCCGCTTCAGCGAGGAGCAGCTGACCGCCGCGATGGAGCTGCTCGACCTGGAGCACGACGCGCCGCGCCGGCTCTCCGGCCTCCTCGCCGACGCCCGCCGCCGCGACCCGGACCTGCCCTACCTGGTCGCCCTGCTCGCCGTGCACGCCGCGAGCCCCCCGGTCGGCACCGCCTACCGCCAGGGCGAGCGCCGCCTGCTGTTCTCCGTGGACGACGGCACCCCGCTGGAGGACGAGGAGTTCGGCGGCGCCGACCTGATCGTCGGCACGGCCCTGCTCGACGCCGCCGGCATGGCGGCCGACCGCACGGAGGCGCCGTGACAGCCCCCGGCCCCCGTACCCCCTTCCGCAACACCTTCCGCACCGAGGAGCCCGTGTCGTGAGCGACCACCGCGCAGAGCACGCCGACGCGTGGAGCGAGCCCGCCGACCGGCCCGCCCCCGCCTACGAGCCCGACCGCCCGGCGTCCGCGCCGGCCGCCGTCACCCCGGCGGACGTGGCCGACGCCGCCCGGCTCGTCGCCTTCGGCCTCCAGCCCAAGCTGCTCCCCGCCCGCGACGCCGAGTACGCCGAACTGCTGCGCCGCTACCGGGACGACCCCGCCTTCGCCCGGCTCGCCGACGCCGTAGCCACCGGCCTCGGCCTCATCGTCCTGGAGGTGTCCCCCCGGGCCGGCATGGCCGTCACGGCGGGCGAGGACTCCGTCTTCGCGGTCCGCATGGGCGACTACGCGCGCCGCGCCTCCTCGGACAGCGCCGACCGCTTCCTGCACGGCCTCGCCCACCTCGCCGTCGCCGCCATGGCCTTCCCGCGCCCCGAGGACCTGGCCGACGACGCCTACATCGGCCGGATCACGGTCAACGGTGTGGACGCCTTCGTACGCCAGGCCTGCGACCGGCTGGAGCAGCGCGCCGAGGAGCAGGGCGACAACACCGACCCGGCCAGCGACGCCCCGGGGCTGGAGGCCGGCTGGCGCGTCTACGCCCGGCGCAGCGCCACCGGCGCCACCAAGGACGCCCGCCGGCTCGCCGGATCCACCACCGGCATCATCGGCAAGGCCGCCGCCTTCCTCACCGACTCCGGCTTCCTCCAGCGCACCGGCGACGACGCCGGAGGCACGTACCGCACCACCGCCCGCTACCAGCTCCAGGTCCGCGACATGGCCGGCAGCGCCGCCATGGCCGAGCTCCTCGACCTGGGCGTCGTCCCCGTCACCGACGGAAGCGCCACACTGCTGCCGCCCCCGGACCCCGACGACCTGGAACTGGTGGCCGACGCGGGCCTGCCGTTCCACGGCTGACCGCCGCCCGTCACCGACGCCCTCCCCCCGCTCCCAGAACGACGAGAGTCCGCCGCCATGTACGAGCTGTCCCGGGTCCGCCTCTACTCCATCGGACCGGCCGGCGCACGCTACGCCGACACCGTGCTCGACCTGCGCGGAGTCGGCGAGCCCGTGCCCCGCCCCGCCCCGGCGCAGGCGGAGTTCTTCGAGGACGAGCCGGTCGGCCCGCCGCGCCGCCCCGCCCCCGCGGGCGTCCTCTTCCTGGAGAACGGCGGCGGCAAGTCCGTCCTGCTGAAGCTGATCTTCTCGGTGATGCTCCCGGGCCACCGCAACACCCTCGGCGGCGCCAGCTCCGGCGTGCTGCGCAAGTTCCTGCTCGCCGACGACTGCGGGCACGTCGCCCTGGAGTGGCAGCACACCCTGACCGGCGAATGCGTGGTCGTCGGCAAGGTCAGCGAGTGGCGCGGACGCCAGGTCTCCAACGACCCCCGGAAGTTCGCCGAGGCGTGGTACTCGTTCCGGCCCGGCCCCGGGCTCGGCCTGGACTCGCTGCCCGTCGCCGAGTCCACCGCCGTCGGCCGCCCCGCCGAGGGCGTCTCCGGCGCCCGTGGCAGGCGCCGCACCATGAAGGGCTTCCGCGACGCGCTCACCGAGGCCGGGAAGTTCTACCAGCACCTCGATGTGCACTGGGAGGAGATCCACGACCGCTGGAACGAGCACCTGGGCGACCTGGGCCTCGACCCCGAACTCTTCCGCTACCAGCGCGAGATGAACGCGGACGAGGGCGAGGCGGCCGGTCTCTTCGCGGTCAAGAAGGACTCCGACTTCACCGACCTGCTGCTGCGCGCCGTCACCGACACCCGCGACACGGACGGCCTCGCCGACCTCGTCAGCGGCTTCGGCAACAAGCTCGGCCGCCGCGCCGAACTCACCGCCGAACGCGACTTCACCGCCGGCTCCGTCGACCTCCTCGGCCGCATCGTCGAGGCCGCCGGGACTCGCGCCCGCACCCGCGACATCCACGCCGGATCCGAGCGCCGCACCCGCACCCTCGCCCGCCGCCTCTCCGCCCGCGCCGGCGACGAGCGCGGCCGGGCCGCCGAGCTCGCCCAGCAGGTCACCGCCGCCGCCCACACCGTCACCGGCGCCGAGGAGACCCGCGGCCGGCGCGCCCTGATCGCCGCCGAACTCGCGTACCGGCACGCCTCGCTGGCGCTCACCGCCGCCGAGAAGAGCGCCGCCGCCCAGCGCCGCGAACTGGGCGACGCGCGCACCCTGCACTCCGCCTGGCAGGCCGCCGAGGCCGTCCTGCGCCACCGCGCAGCCGCCGACCGCTCCGCCCGCGTCGCCGTCGCGATCCGGGAGGCCGAGCGCGACGCCGCCCCCGCCCTCGCCGCCCGCGCGAGCGCCGCCGCCGACCTCGTACGGGCCCTGCACACCGCCGCCGAGGCGGGCGAGAGCCGGGCCAACGAGGAGGAGGAGCGCTCCGACACCCTCCAGAGCGCCGGCGAGGCCGCGCACCGGGACGCCACCACCGCCGCCACCGAGGCCCAGCGCGCCCGCAGCGAGGCCGGCCACCTCCGCCAGCGCCTCGCCGAGGTCGAGCAGGAGACCGCCGAAGCCGTCCGGGCCGGCTGGCTGGACGACACCGCGCCGCACGCCGACCCGGCGAGGGCCGCCCTCGCCGCCAACGACGCCGAACAGGCCGCCGTCGCCGCCTGGGACACCGCCCGCGAGGCTGCCGGAGCCGCCGCCGACCGGGCCCGCCAGGCCACCGCGGACGAGGCCCGCGCCGAGCTGGCCGCCGCCCGCGCCGCCGACGCCGCCCGCGCCGCCGAGCAGGCGTACGAGGCGGAGCTGAGGGCCGCCGACTCGATCGCCGCCGAACCCCGCCTCGCCGAACTGCTCGGGCTGTCCGCCGACCGGACCGGCGCGGTGCCCCGCCCCCGCCAGGCCGCAGCCGGGACCGGCCGGACCACTGACGCCCAGCACGGGCACGACGAGGGGCAGGCCCCCGCACCGGCCGCCCCGGACGGAGCCGAGCCCGCCCCGCACGGCGCGCCCGCCGCCACCGCAGCCCTTCCCGGGCCCGCCGGACCGGCCCTCACCGCCGACGAGTTCGACCGCAGCGCCGACGAGCTGCGCGACCTGCTCGACCAGAGCGTCACCTCCGCCGAACGGCGCCTGTTCGAACTGCGCACGGCGGCCGCCGACGACGCCCGCATCCTCGGCGCGCTCGGCGACGGCGGCCTCCTCCCGCCGAGCCCCGACGTCCTGGCCACCGTCGAATACCTCGGCGAACAGGGCATCCCCGCCCTCCCCGGCTGGCGCTACCTCGCCCAGGCCGTCGACCCCGCCGACCACGCGGCCGTCCTCGCCGCCCGGCCCGAGCTCGTGGACGGCGTCGTCATCACCGACCCCGACGCGCACGCCCGCGCCCGCGACGTCCTCGGCGCCGCCGCCCTGCTGCCCCGGTCCGCCGTCGCCGTCGGCACTGCCGCCGCCCTCCTCGCCCCCGTGCCCGGCACCGGCGCGTCCGGCCCCGGCGAAGGCGTCTTCCTCGTACCGCCGAACCCGGCCATGCACGACGAGCACGCCGCCGACGAGGAGCGCCAGGCCCTGCGCAGCCGGGCCGCGGCCCGGGACGAGGACATCCGGGTGCTCGCCGCCCGCCTCGGCGCCGACCGCGCGCTCGCCGCCCGCATCGGCTCCTGGCGCGCCGACTGCCCGCCCGGCATGCTCGCCGAGCTCGCCGAGGGAGCCCGCACCGCCCGCACCGCCGCCGAGACCGCCGAGGCCGTCCTCGCCGAGGCCCGCACGGTCCGTGCCGAGGCCGACGAGGCCGCTGCCGACACCGCCCGCGTCCGCGAGGAGCGCCAGGAGGCCGCCCAGCGCGCCCGCCGGGCCGCCGACGCGCTCGCCGGACTCGCCTTCCGGCTGCGCGAACGGGCGGGCTGGCAGGCCAAGCTGCGCGAGCTGACCGACGAGGCGGCGGAGAGCGAGGCCCGCGCCACCGTCTTCCTGGAGCGCGCCCGGGCCGCCGATGAGGACCGCCGCGCCGCCCAGCGCGCCGCCGACGACGCCCGCCGCACCGCCCGCGCCCTGCGCGCCGAACGCGCCGAGATCGCCGGCGCCCCCGAACACCTCCCCGACCTCGGCGAGGACGCCCCCCGCCAGGCGCTGCCCGCCCTGCGCGAGGCGTACCGGGCGGCGTCCCAGCTGTACGAGAAGGTGGGCGTCGGCGCCGACCTGCGCGCCGAGCAGGCCCGCGCCGAGAGCGACGAGAGCGCCGCCCTCGCCGAGCTGGACCGCCTCACCAACAAGGTCCGCACCCGGGCCGCCCAGCTCCTGGAGGGCACCGACGGCGCCGACGGCCCGTCCCGGCAGGCCGCGGCCGCTCGCGCCGAATCCCTCGTCCAGCTCCTGGAGACCCGGGCCTCCGCCGCCAGCGAGCAGCTGGGCCGGCTGCGCGGCGAGGCCGAACGCCTGGCCCCCGCAGACGGCGAGAGCCTGCACACCGAGCTGCCCGACGGCCAGGTGCCCGCCGACGCCGAACAGGCCCAGGCCCTGCTGCGTACCGCCACCGCCGAGCTGGCCGCCGCCACCGCCGCGCTGGACACCGCCCGGGCCGCCCACGCCGAGCTGCTGCACGCCCACCGCGCCTCCGAGGACGCGGCGGGCGGCTTCGACGAGACGGCCGCCCTGCTGCGCGACCTGCTCAGGGACCACGGCGCCGAGGACGACTCGGAGGAGCCCGAGCCGTACCCGGGCAGCCTGGAGGAGGCCCGGCAGTCCGCCGCCGAGGCCCGCCGCTCGCTGCGCGGCTGCGCCGCCGACCTCTCCGCCGCCGAAGCGGCCGTCCGGGAGGCGAGCGACGTCCTCGTACGGCACGCCAACTCCACCCGCTACGAGCAGGTGCGCACCCCGGCCCGGCAGCAGATCCGCGAACTGCCCGCCGCCGCGCTCCCCGAGCACGCCGCGAAGTGGGCCGCCGCCTTCGCGCCCCGGCTGCGCGTCCTCACCGACGAGCTGGCCCAGCTGGAGCGCAACCGCGACTCCATCGTGGACCGGCTGCGCGGCCTGGTGGAGTCCGCGCTCACCACGCTCCGCTCCGCCCAGCGGCTCTCCCGGCTCCCCGAGGGCCTGGGGGAGTGGTCCGGGCAGGAATTCCTCCGTATCCGCTTCGAGGAGCCCGACCAGGCCACCCTCACCGAACGGCTCGGCGAGGTCATCGACGAGGCGACGAGGGCGGCCCTCCGGAAGAACTCCGACCTGCGCCGGGACGGCATGTCCCTGCTGCTGCGCGGGGTGCAGGCGGCCCTGGAACCCAAGGGCATCGCCGTGGAGATCCTGAAGCCGGACGCCGTGCTGCGCGCCGAGCGGGTGCCGGTCGGGCAGATGGGCGACGTCTTCTCCGGCGGCCAGCTGCTCACCGCCGCCATCGCCCTGTACTGCACGATGGCCGCCCTCCGCAGCAACGACCGGGGGCGCGACCGCGCGGAGCACCGGCACGCGGGCACGCTGTTCCTGGACAATCCGATCGGCCGGGCCAACGCCACCTATCTGTTGGAGCTCCAGCGCGCGGTGGCCGACGCGCTCGGCGTACAACTGCTGTACACGACCGGCCTGTTCGACACGACGGCCCTCGCGGAATTCCCGCTCGTCATCCGGCTGCGCAACGACGCGGACCTGCGCGCCGGGCTGAAGTACATCAGCGTCGAGGAGCACCTGCGCCCCGGGCTGCCGCAGCAGGACCCCGGCAGCGAGACGGTGCACGGCGAGATCACCGCGACCCGCATGTTCAAGCGCGGCGCCCCGGCGCCGAGGACCCCGGACGCGTCCGAAACCGTCGAGGGGACCCGGACACCGTAGGCGGCGTCAGGCCCGCGAGAGGCGGCGGTCCGCGCCCCGGTGGCCTATCCGCGCCGCGTCCCGCTGCGCGGCGCGGGCCTCACGCCGCGCCCTGCGCCGCTCGCGGCGCAACTGCCGGGCCGAGCTGCTGGGTTCGGAGACCACGCCGTTGCGCTGGTTCCACACCTGGCGGGTGACCCAGACGTCCAGCACCGCCCACGTCGCCACCACCGTGCTCGCCACCCCGCTCAGCACCATCGGGAAGGAGAGCCAGGACCCGGCCAGGGCGGTGAGGAACGCCACCATCGCCAGAATCATCGTCAATGACATGACGAGCACCGCCCGCACCGCCGCCGTCCGCACCGGATCGGGCATGCGCCTCCGCGTCGTCGGCTCCTCCACCCACAGGGGCGGCCGCCCCGGCTCGCTCACATCCCCCACCGGCTCCACCGCGCCCTCACGCTCCTGTGTGTCCAAGGCCCTTCACTCCCACCGCTGTCCGACTTCAGGGTTGCTGCCCGGCATACACCCTTTCTACGCGGCCGGTCCGTCCCGTCCGCCCGAGCGTGCCCCGTTGGTCCCCCTACCCCCGTACAGACAGACGAGTGGTCAGCGGTGAAGATTCCTCCCACCCGTCACGAAACGAAGAATTCCAGCCAACCGGGACGTGAAGGAACCTGCCATGCCCCAGGGCCTCTTCTGTCGCTTTCGTGAATTTCATCTCCTGGAATACCGGGACAAGCCATGGTCAACTCCCGGTAAGGCGGCCGAAAATCGTCCGGACATGCCTTCGAGTTGTCTGTGTGTCGGTAGTAGGCTCGCGCCGTTTGTTGACGAAACCCGTCCCCGGTCCCGCGGGGATGACCTGGGGGAGGCATGCGCTTTCGCGGAAAGTCCATCCGCAGGAAGATCGTGGCGTTGCTCGTGGTGCCTCTCGTATCGCTCACCGCCCTCTGGGGATTCGCCACCTATCTCACCGGGCGCGAGGCCGGGAAACTGCTCGGCGCGAGCACCGTCGTGGAGAAGGTCGGCCACCCGCTGGAGGACACCGTCCGGGTCATCCAGAGCGAACGCCGCCAGACGCTGGTCTTCCTCGCCGACCCGCGTGCCTCCGACGCCCTGCCCGTGCTGCGCCGGCAGCGCGCCGCCACCGACCGGGTCGTGGCCGAGGTACGCGCGAGCGCCGGGCAGAAGGACATCCGCGACGCGCTCGGCCCGACCGCCGAGACCCAGCTCGGCTCGATACTCGGCGCCGTCGAAGGACTCGACGCCCTGCGCGACTCCGTCGACAAACGCACCATCGGCCGGCTCAAGGCGATGGCGTACTACAACCGCCTGATCGACCCCTGCTACCGATTCCTGACCGGTCTGCACACCATGGAGAACGTCTCCATGGACCGGCAGGTCCGGGCACTGACCGGCCTGTCCCGCGCCCGCGAAATGCTCTCCAGGGAAGACGCCCTGGTCGCCTCCGGACTTCTGGCCGGCCGCCTCACCGCCCCCGAACTCCGCCAGATATCCGACCTCGTCGCCCAGCGCGGCCTGCTCTACGAGACCAACCTCGACCTCCTTCCCGCCTCCGAACGCCGCCGCGTCCAGGAGTACTGGCAGGGCCCCGACAGCGAACCGCTGCTCTCCGCCGAGGACGGGATCATCTCGCGGGGCCCCACCACCAGCCCGCGCACCGCCGACGCCGCCCGCTGGCAGGAGGTCGCCCCGGCCGCCCTGGAACGGCTGGCCAACGACTCCACGGAGATGAACAACCGCTTCAAGGACCGGGGCAAGCCCGCCGGCTACGGCATCCTGATCAAGGCGGGCATCGCCGGCGTCCTCGGCTTCCTCGCCCTCGTCGTCTCCGTCTTCGTCTCCGTGCGCATCGGCCGCGAACTCGTCCGCGACCTCACCCGCCTCCGCAAGGACGCCCACGAGGTCGCCGGCGTCCGCCTGCCGAGCGTGATGCGCCGCCTCGCCGCCGGTGAACAGGTCGACGTGGAGACCGAGTCCCCGCACCTCCAGTACGAGCGCGACGAGATCGGCCAGGTCGGCCAGGCCCTCAACACCCTGCAACGCGCCGCCGTCGAGGCCGCCGTCAAACAGGCCGACATGCGCCGCGGCGTCTCCGAGGTCTTCGTCAACCTCGCCCGCCGCAACCAGGTCCTGCTCCACCGCCAGCTCACGCTCCTGGACACCATGGAGCGCCGCACCGAGAACACCGACGAACTCGCCGACCTCTTCCGCCTCGACCACCTCACCACCCGCATGCGCCGGCACGCCGAAGGCCTGGTGATCCTCTCCGGCGCCGCCCCCTCCCGGCAATGGCGCAAGCCCATCCAGCTGATGGACGTGGTCCGGGCCGCCGTCGCCGAGGTGGAGGACTACGAACGCATCGAGGTCCGCCGGCTGCCCCGGATCGGGGTGGGCGGCCCCGCCGTCGCCGACCTCACTCATCTGATCGCCGAACTCCTGGAGAACGCCACGGTGTTCTCGCCGCCGCACACCGCGGTCCAGGTGCACGGCGAGCGCGTCGCCAACGGCTTCACCCTGGAGATCCACGACCGGGGCCTCGGCATGCCCCCCGATGTCCTGCTCGACGCCAATCTCCGGCTCGCCGAGACCCCCGAGTTCGAGCTGTCCGACACCGACCGCCTCGGCCTCTTCGTGGTCAGCCGGCTCGCCCAGCGGCAGAACGTCCGGGTCTCCCTCCAGACCTCCCCGTACGGCGGCACCACCGCCGTCGTGTTCATCCCGGCCGCCCTCCTGACCGACGCCCCCGAATCGCACGGCACCGGCTTCCGCCTCGACCGCAGGGCCGAGAAGGCCATCTCCGGCAGCACACCGGACGGCGACACCCGGCGCCCCGAGGCCGACGACTCGGTGCCGGGCCGGCCGAACGGCCTCTCGCCGGTCCCCACCGGACTCGTCGACCCGGGCCTCCTCAACGGCCCGGTCGAGTTGGAGGGCGACGAGCCGCTGGACTTCACCCGCGACCCGGTCCTCGAAGCGGTGGCGGGCCCCGGGCTCGACTCCGTGCTCGACGGCGTCTCCGACCTGGAGGACACCGAGAGCGAACGCGGCGGCATCTTCCGCGCCCGCGCCCTGCGCCGCGAGGGCGACCGCGAGCAGCACCAGCAGGCCCCGGACGACGGGGTGCGGGCGCTGCACCCCGAGGGCGTCCGGCCGCTGCCCCGCCGGCGCCGCCCGCCGACGCTGGTCACCGACCGCGGCCGCCGGGTCGACGGGGACGGCCGCGCCCATCCCGCGTCCGATGACCGCGAACCGGCCCGCCCGGGGGAGCGCGAGCCGGCCCGCCCGGTGGACCGAAGGGGCGACCGCCGCCCCGCCGTGCCCGCACCCCGTACGCCCGAACCCGCCCCCGACACCGTGGGCGGCCTGCCCCGACGCGTCCGGCAGGCCAGCCTCGCCCCGCAGCTGCGCGAGGGGCCGGACGGCCGCACGGCGCGGCCCGCCCCGGTGGAGAGCGCCGACGACATCGAGCGGGACGCCGAAGAGGTACGCAGCCGTATGGCTTCGCTCCAGCGCGGCTGGCAGCGCGGCCGCCAGGAGAACGCCGAGGACCCGACGGGCCCCGGCGACATCGCACCAGGAACCACTCCGGGAGGGGACGGTCCATGACCGCACCGAACGCCGCCGCAACCGAATCCGAACGCCAGGGGTCCGGTGAACTCAACTGGCTCCTCGACGAACTCGTCGCGCGCGTCGCCAGCATCCGCAAGGCGCTGGTGCTCTCCAGCGACGGGCTGCCCACCGGCGCCTCCAAGGACCTGACGCGGGAGGACAGCGAGCATCTGGCCGCCGTGGCCTCCGGCTTCCACAGCCTGGCGAAGGGCGTCGGCCGCCACTTCGACGCGGGCAGGGTCCGCCAGACCGTCGTGGAGCTGGACGAGGCGTTCCTCTTCGTCACGGCGGCCGGTGACGGCAGCTGTCTGGCCGTGCTCGCCGAATCCGAATCGGACGTGGGGCAGGTGGCGTACGAGATGACGCTCATGGTCAAGCGCGTGGGGAGCCACCTGGCCAACGCGCCCCGGACGGCCGGTCAGCCCTCCGGGGGGTGAGCGGACGCCATGAGCGCCGCATCGCCCGGTTCCCCGGAGACCCCGGAAAGGCCGCGGACCCCGCGCTGGTACGACGACGACGCGGGGCCCGTCGTCCGCCCCTACGCGATGACCCGCGGGCGCACCAGCAGTGCGTCCCGCCACCGACTCGACCTGATCGCGATCGTCGTGCCCGAACCCGCGGCCGACGACCCCGACAACGACCAGCTGCTCTCCCCGGAACACGTCGAGATCCTCGAACTCTGCGGTGAGCTGCCCCAGTCGATCGCCGAGCTCGCCTCCTCCCTGGACCTGCCCGTGGGCGTGGTACGGGTGCTGGTGGGCGATCTCGTGGACGACGAGCTGGTCCACGTGACCCGTCCCGTTCCGCCGGCCGAGCTGCCGGACGTGAACATTCTCCGTGAGGTGATCAATGGCCTTCGGGCGCTCTAGCCGCAGCAGGCGGCCCGTGGAGCCCGTCACCCTCAAGATCCTGGTGGCGGGCGGCTTCGGAGTGGGCAAGACGACGCTGGTGGGCGCGGTCAGCGAGATCAGGCCGCTGCGCACGGAGGAACGGCTGACCGAGGCCGGCCGTCCGGTGGACGACCTGGACGGCGTCGAAGCGAAGACCACGACGACCGTGGCCATGGACTTCGGGCGGATCACGCTCCGCGAGGACCTGGTGCTGTACCTCTTCGGCACGCCGGGCCAGGACAGGTTCTGGTTCCTCTGGGACGAGCTGGCGCAGGGCGCGCTGGGCGCGGTCGTGCTCGCGGACACCCGCCGCCTGGCCGACTGCTTCGCGGCCGTCGACTACTTCGAGCGCCGCGAGATCCCGTTCGCCGTCGCCGTCAACCGCTTCGAGGGCGCGGAGCTGTTCCCGGAGGAGACGGTACGGGCGGCGCTCGACCTGGACCCGCAGGTGCCGCTCCTGATGTGCGACGCGCGGGACCGGGCCTCGGCACGCGATGTGCTGGTGGCCGTGGTCGAACACGCCCTGGCCCGCGCGGACCGCCCGCGCGAGCCGGTCACGACCTAGGGCCTTTCGTTTGGATCATGCCGGGCTGATCCAAACGAAAGGCCCTAACGGCCGTTCTCCGCCAGCCACTTCTCGGCGGTCTGCGCCAGCTCGTGGTCGCGCCCGGCCAGCATCATCCGGATCATCTGCGCGTCACCGCGCAGCGACCAGGCCGGGTGGCCGAAGGTGGCCGGGTTGTTCTTCTCGATCAGGAAGTGCGCGGGCCAGGCCGTGCCGTACCCGATGAGCGGCAGCGCGGCCAGATACCGCTTGCGGCCGCGCGCCAGCCCGTACGCGCTGATGGCGAGGCCGGTCAGGGTGCCGGTGAGATGCACCCAGCGGGTCGCCGCCCGCGAGTGCATCGCGACGTAGTACGGCCAGAACTCTTCGTACGAATCGAACGTCTGCTGTGACATACCGGCACCGTAATGGCCGATCCGGCAACCGGAAACGGCTGCGCCGCGTCCGAAAAGGAGAACGGGCGGCCGGAACCCACGGGGGTGGTCCCGGTCGCCCGTTCCTTCGTGCCGGCTCAGTGCCCGGCGACCGACCTGCGGGCCACCGGGAAGTCGAAGTAGGTGTCGGGGAACGCCTCGGGCTGGAAGGTGTAGTGCCACCACTCCTCGGCCAGGTTCACGAAACCGGCCTCGGTGAGCGTCTTCTTCAGGAATTGCCGATGGGCGCGCTGCACACCCTGGATACGGGGATCATCGGTGTGCGAGAGCGTGTCGAAGCAGTCGAAACCCGTGCCCATGTCCACCGAGTTGTCCGGGAAGCGGTCGGCCTGCGGCGCGTAGCACGGCACCAGCTTCTGGCCCGGGTGGTACGGCCTGGTCGGCAGCGCGGGCAGCCGTACGAGCGTCAGGTCCACGGTGCTGCCCCGGCTGTGCCCGGACTTCTCAGCGATGTAACCGTCGGCGAACAGGCGGGACTTGTCGACCCGGGGATAGAACTCGCCCTTCATCGTCTCGTCGTCCAGATCCTTCGCCCACCGCACGAAGTGGTCGACGGCCCGCTGCGGGCGGTAACAGTCGTACACCTTCAGCGAGTAGCCCTGGCGCAGCAGCCGGAGCTGCGCGCGGTGCAGGGCCTCGGCGGCCGGCCGGGTCAGGATGCAGAGCGGCCGGCGGTAGCCGTCCACGGGCTCGCCCATGAAGTCGTGGGCGGTGGAGTAACGCATCTCCTGGATGATCGTGGGGTCCACCGAACGCAGCGAGACGAACTCCCGGGGCGCCTTGGGCTCGGGTTTCGCCTGCGCCACCGGGGCGGTGACGGTCACGGCGAGCAGGGCGGCGGCGGTGGCCGCCAGGGCACGGAAAGCGGTCGCGATGGCTGTCATGAGCACATCCTCCACGGTCCGCGCCCGCCGCAAAGGCGATCCGGTACAGTCCGCGCGTGTCCGCCACCGGTTCCCCGCCCGGTCACCACGAGAGCCGGCCCCCCGAGGAACGGAGCAGCCCATGACGTTCTCCCACTGCCCCGCCTGCGGAGCCGCGTACACCGGCCTCCCGGCCCCCGACACCTGGCCCCGCACCTGCGCCGCCTGCGGCGAGACCGCCTACCGCAACCCGCTCCCGGTCGCCGTCGCCCTGCTCCCCGTCACCGAAGGCGACACCACCGGCCTCGTCGTCATCACCCGCACCATCGAACCCGCACGCGGCGGCCTCGCCCTGCCCGGCGGCTTCATCGACCACGCCGAGGACTGGCAGCACGCCGTCGTACGGGAACTGCGCGAGGAGACCCGCATCGAGGCACGCCCCGAGGACGTCCGCCTCGCCGACGCCCTCAGCTCACCCGCCGGACACCTGCTCCTCTTCGGACTCCTCCCCGAACGGCCCGCCGCCACGCTCCCGCCGTCCGCCCCCACCGACGAGACGTCCGGCCACACCCTGCTCACCGCCCCCGCCCCGCTCGCCTTCCCCCTCCACACCGAGGCCGTCCACCGCTGGTTCGCCGGCCGCTACCGCTGAACCCCCGCGCCGCCGCCCCGCCGGGTACGCCGCAGCGCCACGCTCACACACCCCGCACCCGCACCGGCCACTCCACCGCCCCGCCGTCCCGCTCCACCACGACGCGCCCGCCCTCCAGCCGGGACGTGTACCGCTCGACCACCACCGGCTCCCAGCCGTCACCCGCGTCCCGGACCACCGTCCCGCCACCCGGACGCCCCGCCACCGGCGCCCACACCTCCAGCTCAAGCCCGCCGTCCGCACCCCGCACCGGAATCACCGCCCCCGCCCGGGCCAGCACCGGCACCCGGGACAGCGGCGCCTCCACCACCACCCGCCCCGGCCCCTCGTACACCGCCCCGCTCACCGTGTCGTACCAGCGCCCCGGCGGCAGCCGCACCGCCCGCCGCACCACCCCCGGCTCCATTACGGGCGCCACCAGGAGGGCGTCACCCAGCAGGAACGCGTCCTCGCAGTCCCGCAGCCCCCGGTCCCCGGGCACCGACCACCACAGCGGCCGTACGTACGGCGCGCCCGTCAGCGCCGCCAGCCGCGCCAGGGTCACCCAGTACGGCCGCAACCGCTCCCGCTCCAGCAGCACGTCCCGCGCCCCCGCCAGCACCTCGGGACCGAACTCCCACGGCTCCCGGCGCCCCGCGTCGATCGCCGCGTGCGTACGGAACAGCGGCAGGTACGCGCCCAGTTGGAACCACCGCAGATACAGCTCGGGCGACGGCGACCCGTCGAACCCGCCCACATCCGGACCCGAGTACGGCACCCCGCACAGCCCGAGCCCCAGGACCAGCGCCAACGACGCCCGCAACCCCGGCCAGCCCGTCGCCACATCACCGGACCAGGTGCCCCCGTACCGCTGCATCCCCGCCCAGCCGGAACGCGAGAACAGGAACGGCCGCTCCTCCGGCCGCAGCCGGGCCAGCCCCTCGTAACCGGCCCGCGCCATCGCCAGGCCGTACACGTTGTGCGCCTCCCGGTGGTCACCGCCGCGCCCCTCCAGCGCGTGGCGCGCCGAACGCGGCAACGACGGGTCACCGAACGCCGCGAACGACACCGGTTCGTTCATGTCGTGCCACACCCCGGAGAAGCCCTGCGCCAGCCGCTCCGCGTACAGCCCGCCCCACCACTCCCGTACCCCCGGATCCGTGAAGTCCGGATAGACGCACGCACCGGGCCACACCTCCCCGCGCACCTCACGCCCGCGCGCGTCCCGGACGAACGCGCCCGAAGCACCCACCGCCCGCCCGGAGTCGTAGACCGCGTTCCCCCGGACCGCGGCGACCGCCGGGTCCACGATCGACACCAGCCGCACCCCGGCCTCCCGCAACTCCTCGGCCAGCCCCGGCAGATCCGGGAACCGCCCCCGGTCCACGGTGAACACCCGGTGCCCGTCGTAGTGGTCGATGTCCAGGTGCAGCACCGACAACGGCAGGCCCCGCTCCCGATACCCCGCCACGATCCGCCGGACCTCCCGTTCCGACCCGAACCCCCACCGGGCGTGCTGCGGACCTGGGTCCTGTCTGGAGTTCCCCGTCTGCGCCGCGGCGCCCGGCACTTCCCCAAGCTCTCGGCTTCGCTCGACCGGGGGAGACCCCATTGCTCGCCGCACGGCGCCCCAGGACAGGTGGCTCCGCCACATGACCTGTGCCCCCGCACACCGATCGCACGCACCGACCGCCCCGACGCCCGCGCTCCGCGCAGACGACGGGGAACCCCAGACAGGACCCAGCGCCCAGGACGGCGGCACCGCGGCCGCCCCCGTCAGCGCCGACCACCCCGCCAGCACCCGGGCCGGCGTACCCGCCACCGCCCAGCAGCGCAGCGGACCGCCGTCCACCCGTATCTCCGAAGCGCCCGGCCGGTCGTGCCCGGACCCCGCGCCCTCCTTCCCCTCCCGCAACGACACCTGGCCCGACCAGGAGTTGTCGTAGAAGACCAGGTGCGTCCCCGCGTCCGCCACCACCAGCTGCACCGGCATCGTCAGATACAGCGGATCGTCCCCCGGCCCGAACCGCCCGCCCGGGTCCGTGTTCCACAACGCGTACGACCCGTCCCGCAGCCGGGGCCCCGCAGCCCGCCCGCCGAGCCCGAAGAACCGCGCGTCCGCCGCCACCTCCGAACGCTGCACCCACCGGGCCGCCCCGCCGGCCACCGGCTCCCACCAGCGCGGCGGCAGCTCCCGGCGCAGCACCACCCCGCCCGGCGTCCGCAGCTCCACCGCCCCGTGCCGCGACACCGCGACCGTCAGCCGCTCCGCCACCACCTGCCAGCCGCCGTCCGTACCCGGCTCCAGCACCGCCCGCGGATTCGTGGCGGGCGCCTCCCCGTCCACCGCGTACGACGGCCCCGGCTCAGCCCCGTCCCACCCCCAGAACACCGCACCGCCCACCGCCACCCGAATCCGCAGCTCCGAACGGGCGAACCGCACCACACCGCCCCCGGGCCCCGGCTCCGCCCCCGTCACCTGACCCGGCACCCGCGCCCGCTCCGGCCCGCGCCCCGGTAGCGCCCGCGCGTCCGCACGCGCCCGGCGCCACGCCGCACGCACCGTGCGCAGCCCCCGCTTCGAACCCACCAGTTTCACCGAGCGCACCAGGTCACGACCGTCCATGCCGCCCACCCTGCCACCCGCCCGCCCGCGAACAGACGCCGTTCAACTTCCGTTCACCCCGCACCGGACATGGCCCGACCACATACCGGGACACGACAGCATGTACGGGCAACCCTGGTGCTCGGGACGATCACATGGCATCGTCCGTGACGTCGCCTCACGCGCACACCCCGCACGTGCGCGCGGCCTGCGCACACTCCGCGTACCCGCTACAGCCAGGGAGCCGCCCCCATGACCTCAGCAGCCGACGAAGCCCCCCTGTGGCAGCCCGGCCCCGACCGCATCGCGGCCGCCGCCGTCACCCGGTTCCAGAGCTGGGCCGCCGAACACCACGGCGCCCCCGCCGAGGGCGGCTACGCCAGTCTGCACCGCTGGTCCGTCGACGAGCTCGCCACCTTCTGGAAGGCCGTCGCCGAGTGGTTCGACGTCCGCTTCTCCACCCCGTACGAAGAGGTCATCGGCGACCGCTCGATGCCCGGCGCCACCTGGTTCACCGGCGCCACCCTCAACTACGCCGAGCACGCGCTGCGCGCCTCCGAGGACCCCCTGCGCGCCGACGCGCCAGCCCTGCTCCACGTGGACGAGAGCCACACCCAGGCCCCGACCTCCTGGTCCGAGCTCCGCCGCCAGGTCGGCTCGCTCGCCGCCGAACTCCGCGCACTCGGCGTCACCCCCGGCGACCGCGTCAGCGGCTACCTCCCCAACATCCCGCAGGCCGTCGTCGCCTTCCTCGCCACCGCGGCCGTCGGCGGGATCTGGACCTCCTGCGCCCCCGACTTCGGAGCCCGCAGCGTCCTCGACCGCTTCCAGCAGGTCGAACCCGTCGTCCTGTTCACCGTCGACGGCTACCGCTACGGCGGCAAGGAGCACCACCGCGCCGACACCGTCGCCGAGCTCCGCCGCGAACTGCCCACCCTGCGCGCCGTCGTGCACATCCCGCTGCTCGGCACCGAAGCCCCCGAGGGCGCCCTCGACTGGGCGGACCTCACCTCCGCCGACACCGAACCGGTCTTCGAGCAGGTCCCCTTCGACCACCCGCTCTGGGTCCTCTACTCCTCGGGCACCACCGGCCTGCCC
This sequence comes from Streptomyces sp. NPDC097595, assembly GCF_044761525.1. NCBI lineage: Bacteria > Bacillati > Actinomycetota > Actinomycetes > Kitasatosporales > Streptomycetaceae > Streptomyces > Streptomyces sp. NPDC097595. The sequence continues at coordinate 4,841 of NZ_JBIWCN010000013.1, read as the reverse complement.
AAGGCCATCGTCCAGTCCCAGGGCGGCATCGTGGTCGAGCACTTGAAGCAGCTCGGCCTCCACTGCGACCTCGGCCCCGAGGACCGCTTCTTCTGGTACACCTCCACCGGCTGGATGATGTGGAACTTCCTCGTCTCCGGCCTCCTCACCGGCGCCACCGTCGTGCTCTACGACGGAAGCCCGGGCTACCCGGACGTCAGCGCCCAGTGGCGCGTCGCCGAACAGACCGGCGCCACCCTCTACGGCACCTCGGCCGCCTATGTCATGGCCTGCCGCAAAGCCGGCGTCCACCCGGGACGCGACTTCGACCTCTCCCGCGTCCAGTGCGTCGCCACCACCGGCTCCCCGCTCCCGCCCGACGGCTTCCGCTGGCTCCACGACGAGGTCGCCGACGACCTCTGGATCGCCTCCGTCAGCGGCGGCACCGACGTCTGCACCTGCTTCGCCGGCGCGGTGCCCACCCTCCCCGTCCACATCGGCGAGCTCCAGGCCGCCAGCCTCGGCGTGGACCTCCACTCCTGGGACCCCGCGGGCGAACCCCTGACCGGCGAGGTCGGCGAGCTCGTCGTGACCGCGCCGATGCCCTCCATGCCGGTCCGCTTCTGGAACGACCCCGACGGCAGCCGCTACCACGACAGCTACTTCGACGTGTACCCCGGCGTCTGGCGCCACGGCGACTGGATCACGATCACCGACCGCGGCTCCGTCGTCATCCACGGCCGCTCCGACTCCACCCTCAACCGGCAGGGCGTCCGCATGGGCTCCGCCGACATCTACGAAGCCGTCGAACGCCTCCCCGAGATCCGCGAATCGCTCGTCATCGGCCTGGAGGAACCGAACGGCGGCTACTGGATGCCGCTCTTCGTCCACCTCGCCGAAGGCGCCACCCTGGACGACGCCCTCCGCGACAGCATCAAGCGCACCATCCGCGAGAACCTCTCGCCCCGCCACGTCCCCGACGAGGTCATCGAGGTCCCCGGCATCCCGCACACCCTTACTGGCAAGCGCATCGAGGTTCCGGTCAAGCGCCTGCTCCAGGGAACAGCCCTGGAAAAGGCCGTCAACCCCGGTTCGATCGACAACCTGGAGCTCCTCCACTTCTACGAGAAGCTGGCCCGCGAACGCCGCTGACCACCCCGTTGTCAGTGCCCATGGTTACGCTGAGTGAGCAATGATCGACAGCGCACTGGGGGACATCATGGCGCAGACAAGGAACAAGCGGACCACCGTCCACGGACGGACCGTGACCACCACCATGCGACGCACGCTGCGCCGCGAAGCACCCACCACGATCGGCCTGCTGACCGATGAGGAGGACTTCGCGGCGATGCGCCGCTTCCGCACCTTCACCTTCGACGACCACGGCGTCTACCTGGAACAGGTGGAGGCCCTGCTCAGGGCCCTCACCGCACAGGGCGTGCACACGACGGTCGCCCTCTTCGACCCGCAGGAGTACGTGCAGTACTGCGCGGAGGCCGGCATCGCCCCCGACACCCCGGCCGGCCGCAGCCGCTTCACCGCGGAGATCGCCGCCTGCGGAGCCACCGTCACCTACGAAGGACAGCCCCTGGACGCCCTGATCCAGGTCCTCGTCGGCCGCGCGGTCCGCCGCGCCACCTGGGAGTACGCCACGATGCTCCTGGCCGGCCTCGGCGACTGCGCGGACTGCGGCCGGGACATCGGCAGCGCCGCCTTCGACCGCGCATCCCACCTCCTGGAACGCACCCTGGAAGCGGCCGGACCCGGCACCCACCACCTGGTGTGCAGCACCCCCACGGAGCACGACCAGCTGCTCGCCGCCCTGCACACCGACCACCTCACCGCGGGGTCCGTCCTGCTCGACACCTCGGAGGGCGCCGAGTTCGTGAGCGTCCTCGCCGTCGCCATCGCCCTGGAGAGCCACGGCGGAGTCGTCCTGCGTACGAGCACCCCCGGCGCCCCGGACCGCGTGCACGGCTGGCGGCTGAGCCGGGGCACCCTCGACCCGCTCACCGCCGGCGAGGTCTTCAGCGCCTACTGCACCGACGCGGACACGGGCGAACCCGTCGCCCCCGAGTCCGGTGTGGAGTACTGCGCGGGCTTCGACATCGGCGCCGACGAACCGGAGGAGCACCGCTGACATGACGAAGGGGCTTCCCGCCGGTCCCGGCGGAAAGCCCCTTCACCTCGCGTCGTCCGGTCCAGGACTACTCGCCCGAGAGCACCGCCTGCGCCGCCCGGCGCGCCTCCTCGGCGGAGTCGGCCGCACGCGCGGCCGAAGCGGCCCGCTCACACTGCGCCAGCGTGTACTTGGCCAGCGTGGCGCGGACGTAGGGAATGGAGGCCGCACCCATCGACAGGGACGTCACACCCAGACCCGTCAGCACACAGGCGAGCAGCGGATCGGAGGCCGCCTCACCACACACACCACAGCTCTTGCCCTCGGCCTTCGCGGCCTCGGCGGACAGCGCGACCAGATCCAGCAGCGCCGGCTGCCACGGGTCCTGGAGCCGGGAGACGGCACCCACCTGCCGGTCGGCGGCGAAGGTGTACTGCGCCAGGTCGTTGGTGCCCAGCGACAGGAACTCCACCTCCTGGAGCACCGAACGCGCCCGCAGCGCGGCGGACGGGATCTCGACCATCGCGCCGAACTTCGCGTTCAGCCCGGCCTCGCGGCAGGCATCGGCGAAAGCCTTGGCATCCGCGCGGTCGGCCACCATGGGCGCCATGACCTCAAGGTAGACGGGCAGCCCCTCGGCGGCCTTCGACAGCGCGGTCAGCTGGGTACGCAGCACGTCCGGGTGGTCCAGCAGGCTCCGCAGCCCACGCACGCCCAGCGCCGGGTTCGGCTCGTCCGCCGGGGTCAGGAAGTCGAGCGGCTTGTCCGCGCCCGCGTCCAGCACACGCACCACGACGCGCCCCTCGGGGAAGGCTTCGAGCACCGCGCGGTACGCGGCGATCTGCTTCTCCTCGGACGGCGCCTGCTTGCTGTCGTCCAGGAAGAGGAACTCGGTACGGAACAGGCCGACGCCCTCCGCACCCGCCTCCACGGCCGCCGGTACGTCAGCGGGACCGCCGACGTTGGCGAGGAGCGGCACCTTGTGACCGTCCGACGTGGCACCGGGGCCCGTCGCGGCGGTCAGCGCGGCCTTGCGTGCGGCGGCGGCGCTCTCCAGCTCCGCCCGCTTGGCGTCGCTCGGGTCCACGAAGATCTCGCCGGTGCTGCCGTCCACGGCGATGAGCGTGCCCTCGGCCAGCTCACCGGCGCCGGGCAGGGCCACCACGGCGGGGACACCGAGCGCCCGGGCCAGGATGGCGCTGTGGCTGGTCGGCCCGCCCTCCTCGGTGACGAAGCCGAGGACCAACGCGGGGTCCAGCAGCGCCGTGTCGGCGGGCGCGAGGTCCCGGGCGATCAGCACGTAGGGCTCGTCGCTGTCCGGCACGCCGGGCATCGGCACACCGAGCAGCCGCGCCACGATGCGGTTGCGGACGTCGTCGAGGTCGGCGACCCGGCCCGCCAGGTACTCGCCGGCACCGGCGAGGAGCGCCCGGTACGAGGCGAACGCGTCGTACACACCGCGCTCGGCGGTGCTCCCGACGGCGATGCGACGTTCGACATCGGCCATGAGCTCGGGGTCCTGGGCCATCATGGCCTGGGCCTCCAGCACGTGCTGGGCCTCGCCACCGGCCAGGTTGCCGCGCGCGATGAGGTCGGCGGCCACGGCCTCCACGGCCTGCCGGGCCCGCCCCTGCTCGCGCTCGGCCTCCTCGGCCGGGATCTGCTTGGCCGGCGGTTCGAGCACCGCGGTGCCCATGTGCCGTACCTCGCCGATCGCCACACCGTGGCTCACGCCTACGCCTCGCAGCGTTGTCTCCATTTCACCCGTCTCCGGTCGTGCGGTGGCCGTTGCCTCCGCGGTGGTGGATATCCAGTCGGCTGTCACTGCGCCGATCGCGTTACTGCCAGCCGAACAGGGAGTCGCCGACCGTTACGTCGCCGGACTCGGCCAGGTCGGAGAGGGAGTCGGCGGTCGCCTCCAGGGCCACGATCGGGCAGATCGGCGACTTGCCGGCCTTCTCGACGGCGGCGGGGTCCCAACGGACGACGCCCTGGCCGCGGGTGACGGTGTCGCCCTTGCTCACGAGCAGCTCGAAGCCCTCGCCGTTGAGCTGGACCGTGTCGATGCCCAGGTGCGTGAGCACACCGTGCCCCTCGCTGTCGACCACCACGAAGGCGTGCGGGTGGAGGGAGACGACGATGCCGTCGACGGGCGCGACCGCCTCGGAGGGCTCGCGGACGGGGTCGATCGCGGTGCCCGGACCGACCATCGCGCCGGAGAAGACGGGGTCGGGTACGGCAGCGAGCCCAATGGCACGTCCGGCAAGAGGGGACGTCACGTTGGTCATGGGGGGCCTCCCAGTGGAGCTTCGAAGGTGCCGCCACGGCTTGATAGGAGGACGGCGTACTGCTCAGCAGAGTAAGTCATAAGAAGTCCCGGTTCCGCCCGAGTCCTGACGGTTCGAGGACCTAGGGGCGCACCGGAAACGATTTGCCTCGACTCCCGGCAGCCTGTACTGTCGTACTCCTGCCTGGCCCCAACGCGACTTTGAGTCGGGGGTCGGCAGCGGCTATTGAGCCCAAACCCTAACCCGAAATCGGGCACCCGCATGTCTGCGGGGGGCCGGTCAGGGGGACCGGAAAGGTTTGATAGTGTCGGACTCGCCGGAAAGGGAAACGCGAAAGCGAAGAACTGGAAAGCGAAAATGGCTTGACCCGCTTCGACCGGGAATCGGACACGAAAGAGTCTGATAGAGTCGGAAACGCAAGAACGAAGGGAAGCGCCCGGAGGAAAGCCCCAGAA
>NZ_JBIWCN010000012.1:0-236082 GCF_044761525.1 Streptomyces sp. NPDC097595 | reverse complement strand
GCGGAAGCTCCGGTGCAGCACGAACCGCATCACCAACTTCGTGAAGGCCATCCTCGTCCTTCACCACGCGTCAGCGTGAGGTTGGAAAAGGCTCATTGCAGACGGAACACCCATAGGGGGAGGAAAGCTATGCGAAGAAGACGAATATTTACCACCGCTGTACTTGCCGCAGGAATCACGGCGGGATGCGGGAGCCCTTCTGCCCCAGAACAGAACAAAGTCGCCCTACCTGTCAGCGAGAGGCAGGCAGTCGAAGTCCTTCAGGAGTTGGCTGCCGCAGCCCCGGGTGCGAGCGGCCCCTCGTTCTGCAAGAAACTCTCGTACCAAGTCGAATCATGCATAGAGATCTGGAGGGAGGCGGCAGCTGACTGTCTCAAGCCAGGAGGTAAGCCTCATGTTGTCCGTTCGGCAGCTGTCAGAAATACACGCGCCTCGGACGGCGGTCGAGTCCTCGAAGTCGAAGGCAAGACTGCTTCCGGCCAACGTTATGTATCCGAGGTCTTCGTCACTGCGGCAGATGGGGCCCCCAAAGCATCCGTTGGCGTGTACTGGTCCGGCAACGGGCTAGGGGACTCGCCACTCGGAGGAGGCCACAAGATCGTCCCCAAGCCTGAATGCAAGGACGACGTAGCCGGGTAGAGCCAGCAGGCTTCTCACCGCGAGAAATGAGGCATCCCTCGCACAACTGCAAGGGGATGACGGAGGTAGCCGCAACGCTCGGGACATCGACTGGTACATGCCGTGGCCTCAATCATGAGCTGATCTCAGCCATTCCGGCGTTTCTGCCGGAATGGTCCGTGACGGTGTCACCAGAGCGCGAGTTGCGTTCTGGCGTCCTGTTGACGGTCTCCCATTTCTGTCCCAGCTCTGGGGCTGGGGATTATGCCACCTGCCCGCCCCTTCCCAGCCTGATGGCCGGTAAGGGTGGCGCGGGTCTTGCGGTTAGCTCCACGGGGCTTCGACCCCACTCTTGTGGTGGGGTCCAGGTCTCCGGCCACTCCGGTACCTGTACTGCTGGTGGCGCATGTGGTGTTGTGGGTTGCGAGGGCGAGCAGGTTGTGTCCGGCGTTTTCGTCCCGGTCCAGGACGAGCCCGCAGGCATCGCACTCGAAGACGCGCACGTGCAGGGGCAGTTTGGCTTTCACCGCACCGCAGCGTGAGCAAGTCTTCGAGGAGGGAAACCACCGGTCGGCCACGACCAGGCGTGTGCCGTGCCGGCGGGTCTTGTACGTGAGCTGGCGGCGGATCTCACCGAACGCGGCGTCCGCGATCCGGCGCGACGACCGCCGGTTACGGCCCATCCCCGCCACATTCAGATCCTCGATCACAAGGGTGCCGTACTCGGCGGTGAGCCGCGTCGTGAGCTTGTGGAGGGTGTCCTCGCGCAGGTTCGTCACCCGGTGATGGATCTTGTTGCGGGCCCGGTTCGCCTTCTCCCACCGCCGCGAGGGCTTCTGTCCGGTGCGCCGGTCGGGGCCTCGGCGGCGCGATACGACACGACTGGCACGGCGCAACTGTTCCTGTGCTTGGTCGAGGTGGCGGGGGTTGGGTACCTCGGTCACGGTTCCGTCGCTGTTGGCGAGGACGGCGAGGGTTTTGATGCCCAGGTCGATTCCGACCGCGGCATCCGGGCGCGCGACCCGCACCAGCTCGCTTTGCTGTTCGACCTGGAACGAGACGAACCAGCGCCCCCGGTCCAGACGCACGGTCGCGGACAGAATCCGCATCGTGCCTGAGTCGATACGGGCCCGCAGGTCGGGGCGGGGCTCATGAAGGCGGACCGTGCCAATTCTGGGCAGGGTGACGTGTCTGCCGTCCGCCTCGATACGGATCGTGCCGGTCGTGAACCGGCACGCCAGACGTGCTTTCCGTTTCGACTTGAAGCGGGGGACGCCTAACCGGGCCCCCTTGCGGCTGCCGTTCTTGGACTTCGCGTAGTTGTCGAAGGCGGCTGATGCGTTGGCGAGGCCGGTGTTATAGGACTCCTTCGAGTTCTCCTCCCACCACCCTGCGAAACGCGGATCGGTGCACTTGGCCTCGTTGAACGCCTTTCGCAACGACGGCAGCGACCACGACCGCCACGCAGTCAGCTCATCCTCGGCAATCCCGTACGAGGCTTCGGCAGCGCGCTGCCCCCACGCAGCGGTGACATGAGCGACCGCCCAGTTGTACGCGGCCCGCGCCCCACCCGCATGCGAATGCAACCGGGCCACCACCGCAGCTCCCGGATCCAGCGCCAACCTGTGTGCGCAGACGGCAAAGCCTGGCCGCGGGACGAACTTCTTCACACGCTCCCCCCACCAGAGCACTGATGGAAGCTTCCTAGCATCACCGCATCAGTATATTTGCAAAATGCCATGCAATTAATGGAACAAATTAGTACAGTTGTTTGCCTTCGGTGCGGGGGGTGCCCCTATCTCTTTGGTCAAGGTGGATGGGTGCTGGTTCAGGCGTCTGGAACGATGTGGCTGTGCATGCTGATGATCAGGTTGGCGAGGGTGTCTCTGCGGACCTCGCGGTGTTTTTGCGGAACGCAGGCGACAGCCGTCGGGTGAAGATCGTTCCTTCCGTCGGCGGGTGTGGCGGGCGCATGTTCTTCGTGCTCGTTGACGATGTCGAGGGCGGAGCGGAGCGGGTGTGCGTTGGTTGCGGCGGCCGCGCGTTCATCGCGGATAGCGAGGAGTTCTGGGAGGACGCGGATCCCGGCGAGGCCTGCTGCCCGTGCGGGAGCGAGGAGTTTGAAACCGCGGTCGCGTTCTCCCTCGCCGACGACGGATCGGTCCGCTGGGTGACCGTTGGGCTGCGGTGCCAGAAGGACGGTGCCTCAGGGGTCTATGCCGACTGGAAGATCGACTACGGCCCCACGGACCACCTCCTGACCATGGTCTAGGTCTGCGGAGCGACGGCCCGAACAGGCTGCGGTTCGTAGAAGGTGCCGTCGCGGAGCATCGCGAAGAGGACATCGGCCCGGCGTCGGGCGAGGCAGAGCAGAGCCTGCGTGTGGTGCTTCCCTTGGGCGATCTTTTTGTCGTAGTAGGCCCGCGATGCCGGGTCTCCCAGGGCGGCGAACGCGGAGAGGAAGAAGGCCCGTTTGAGCTGCTTGTTTCCTCTCCGGGAGGGCTGTTCGCCGCGGATCGACGACCCTGAACTGCGGGTCGCGGGGGCGAGGCCGGCGAAGGCGGCGAGGTGGCCGGCGGTGGGGAAGGTGCTGCCGTCGCCGACCTCGATCAGGATTCGTGCGCCGGTCCTGACGCCGATGCCCGGCATCGACGTCAGGACCTTCGAAAGAGGGTGGGCCTCCAGGAGTTTCTCGATCCGCCCGGCCAGGAGTTTGCGCTGGTCAAGGACGGCGGCCAGGGATCTGGCGAGGCTCGGGACGATCAGAGCGGCCGCGTCGGTGCCGGGCACCACCACGGTCTGTTCGTCCATCGCGGTGAAGATGTCCTCGACCAGACGCTCGGCCATCCGCGGCGCCTTCCGCCGCAGCAGCGTGACCAGCCGCCTTCGGCCCGCCTTGCGTATCTGTGCCGGTGACCCGAACCGCTCCAGCAGCGTGAGGACGGCAGGGTGCTGCAACCGTGGCCCCAGCACCCGTTCCAGAGACGGATGGATCTGAGTCAGCAGGCCGTGCAGGCGGTTCGCGACCCTGGTCGCCTCGCCAGCCAGATCGTCGTCGAACCCCACGATCATCTCCAGCTCGGCGATCGTCTCGTCCTCGCCGTCGATCGCCCGCAGCGTGTGGGGCATTGCGCGGGCCGCATCCGCGATGATGAACGCGTCCCTCGCGTCCGTCTTCGCCTCGCCCGGGCAGAGGTCGGCAATCCGCCGCATCGTCAGTCCGGGCAGGTAGGCGACCGGGCAGCCCATGTCCCGGGCGACCGCCAGCGGCAGCGCGCCGATCGAGGCCGGCTGGTCGACCACGACCAGCACCGTCCCGTGCTTGGCCTGGAGCTTCGTGAAGAGCTCGCGGAGCTTGGGCTCGGTGTTCGGCAGGCGCTTGTCGAACGCCTTCTTGCCGGCCGGGGTGACAGCGGTGGCGTGGTGTTCGCTCTTGCCGACGTCCAGGCCGAGGAAGACGTCGATGTCGCCGATGTCGATCACGTGCAGGCCCCTCCATCACGCTTTCGTCCGGCCTTGCCTCGGCACCGAGCTGCCACACCCACGTTACGGAGAGCTCTTCCGGCTCGGGTAAGCCGGTGCTCAAGCCTCTCATCAGCGGTCCGTCGATGCCTTCGGGCCCGGTGACACCACCCCCCGGATCATCAACCGCAACAGGGGGGAAGTCATGCCGGACCCGAAGGCCGGTAGCCCCATTGCGGAGCCACGAAGACGGTAACGGGGGGGGCGAACCGCGAAGCGGCAGCATCGATCTCGACATCTGGCGCAAACACCCCGCCCGTCAGACGGTGGTGAGGGCCTTGTCCGCTGAGCGAAGCGAACCAATGGCGCCCGCGCCATAAGCGTTACCGGCGGCGATCGCGGGGGCCCGCCTGGCGCGCATGTGCCGCGGTGGCTAACCGCCGGTCCTGGATGCCCCGCCCCTGAGGGCTACTTCAGGCCACCGAGCCGATGCGGCCGGCCGGGGGCAGCCCGCCGGGGTGGTGGATCGGAGTGTGCGCGCCGGTCAGCGGGGCGCCGCTGCCGCCGCGCCGGGCGGCGACGATCTCGGCGGCGATCGACAGGGCCGTCTCCTCGGGCGTACGGGCTCCGAGGTCCAGCCCGATCGGCGAGTGCAGGCGGGCCAGCTCCAGCTCGGTCACCCCGGCCTCGCGCAGCCGTTCGTTGCGCTGGAGGTGGGTGCGGCGGGAGCCCATCGCGCCGACGTACGCGACGGGCAGCTTGAGCGCCGCCTCCAGCAGGGGCACGTCGAACTTGGCGTCGTGCGTGAGGACGCACAGGACCGTGCGGGCGTCCACCGCGGTTCCGGCCAGATAGCGGTGCGGCCAGTCCACGACCAGCTCGTCGGCGTCCGGGAAGCGGGCCTTCGTCGCGAAGACGGGCCGCGCGTCGCACACCGTGACGTGGTAGCCGAGGAACTTGCCGGCCCGGACGAGGGCCGAGGCGAAGTCGATGGCCCCGAACACGATCATCCGGGGCGGCGGCACGCTGGACTCCACGAGCAGCGTGAGGGGCTGCCCGCAGCGCGAGCCGTCGGCGCCGATGGTGAGGGTGCCGGTGCGGCCCTGGTCCAGCAGGGCGCGGGTCTCGGCGACCGCGGTGCGGTCCAGCTCGGGGTGTCCGCCGAGCCCGCCCTCGTAACGGCCGTCGGGGTGCACCAGGAGCGGCCGGCCGAGGAGTTCGGCGGGCCCGTCGGTGATCCGGGCGACCGCCGCCGCCTCCCCCCGTACGGCGGCGGCGAGCGCGGCGGCGTACACCGGGCGGGCGGGGTCGTCCACCCGGACCGGGGTCACCAGGATGTCGATGACGCCGCCGCAGGTCAGGCCGACCGCGAAGGCGTCCTCGTCGCTGTAGCCGAAGCGTTCGAGGCGGGTCAGCCCGTCCTCCAGCGCCTCCTGGCACAGCTCGTACACGGCGCCCTCCACGCACCCGCCGGAGACCGAGCCGATCGCCGTGCCGTCGCGGTCGACGGCCAGCGCGGCCCCCGGCTGGCGGGGCGCGCTGCCGCCGACGGCGACGACGGTGGCCACGGCGAAATCGCGTCCCTGCCCGGCCCAGCGGTCGAGCTCCTCGGCGATGTCCAGCATCTCGGTCTCCTTGGCGGATGGGTGAAGGGGCGGGTCAGCTGACGCCGAGCCAGCTCTCGATCGGGTGCAGGGCGAAGTAGACGACGAAGATCACCGTCAGGCCCCACATGAACGCGCCGACCTCGCGGGCCCGGCCCTGGGCGGCCTTGATGGCGACGTACGAGATGACGCCCGCCGCCACACCGGTGGTGATGGTGTACGTGAACGGCATCAGGACCACCGTCAGGAACACCGGGATGGCCACGGAGCGGTCGCTCCAGTCCACGTGCCGGGCGTTCTGCATCATCATCGCCCCGATGACGACGAGAGCGGCGGAGGCCACCTCGGCGGGCACGATCGCGGTGAGCGGGGTGAAGAAGAGGCAGGCGGCGAAGAACAGGCCGGTGACGACGGAGGCGAGGCCGGTCCTGGCCCCCTCGCCGACGCCGGTCGCGGACTCCACGAAGACCGTCTGCCCGGAACCGCCGGCGACACCTCCGATGGCCCCGCCGGCGCCGTCGATGAACAGCGCCTTCGACAGGCCCGGCATGCGGCCCTTGTCGTCGGCGAGCCCGGCCTCCGTACCGACGCCGATGATGGTGGCCATCGCGTCGAAGAAGCCGGCGAGCACGAGGGTGAAGACGATGAAGCCGACGGTCATCGCGCCGACGTCGCCCCAGCCGCCGAAGTCGACGTCGCCGAAGAGCGAGAAGTCCGGTGAGGAGACCGCGGAGCCCTTGAGCTCCGGCGGGCCGCTGCTCCAGATCTTCGGGTCGACGTCCGCGACCTTGTTGATCACGAAGGCGACCACGGTGCCGACGACGATGCCGATGAGGATCGCGCCGGGGATGTTGCGGGCCTGGAGCATGAAGATCAGCAGCAGGGTGACCGCGAAGACGAGGACGGGCCAGCCGGCGAGTTCACCGGCCGGACCGAGGGTCACCGGGGTGGCGGTGCCCTTGCCGACGAAACCGGCCTTGTAGAGCCCGATCAGGGCGATGAACAGGCCGATGCCCATGGTGATGCCGTGCTTCAGCGGGAGCGGGATCGCGTTCATGATCAGCTCGCGCAGACCGGTGACCACCAGGAGGCAGATCACCACGCCGTACATCACGCACATGCCCATGGCCTGCGGCCAGGTCATTTCGGGGGCGACCTGCGAGGACAGGACACCGGAGACGCTGAGGCCCGCGGCGAGCGCGAGCGGGACCTTGCCGACGAAGCCCATGAGCAGGGTGGTCACGGCCGCCGCGAGCGCGGTGGCGGTGATCAGGGCGGGCTGGCTGAGCAGATTGCCGTCGACGTCCTTGCCGCCGAGGATCAGCGGGTTGAGCAGAAGGATGTACGCCATGGCCATGAAGGTCGTGACACCGCCGCGCACTTCCCGGGCCACGGTCGAACCGCGGTCGGATATGTGGAAGTACCGGTCGAGCCACGATCTGCCGGCGGGAACGCGCGAGCCGGGGCCCGCGTCCTCCGCACCGGTCTTCGGCTGCACTGACTGCTGGGTCATGATGCCTGACTCCCAAGGTTCACAGGGGCACCCGCGATGAAGAATCAAGATGCGGGATTTGGGATGACTGCGCTGGCGGCACGACCCGGGGGACGGCCCGAGACGAACTGTTCATGCAGGAGGGAACGGAACGGGTGGTGCTGTTCCGGTGCGGGGGGGTTCGGGGGCCGCGAGCGGGGCGGGACCCTGGGCCTCCGGGCGGTGCGGGCCGGGAAGTGTGACGTTCGCCGGTGGCGCGCACCGCCCGGAGAGCGGTGGGGGCGGAGCCCCGGTCAGACGCCGGTGAGGTGTTCGGGCCGCACCGGCGTCCGGTCGAGCTCCAGACCCGTCGCGTTCCGGATCGCCGCGAGGACGGCCGGGGTGGACGACAGGGTCGGGGCCTCGCCGATGCCGCGCAGCCCGTACGGGGCGTGGTCGTCGGCGAGTTCGAGCACGTCGACCGGGATGGTCGGCGTGTCGAGGATGGTGGGGAGGAGGTAGTCCGTGAAGGAGGGGTTGCGTACCTTCGCGGTCACCGGGTCGACGATGATCTCCTCCATGACGGCGATGCCCATCCCCTGGATGGTGCCGCCCTGGATCTGGCCGACGACCGACAGCGGGTTGAGCGCCTTGCCGACGTCCTGGGCGCAGGCCAGTTCGATGACCTTGACCAGGCCGAGCTCGGTGTCGACCTCGACCACCGCGCGGTGCGCGGCGAAGGAGTACTGGACGTGGCCGTTGCCCTGTCCGGTGCGCAGGTCGAACGCCTCGGTGGGCCGGTGGCGCCACTCCAGCTCGACGTCGATCGCCTCGTCCTCCAGGACGTCCGCGATGTCCGCCAGCACCTCGCCGCCGTCGGTGACGACCTTGCCGCCCTCCAGGAGGAGTTCGGCGGTGGCCCAGGCGGGGTGGTAGGTGCCGAGCTTGCGGCGGCCGAGCTCCAGGAGCTGTTCGCGGACGGCCTCGCAGGAGTTCTTGACCGCGCCGCCGGTGACGTACGTCTGACGGGACGCGGAGGTCGATCCGGCGGAGCCCACCTGGGTGTCGGCGGGGTGGATGGTGACCTGGGAGACGCCGAGTTCGGTACGGGCGATCTGGGCGTGGACCGTGACGCCGCCCTGCCCGACCTCGGCCATGGCGGTGTGGACGGTCGCGACGGGTTCGCCGCCGATGACCTCCATGCGGACCCGGGCGGTGGAGTAGTCGTCGAAGCCCTCGGAGAAGCCGACGTTCTTCAGGCCGACCGCGTAGCCGATGCCGCGTACGACGCCCTCGCCGTGGGTGGTGTTGGACAGGCCGCCGGGCAGGGCGCGGACGTCGGCCTGCTCGCCGGCGCTCTCCCACTGGCGCTCGGGCGGCAGCGGCATGGCCTTGACGCGGCGCAGCAGTTCGGCGACCGGGGCGGGCGAGTCGACCGCCTGTCCGGTCGGCAGCAGGGTGCCCTGCTCCATGGCGTTGAGCTGGCGGAACTCGACCGGGTCCATGTCCAGCTGGGCGGCCAGCTTGTCCATCTGCGCCTCGTAGGCGAAGCACGCCTGGACGGCGCCGAAGCCGCGCATGGCGCCGCACGGGGGGTTGTTGGTGTAGAGCGCGATGGCCTCGATGTCGACGTCCTCGATGACGTACGGGCCGACGGCCAGCGAGGAGGCGTTGCCGACGACGGCCGGGGACGCGGAGGCGTAGGCGCCGCCGTCCAGGACGATGCGGCACTTCATGTGGGTGAGCTTGCCGTCGCGGGTGGCGCCGTGCTCGTAGTGGAGGCGGGCCGGGTGGCGGTGGACGTGCCCGAAGAAGGACTCGAAGCGGTTGTAGACGATCTTCACGGGCTTGCCGGTGCGCAGGGCGAGCAGGCAGGCGTGGATCTGCATCGACAGGTCCTCGCGTCCGCCGAAGGCGCCGCCGACGCCGGAGAGCGTCATGCGGACCTTGTCCTCGGGCAGGCCGAGGACGGGCGCGATCTGGCGCAGGTCGGAGTGGAGCCACTGGGTCGCCACGTACAGGTCGACACCGCCGTCCTCGGCGGGTACGGCGAGGCCGGACTCGGGGCCCAGGAACGCCTGGTCCTGCATGCCGAAGTAGTAGTCGCCCTTGACGATGACATCGGCCCGGGCCTCGGCCGCCGCCGCGTCGCCCCGGACGATCGGCTGGCGGTGGACGATGTTGGGGTGCGGCACATGGCCGATGTGGTGGTCGTCGCGGCCCTCGTGGATGAGGGGGGCGCCGGGTGCGGTCGCGGACGCCTCGTCGGTGACGACGGGCAGCTCGCGGTAGTCGATCCGGATCTTCGCGGCGGCGCGGCGGGCCGTCTCCGGGTGGTCGGCGGCGACGAGCGCGACGGGCTCGCCGTGGTGGCGGACCCGGCCGTGGGCGAGGACGGGGGTGTCCTGGATCTCCAGGCCGTAGTTCTTCATCGCGGCGGGCAGGTCGTCGTAGGTGAGGACCGCGTAGACGCCGGAGGTGGCCAGCGCCTCGGAGACGTCGATGGAGACGATCTCGGCGTGCGCGACGGTGGAGCGCAGGGTGTGGCCCCAGAGCATGTCCTCGTGCCACATGTCCGAGGAGTACGCGAACTCGCCGGTGACCTTCAGGATGCCGTCGGGGCGCAGCGTGGACTCGCCGATGCCGCCCTTGGTGCGGCTGCCCTGGTTGATGTTGGTGGGGGAACCGGTAACGCCCATGGCTCAGACCGTCTCTTCCGCGCGGGCGGCCGCCAGGCGGACCGCGTCGAGGATCTTCTCGTAGCCGGTGCAGCGGCAGAGGTTGCCGGAGAGCGCCTCGCGGATGTCCGCGTCGGACGGCTGCGGGGTGCGCTCCAGGAGCTCGTCGGCCGCGACCAGGAGGCCGGGGGTGCAGAAGCCGCACTGGACGGCTCCGGCGTCGATGAACGCCTGCTGGATCGGGGAGAGCTCCCCGGTGTCGCGGGTCTCGTCGCCCGCGGCGGGCTCGGCCTGCCAGCGCTTGGCCCGGTCCAGCGAGGTGCCGCAGGCGCCGGAGGCGCAGCCGGTGCCGGGGTGGGCCTCGGCGCGGTGGGCGGCGAAGTCGGCCAGACCTTCTACGGTGACGACGTCGCGGCCCTCGACCTGGCCGGCGGCGACCAGGCAGGAGCAGACGGGGACGCCGTCGAGGCGGACCGTGCAGGAGCCGCACTCGCCCTGCTCGCAGGCGTTCTTGGAGCCGGGCAGGCCCATGCGCTCGCGCAGGACGTAGAGGAGGGATTCGCCCTCCCAGACGTCGTCGGCCTCGTGGCGGCGGCCGTTGACCGTGAAATTGACGCGCATGATCAGGCGGCTCCTTCGGTGCTGCGGCCGTTGCCGCGGTATGACTCCCAGGCCCAGCCGAGGGTGCGGCGGGCCATGATGCCGACGGCGTGGCGGCGGTAGCTCGCGGTGCCGCGCACGTCGTCGATCGGGTTGCAGGCGCCGGCGGCGAGCGTGGCGAACTGCTGGGCGACGGACGGCGTGATGATCGTGCGGCTGTCCCAGAACCCGCCCTCCTCAAGGGCGGCGTTCAGGAATTCCTCGGCCGCCTTCGCCCGGACGGGTGTCGGGGCGGCCGATCCGATGCCGGTGCGGACCGTGCGGGTCTCGGGGTGCAGGGCGAGGCCGAAGGCGCAGACGGCGATGACCATCGCGTTGCGGGTGCCGACCTTGGAGTACTGCTGGGGCCCGTCGGCCTTCTTGATGTGCACGGCCCGGATCAGCTCGTCCGGTTCGAGGGCGTTGCGCTTGACGCCGGTGTAGAAGGCGTCGATGGGGATCATCCGGGTGCCGCGTACGGACTCGGCCTCCACCTCGGCGCCGGCCGCGAGGAGGGCGGGGTGGGCGTCACCGGCCGGGGACGCGGTGCCGAGGTTGCCGCCGACACCGCCCCGGTTGCGGATCTGCGGCGATGCGACGGTGTGCGAGGCGAGCGCGAGACCGGGCAGCTCGGCCCGCAGGTGCTCCATGATCTGGCTGTACGGGACCGAGGCGCCGAGCCGTACGCTCTCCTGGCCCACCTCCCACTCGGTGAGCTCACCGATGCGGTTGAGGTCCAGGAGGTATTCGGGGCGCCGGTGGTCGAAGTTGATCTCGACCATCACATCGGTGCCCCCGGCGATGGGCACAGCCGTCGGGTGCTCGGCCTTGGCGGCGAGCGCCTCCTCCCAGCTTGCGGGGCGAAGGAAGTCCATGGTGGCTCTCTTCTTCTCAATCGTGTCTTCACGCTGGGCTGGGTGACGGCCGGCCCTCGAACTTGTTCATGTCTTGTTCACGCGGTGTGTGGCCCAGTACACAAGCCCTGCTCCACCTGGTGCAGTCACCGAACCCATGAAGCGGTTGGCCGGTCTCCGCTCATGTCTTGTAGATTCGAACGAATGGCGGGGCTCAGCAGCCTCACCGCAACACCCAGACTTCACCCGTACCAACGAGAGAGATCGGCGGCGACCCGATGCGGCTGCGCGCACTGCTGGAGAACGACGCGCTGGGCCTGCGGCTGCTCGGCGGCGACGACGAGCTGGACCGGTCGGTCCGCGGGGTGATGACGACCGACCTGCGCGACCCGAGCCGCTACCTCACCGGCGGCGAACTGGTCCTGACCGGTCTGGCCTGGCGCCGGGACGCGGCGGACTCGGAGCCGTTCGTGCGCATCCTGGCGGGCGCCGGGGTGGCCGGTCTCGCGGCGGGCGAGGCGGAGCTCGGCGACATCCCGGACGATCTCGTCGAGGCGTGCCGCCACCACCGGCTGCCCCTGTTCGCGGTCCACGAGACGGTCGCGTTCGCAACGATCACCGAGTACGTGGTGCGCCAGGTGTCCGGCGAGCGGGCGGGCGATCTGGCCGCCGTGGTGGACCGCCACCGCCGGCTGATGACCTCGGGCCCGACCGGCGGCGGCCCCGAGGTGGTCCTCGATCTCCTGGGCTCCGACCTGGACCTCCACGCCTGGGTGCTCTCCCCCACCGGGCGGCAGATCGCGGGCGCGGGCGCCCCGCTGCCCGCCGCCGCCGGGGCCGAGCTGGCCGGGCTGCATCTGGCCGCCGTCCGCTCGGGCCGCCGCGCCCCGCACCGGGCCGCCCTCGGCGGTACGACGTATTCGCTCTTCCCGATCCGGAACAACGGCCGGGGCGGCGCGGTGCCGCCCGCCCGCGACGTCCGGGAGTCGGTGCTCTCCGACTGGCTGCTCGCCGTGGAGGCCGACGCGGGCGACTGGCCGGCCGCGCGGCTCGACCTCCTCCAGGGCGTCACCCAGCTGATCGCCGTCGAGCGCGACCGCCGCGACGCGGCCCGCACGGTGCGCCGCCGGCTCGCCCAGGAGGTCCTGGAGCTGGTCCAGGCGGGCGCCGCGCCCGCCGAGATCGCGGCCAGGCTGCGCGTGGCGACGCCGGTCCTGCTCCCCGGCCTCGGCACCGCGCCGCACTGGCAGGTCGTGGTGGCCCGGGTCGAGTGGGACGAGGACGGCGCCTCCTCGGTCCGGGGCGGCCCGGTCGCCCAGGCGCTGCTGGAGGAGATCCTGGTCGACCCGGCGGTGACCGGGCCCGATTCGGCGGACCGGATCGCCGTCGCCCACACGGGTGACGAGGCGATCGCGCTGGTGCCGCTGCCCGCCGCCCCGGAGCGGGCGGACGGCGAGGCGGCCGAAGGGGCTCCCGACGGCGGCACGGAGGACCAGGACCCCGCCCTGCACGCCGACGCGCTGCTCGCCGCCGTGCGCGCCCCGCTCTCGGCGGGGCTCGGGGACGACGGCCGCCTGACACTCGGTGTCAGCGCCTCGGTGCACTCGGCGGAGGGGCTGCGCGGCGCCCTTGAGGAGGCCCGGCACGCGCGCCGGGTGGCGGCGGCCCGGCCCGGCCGGGTCTGCGCGGCCGGTCACCACGAGCTGGCCTCGCACGTGCTGCTGCTGCCGTTCGTCCCGGACGACGTGCGGCGGGCGTTCACCGCGCGGCTGCTGGACCCGCTGCGCGAGTACGACCGGCGCCACCGCGCGGAGCTCATCCCGACCCTGGAGGCGTTCCTGGACTGCGACGGTTCGTGGACCCGCTGCGCGGCCCGGCTGCATCTGCACGTCAACACGCTGCGCTACCGGGTCGGGCGAATCGAGCAGTTGACGGGGCGTGATCTGGCGCGCCTGGAGGACAAGCTCGATTTCTTCCTGGCCCTGCGGATGAGCTGAAATCCCGGGCCGGGCAAGGGCCCGGGGGATGTCCGGCCCCGCGCCGCCGATTGTGAAAAGTTTCACCTGACATTGCCTCGACCTCTTGGCCCGGCGTGCCATTCCGTGCTGTGATGCGGCCCATACTCAACAGCTCGACGGCGCGCTCGGGGAGGGCAATGTGGCGCATACCGCCATGTCTGGTTCCGGAACGACAGCAGATGACGATCCTCCGCTCCAGACCGCGGTATGGCGGCTGCGCTCACGCGCCTGCTGGACGGACGCCGCGGCCCTGCTGGAACACGACGCCGCCACCGACCCGGCCGCGGCCCTCCAGCGGACGGCCCTGCTGACCGAGCGGTGCCTGTACACCGGGCAGGGCTGGACGGACGCCGAGGACGCCCTGCGCACCGCCGAGGCCATGGCCCACGACGACGAGGAACGCGGCGCGGCCGCCTGCGAGCGCGGCTACCTCGCGTACGCCTCGACCCTCCTCGGCGTACGGGACCGGGCCGACGAGGCCCGGGTGGCGCTGGGCCGGGCCGCCGCGCTGCTCTCCCCCGTCGCCCAGGGCCGGCCGCTGCTCGACTTCCGGCGCGGCCTGATCGCGCAGAACATCGCGAACTCCCCGCAGGCCGCCCGGGCCGCGTACCGCAGGGCCCACGCCGGTGCCACCGCGCAGGGCGACGCGCTGCTGCTCTCGTCGACCTGGCGCCATCTGGCCCTGATCGCGCTGCGCGAGGGCGAGCTGGCGGAGGCCCGGCACGGTTTCGCGGAGTCGCTGCGGATAAGGGAGGAGCTGGGCTACCTGGTCGGTACGGCCCCGGCCCTCATCGCGCTGGCCGACGCCGAGCCCGAACCGGAGGCGGCGACCCGGCTGCGCGCCGAGGCGGCCCGCCTCTTCCGGCTGCTGGGCGGCGTCCCGACCTGGCTGGGCCCGCATCTGGACCAGCCCCCGCCGGAGACGGTCGAGGCGAACTGAGCGCGGGCGCCGGCCCGTCCCCGTACGCACCAGGGCTTACGGGGGTCAGCCGTCGGCGCCCGCGAAGTGTTCGCGCACCAGCGACTGGACGACCGCCACGTCCTGGGCGATCAGGGCGTCGAGCAGCGCGGTGTGCTCGGAGGCGTCGGCCAGCAGGTCGGCGCGCCGGGTGACCGGGTTGTCCACCAGGGGCCACTGGGAGCGGCGGTGCAGGTCGTCGGCGACGGCGACCAGGCTGTGGTTCCCGGCGAGGCCGAGCACCGCGCCGTGGAAGGCCCGGTCCGCGTCGGCGTAGCTCGCCCGGTCGCCGACGGCCGCCGCGGCCACGGTGGCGTCGGCCAGCGGGCGCAGCGCGCACCAGCGGGCGGGCGGGACGGTGCGGGCGAGCCGCAGCATGACGGGGACCTCGATCAGGGCGCGGACCTCGGCCAGCTCCGCCAGCTCGCGCGGTCCGCGCTCGGCGACCCGGAAGCCCCGGTTCGGCACGACCTCCACGGCGCCCTCGGTGGCCAGCCGCTGCATCGCCTCGCGCACCGGGGTGGCCGAGACGCCGAAGCGGGCGCCGAGAGCGGGCGCCGAGTAGACCTGGCCGGGGACCAGCTCGCCGTCGACCAGGGCGGTGCGCAGGGCCTCCAGGATCTGGCCGCGCACGGAGTGCCGGCGCACCTGGACGCGGGGGGCCTCGTGCGGGTGCTCCCCGTGGGTGTGCTCACCGCGGGCCTGCTCGGGCACCCGGACGACCGGGACAGCGCCGTACGGGGGACGCACGTCCTCGCGCGCTCCGCCCTGCTCCACGGGGACCTCCTCGGCCGGTCACGGGCGCGCTCGCGCGTCGGGCGCCCTGAGTGCACGATAGGCGCAAGGGCCCCCAGTTCAAACATCGATCCGGCAGGGTAAGGTAAGGCTTACCTGCTGACGATCGTGAATCGGTGGTCCCCGTATGACCATGCCCGCCCTGCTCCCCGCAGTGACGGCCTCGCCCGTGGCCGACGCCTACGCGCGCCTGACCGAGGTCTTCCCCGGGGTGCGCGCCGAGATCCTCGCCGAGGGCGAGAGCGCCCCCGGCGGCCCCGGCTGGGTGGGCGCGCACGAGCTGGCGGCCGGCGGCGAGGCGCTGGACACGTTCCTCGCCTTCGACGACGAGCAGGTCCGGCGGGACTACGGGCAGGAGGGCCGGCCCGATGTGATCGCCAGCTTCGGTCTGCACCGGTACGCGTGGCCGGCCTGTCTGCTGGTGACCGTTCCGTGGTTCCTGCACCGCCGGGTGCCCCGCGTTCCGGTCGAGGACGTCTCGTTCCAGCGGGCGCTGGGCCATCTGACGCTGCGGGTGCGGGAGTTCGCCTGCCTGCCCGACGACCCGGCGGCGGGGCTGCCGGGGGCCCGGGTGGTGGCCGACGAGGCCGCGCTGCGGGCCGAGGTGCTGGACGCGGTGACCGAACACCTGGGCCCGGTGCTCGACGGCTTCCGTCCGCGCATGCGGCGCGGCAAGCGGGCCCTGTGGGGGATGGCGACCGACGAGATCGTCGAGGGCCTCTGGTACGTCGCCCATCTGCTGGGCGAGGAGCAGCGCGCCATGACGGAGCTGGAGGCGCTGCTGCCGGGCACCACGAAGCCGTACGTCGGCACCGCGGGCTTCCGCGAGCTGACCGGGCCGAACGGGGAGTCGCTGCCGACCCGGGACCGGGCGAGCTGCTGCCTGTTCTACACGCTGCGCCCCGAGGACACCTGCGTCACGTGCCCGCGTACGTGCGACGAGGAGCGCGTCCGCAAGCTGACGCCCGCCCCCTGATCCGTACGCCGTTCCACACCGCCCGGACGAGTGGCACGTATTCGAACGTCATGCGCACACCGCTGAAGGGCGTTCGACCAGAACGTCCATATCGACGGCCTCCTGCACCCCATTGGCGTTCTCTTGCCCCGAAACGGCCTGGACGTGCGGGAGTTTCCGCCACGATGGCGTCCGAAACGCCCTACGTGACGCAAGGGACCGCGCATGAGACTGACCGACATATCGCTTGACTGGCTGCTTCCGGGCGCCGTGCTGCTCGTGGGGGTCATGGCGGCGGTGGCGGTGGTCGCGCGCGGAAGGCGCGCCTCGGACACAGCCTCGGCCGACGACAGCTGGGAACGCAGCGAGGAGCGGCGCAGACGCAAGGAAGCGCTGTACGCCACCGCTTCGTACGTGCTGCTGTTCTGCTGCGCGGCGGTCGCCGCCGCACTCTCCTTCCACGGGCTCGTCGGCTTCGGCGAGCAGAACCTCGGCCTTTCCGACGGCTGGGAGTACCTGGTGCCCTTCGGCCTGGACGGGGCGGCGATGTTCTGCTCGGTCCTCGCCGTACGGGAGGCCAGCCACGGGGACGCGGCGCTCGGCTCGCGCCTCCTGGTGTGGACCTTCGCCGGTGCCGCCGCCTGGTTCAACTGGGTGCACGCGCCGCGCGGCATCAACCACGCGGGTGCCCCGCACTTCTTCGCGGGCATGTCGCTCTCGGCCGCCGTGCTGTTCGACCGCGCGCTGAAGCAGACCCGCCGGGCCGCGCTGCGCGAGCAGGGCCTCGTGCCCCGCCCGCTGCCGCAGATCCGGATCGTGCGCTGGCTGCGCGCGCCCCGGGAGACCTTCGGCGCCTGGTCGCTGATGCTCCTCGAAGGCGTACGCACGCTGGACGAGGCGGTCGACGAGGTACGCGAGGACCGCAGGGAGAAAGAGCAGAACCGTCTCCGCAGAAGAGACCAGGAGAAGCTGGACCGGGCGCACATCAAGGCCCTGAACCGGCAGAACCGGGCCTGGGGCCGGCTCGGACGGGGTGGCCCCCCGGCCGAGGTGGCCGCACTGGCCCCGGCGACGGGCTCCGCGCAGTCCGTCGCGGAGCCCGCCATATCCGAGCCGGGTCAGCTGCCCCTGCGACCCCGGCCATCCCTGCAAGCCGTGAACCACTCGAAATCGGCGAGCGTCCCTGAACTGGGCGCGAGCGAATCGGCCCCGGTCGATCCGCTCGCCGACGACGACACCCAGGCCCTGCCCCGGCTCGATTCGCTGGAGCAGAAACTCAAGGACCTGGAGCAGCAGTTCGGCTGACGCGGGACAGCGGTTGCGGGCGAACGGCCCTGACCGTCCGGAAGGACGGTCAGGGCCGTTCGCCGTCCAGTTCGAACCAGACCACCTTGCCCAGCGAGCGAGGGCTGATCCCCCAGGAGTCGGCCAGGCTCTCCACCAGGATCAGCCCCCTGCCGTGCGTACCGTCGTCGGCGGGCGGTACGTGCGGCTCGGGGTCCATTCCGGGGACGAAGTCCCGCACCTCCACGCGCAGCCGGCGGGGTGCGACGCTCACGGCGACGACCGCGCCGTCGTCCGTGTGCACCAGGGCGTTGGTCACCAGCTCACTGAGCAGCAGTTCGGCGACCTGCGCCGGTTCCTCTTTCCACCGGTAGCGCAGTAACTCCCTGACCGCGCCCCGGACTTCTCCCACGGCTGCCAGATCGGCCCGGTCCACCCTGCGATGCATCCGGGTCTCTTCGTGACGCTCCACCGTTTCCCCCGCCCACACGACCATTCGCCCCCTGTCTCGAAGGTGCTCACGCAATGCATGCCCCGCCTACCGGCTGTCACGCTTGCGGAGCCCTTCGGACCGGAGTGAATCGTGCGGGGCTCAGGCGCGCTTGTAGTAATACTTGGTGCCACTGAGGTAGTAATCGATGCCGCTGCCGTTGATGTCGAAGTAGGACGCGGCGATCGTCGGGTAGCAATAAGGAACGTTGGGACCCGTGACCGTGGCCGTCCCGATGTTGAGGCGCTTGCCCCCGTTGGAGGTGGACGTCACCTTCGCCTCGTACGGGCATTGGTTGAACAGGTAGTCGCTCAGCTTCACCACGCCCGCCTTGGAGATGGTGATGGTGCTCGGCTGGCCCATCGGGTACATCCCACCGTCCTTCCAGGTGCCGGCGAACGACGCCGGGACCGTGGAGCCGCCCCCGCCCGAGCCGCCGGTGGAGGAGCCGCCCGAGGTGCTGGTGGAACCCCCGCCGCCGGATGTGCTTGTGGAGCCTCCCTTGCTGCCGCCTCCCGAGCTGCCCCCGCTGGTCGTGGTGGTGGACGAACCGCCGCCGCCCGTGGAGGACGAACCGCCCGAGGACGAGCCGCTTCCCGTGGAGCCCGAGCCGCCGCCCGAACTTCCGGTGTTCCGGCCGTCCTTGCCCGGCTGCCCGTCCTTGCCGTCCTTCCCGTCCTTGCCGGTCTCCGCCTTCTTTTTCTTCTTGCTGGGCGACGCCTTCGGGCTCCTGCCGCCCGCCGGGGACGCGCTGCCGGCCGGCGAGGGCTCCGGGGCGGTCGGGCCGGTGGAGGTGGCGGCCGGGGGCGCGGCGTGCGCGTCGCCCCCGTCGTGGCTGAACGGCTGGAGCATGACCAGCGTGCCGCCCCCGCCGCCGAGGACGACCACCAGCGGCACGGTGACCAGCCAGGGGCGGCGGCGCTTCGGCTTCTCCTTCTCCGCCGTCTTCGGGCCCTCCACCGCCGCCGCCACCTCGGGCGCCGACCGGAGGTCGACCGTCGGGCGGTCCCCCTCCTGCCGCAGCGGCGCCGCCTCCGCGTCGAGCAACTGCGCGGACTGGCGGGCCAGATGACTCACGACGGCGGCCGGCAGCCACGAGGAGGCGGCGGGCTCCGCCGCGCGCTCCGGCTCGGCCAGCAGCTCGTCCACCGAGGGCCTGTCCTCGATCGGCTTGACCAGCAGCCGGGCGATCAGCGCCTTGAGATCCGCGTCCCGGACCCGCTTGAGCTCGGGCTCGGCCTCCGCGATCCGGTACATGATCGCGTGCTGGTTGCTCGCCCCGTGCCCGAAGGGGAGGGTGCCGGTCGCCGCGTACGTCAGCACACAGCCGAGGGTGAAGACGTCGCTCTTGGGGACCGCGCTCTCCCCGCGCACCTGCTCCGGGGCCATGAAACCGGGTGTGCCGAGCACCATGTTGGTACTGGTGAGCAGGGACTCGATGGCGGTCCCGACGGCGCGGGCGATCCCGAAGTCGATGACCTTGGGCCCCGCCATCGTGAGCATCACGTTGGACGGCTTGAGATCGCGGTGGACGATGCCCGCCGCGTGGATGTCCTTCAGCGCGTGCAGCAGCCCCGTGGCGAGCGCCGTCACCGAGGCGGCGGGCAGCGCGCCGTGGCCCCGCACCACCTGTTCCAGGGAGAGCCCGGGCACGTAACCCGTGGCCACCCAGGGGAATTCGGCGTCCGGTGCCGCGTCCAGGACGGGCGCGGTCCAGCGCTCGCCGACGCGCCGTGCAGCCTCGACCTCGCGCCGGAAGCGGCCCCTGAACTGCGGGTCCGCGACGTGCTCCGCATGCACCACCTTGACCGCGACCGTGCGGCCGCCGTCCGAGCGGGCGAGGTAGACCCGGCCCATGCCGCCGGCGCCGAGGCGGCCCAGCAGCAGATACGGACCGACGCGCACCGGGTCCGTCGGTGTCAGCGGTTTGATGCCTCCGTCGAGGTAGTCCTCGTTGTCCGCGTGGTCGTTGTTGTTCACGCCCGTCTCCTGAAATCCCCGTGTACGGCCGCGACTTGGCGCGGCAAGCGTTCAGTGTGAGGCAAAGGGGGCACCAATTGGAACAACTTCTGGAAACAATTCCGGAATATTCTTCTACGCTGTCCCCGGAGGGCATCATGAGGAGCCAGAGACTCCGGAAGCGGGGGCGTACAGATGAGTCCGAAGCAGCAGCGCGGGGAGGCCACGGCCGCCCAGGTGCTCGACACCGCCCTGGAGCTGTACGCGGCCCAGGGCGAGGCCGGCCTCACCCTCAACGCGATCACCTCGGCCAGCGGCGTGAGCGCGGGCAGCATCTACCACCACTTCGGCAGCCTCCAGGGTGTGGTCCTCGCTCTCGCGCAGTCCTGGCTGGGCCGCCTCCTCGGCGAGGTGGTCGGGGCGCTGCAACAGGTCACGGACGCGCGCGGCGGGGTGCGGGCGCTGACGGAGACGTATCTCCGCTTCATCCAGGAACATCCGGACGCGGCCCGGCTCATGCACTCGGTCACCGCCGACCGTGAGGCCATCACCAACGCGCGCCAGCTCCGGGGCGCCCAGGAGGCACGGATCGCCCCGCTCGCCGCCTGGCTCCACGGCCACCAGGAGTCGGGCGAGCTGGTCGCGCTGCCGATTCCCGTCCTGGAGTCGCTGATCCTGGGGCCGGTGACGAGCATCGCGCGGCGCTGGCTCGCGGTGGGCGACATCGACATCGAAGAGGCCATCCGGACCGTCCCGTATCACATCTGGCGTTCCGTCAGCCCCTGACCAGGCGACGGACTTCCGTTCGAGCGCCGCACGGCCGTGGCACTGCAGCGGCCCCCGGAGCCCGATGTGTTCCCTCTCCACGGTTAACTCTCGAAGAATTCACCCGAGTTGGCGTTGACGGGCCGCTGTCTACGCGCGTCATCATGGAGCATGCGAATCCCCCCACGGATCACCACGCTCGGCGGCGCTGCCGCCCTCCTGTCCGCCCTCATCGTCGGCGGCCCGGTCACCGCGACCGCCTCGGCGACGGCCGCTTCGGTCGGCAGCGTCTGCTACTCGGACCTGCCGTCCCAGGCCCACGACACCCTGGACCTCATCGACTCCGGCGGCCCCTTCCCGTACGACCAGGACGGCACCGTCTTCCAGAACCGCGAGGGCGTGCTGCCGTCGCAGAGCACCGGCTATTACCACGAGTACACCGTCATCACCCCTGGCTCCTCGACGCGTGGCGCGCGGCGCATCGTCACGGGTGAGGAGAGCCAGGAGGACTACTACACCGCCGACCACTACGAGACGTTCGACCTGGTGGACCACGGCTGCTGACCCCTGCCCGTAGGGTCGTCCCCATGACCGTGACCTATGTGATCGAGGGTTCCCGGATCACCGGCCTGGACAGCTTCTGGTCCGTCGTCGGTGAGGCGGTGAACGGCCCGGGTGGCTACTTCGGCCGCAATCTCGACGCCTTCGCGGACTGTCTCGGCGGTGGCATGGGAACGCCGGACGACGGGGACTTCGTCTTCGAGTGGCGCGATCACACCGTTTCCGCAAGGGCGTTGGGGCATCCGGAGACGGCCCGCCGGCTGGAGCGACTGGCCGCCCGCGCCCATGAGAGCAACCGCAGCCGCCTGCGCGAGGAGTCTGCGCAGGCGGCTGCGGGGCGCGGTCCGACCCTCTTCGACCGGCTGGTGGAGATCATCCGGGACCGGGCGGGGCCGGACGCGCTGCGGTTGCTCTGAGGGCGTGCCCGGTCAGTAGCGCGTCGCCACGCTCACCTGCCCGAAGTCCTGCACGCCGTACAGGCTGATGTAGTGGGCCCCGGCGGCCGGGTGGTCGACGGTGAGGGTGTGCGCGTTGCCGCTGCCGATGGCCTTGGCGGTGTACGAACCGGTGGTCGCCCAGCCGTTGGCGCTGTAGTAGAGGTCGGCGTCACCGGTGCCGCCGCTGGTGGTGATGGTCAGCCGTTCAGTGCCGGCGGGTATGTAGAGGTACAGGTAGGCGTAGTTGCCCCGGGTGGCGTGCTGTCCGGAGCGGGCGCAGCCCTGGCCGAGTTCGCGGGCGTCGGTGCCGGTGCACTGGGTGGTGGGATCGGTCGGCGGGTTGGTGGTGCTGCCGCAGCTGCCCGCCGCGCAGGCCGTGAGCCAGGCCGCCCAGTCGGTGTCGTAACGGCTGCCGATGGTGGAGGTGAGCAGGGTGCGGGCGCCGTTCCAGTCACCGGCGCGGTAGAGGCCGAGGAGCTTGTCCAGGTCGGCGCGGTGCGACTGGAGCATGTAACGGACGGCCAGGTAGCCCCAGTTGTAGATGCGGGTCTGGTCGGCGTTCTCGTAGGTGGTGTCGAAGAGGGTGCGCAGGGTGTAGGTGTGCGCGGCGGCCTGGGTGAGGGCGTCGTCGTAGGTGACCTCGCGGTACGAGTAGGAGACGTACTCCGCGAAGCCCTCGATCCACCACACGGTCGGGGTGGTGACTCCGGCGTCGAAGTCGCCCGCCATGTCGAACCGGCCGTCGAGGTAGTGGGTGTACTCGTGGTTGAGGTTCCAGATCTGGAAGTCGGGCCGGACCCACTCGGCCTCGTACGCGATGAACCTCGGCTGGTTGCCGGCCGCCAAGGGGTCGCCCTCCAGGTACATCCCGCCGTTGTTGGTGTCGATGCCGTAGATGGCGCCGGCGTAGGTCTGGTAGTCGGTGCTGGAGTCGAAGACGACGACCTCGATGGTGGTGTTGCGGTCCCCGGCGACGGGCCCGTTGTCCCTGGCCACCTGATGGAAGTAGGCGTCCTGGCCGCGCAGGCTGGTGCACGCCTTGGTCAGGTCGTCCGAGGACATCTGCTGGGCCAGGATGCGGATGCTGTCGCTGCAGGTGTACGAGGTGGGCAGGACGGCGCTCTTGAGGCGGGCGGCCAGGTCGCAGGTGCCGTACGCGGAGCAGTTCGCGTCGTCGTAGAAGGCGGCCATCTCGGCGAGGCCGACCCAGAGCGGCGCGGTGGGCCCGGTGATCGAGGAGCGGCCGAGGAGGTCGATGACCAGCGGCCTCGCCGTGGGCCTGAGCGTGTCCTCCTGGAGGAAGCGGGCCAGCTCGCGGCCCGCGTTTGAGGTCAGGTAGGACTGGTCGGTGCCGAGCAGGTCCAGATGGTCGCGGGCGAATCCGGCGAGCGCGTCGAGCAGGCTCGGATCGGCCTCCACGGCGCTGACGAACGCGGGCAGTTGGTGGCCCCGGAAGGTCACGGTGAAGACGTTGTTGACCGCGTTGAGCATGTACCACGAGCTGTTGTACGTGGAGTCGTAGCCGGCCAGCAGCCGCTTCACGACCGACAGGTAGCGGGCGTTCTGCTCGGCGCTGTCGATGAGGATGACGGCCTCGGCCAGGGTCTCGCCGTTGGCGTCAGTGACGTCGCGGGAGTGCGCCGAGGCGAAGAAGGCGTCCAGGCCGCCCTGGATGGCGGTGCGCAGGGCGGTGCCGTAGGAGCCCACGGTGCCGGGGTCGTAGTACTGCACGTAGTACCCGGCCCGCAGATAGAGCACCAGTTGGGGCATGCCGGTGCTGCTGTCGCCGGGGTAGGCGGCCGAGCCGTCGCGCAGGGCGTTCGCCACGGTGACCATCTGGGCCTCGCGGAAGGCGAGGTAGCCGTCGTTGCCCTTCACGGAGAAGAGGGTGTTGACGCAGTCGGTGGTGGACGCCTTGATCCGCTGGACGAGCGCGCTGCCGGTGCGGCTGGTGAAGTCGCTCACGGAGCATGCGGCCGCCCGTGCGAGGTACTTCGCCTTCATGGAGGGGGCCGGGTGGCTCGGCTCGGTGGCGCGCGGGTCGTCGTAGTCGCGCCGCAGCGCGTCCTTGGAGGCGCTGAGCGGGGCCCGGTCCTCAGGACTGACGGCCGTCTCGCCCAGGTGGGCCGGGTCCTGGGCGGGCGCGGTGGCGGCCTGCGCGGCGGGGCCGCCGGGCTCGGGCGACGGCTCCCCGGTCGTCCGGTGCGCGGTGGCACCCGCGGTGGCCGGGGTGGAGGGCCGGGGCTCGGCGGCCGGGGCCGGTGCGGCGAGCATGCCGATGCCCAGGCATGCCGCCAGGGCCGCGGTGGTGAGTCCGGTGACTCTCTGTCGGACCGTGCGTTTCTTCACGTGCCGCCTCCCAGCGGTGTGAGGGCCGCGCGCCGTTGCGCGGCCGTGGGGGATGGCGCGCGGGTGAGGCCGGACGGGGACGGCGGGCGACCGGAACGGTCAGCGAAGTGACATGGACACGACCTCAAGCGCGACCGTCAGTACAATGGCACATGTCACATGTCTTTAGGAAGCGGCCGTGACGACATTCCTGGAAGGGTCAACGCCCTTGGTTACGGGCGAGCTTGAGGCGTTACGCCCGGCTCGCCGGTTCACCTCGGCGGCCGTCCGCCCACAGCGAGCGGACGTGCGACATATGGCCGAGCATGCAGGCCTCGGCACCCTCGGCGTCCCCGGCGACCACCAGGTCGAGCAGTTCGATGTGCTCCTCGGCCGACGCGGCCAGCTGCCCGGACTCGGCGAGCCGGTTCAGCCCGAAGAGCCGCGAGCGCTTGCGGAGTTCGCCGACCTCCTCGACCAGCCGCCGGTTGCCGGCCAGCCCCAGCAGGGCGAGGTGGAAGCGCCGGTCCGCCTCCAGATAGCCCAGGATGTCGTGGCGGCGGGCGGCCTCGACGATCTCCTCGGCGACCGGCCGCAGCGCCTCCAGCTCCCGGGTCAGGCCCATGCGCGCGATCCGGCCGACGGTGGGGACCTCGATCATCGCGCGCAGCTCGGTGTAGTCGTCCAGGTCCTGGTCGGTCAGCTCGGTGATCCGGAAGCCCTTGTTGCGGACGGCCTCGACCTGGCCCTCGCGGACCAGGTCGAGCATCGCCTCACGTACTGGGGTGGCGGAGACGCCGAACTGGGCGGCCAGCGCGGGCGCCGAGTAGACGGTGCCGGGCCGCAGTTCGCCGGAGACGAGGGCCGCCCGCAGCGCGTGCCCCACCTGGTCGCGCAGGTGCTCCTGCGCCGAGAGGGCGTTGAGCGACGTCAGGCGGGCCATGTGTGTTCCTCCAGCACCGTGCGGAGGGCCAGAATACAATGTGACGTTGGACCTGAACCCGGCGCGGGCTCACAGCAGAAAGCCCTCCGGGAAGGGGTCCTCCGGGTCCAGGAAGTACTGCGCGGTCCCGGTGATCCAGGCCCTCCCCGTGACCGTCGGCACGACGGCGGGCAGCGCGCCCACCGTGGTCTCGCCCACCAGCCGGCCGGTGAACCGGGTGCCGATGAAGGACTCGTTGACGAAGTCCCGGTCCAGCGGGAGTTCGCCCCGGGCGTGCAGCTGGGCCATGCGCGCGGAGGTGCCCGTGCCGCACGGCGAGCGGTCGAACCAGCCGGGGTGGATGGCCATCGCGTGCCGCGAGTGCGCCGCGTCGGAGCCGGGCGCGATCAGCTGGACGTGCTTGAGCCCGTGGATGTCCGGGTCCACCGGATGGACCGGCCGGTCGGTGGCGTTGACGGCCTCCATCAAGGCCAGGCCCGCCGCGAGCAGTTCGTCCTTGCGCGCCCGGTCGAACGGCAGGCCCAGGTCCGCCAGCCGCACCATCGCGTAGAAGTTGCCGCCGTAGGCCAGGTCGTACGGCACCTCACCGAACCCGGGCACCTTCGCGGTGAGGCCGAGCCCGGCGCTGAAGGCCGGCACATTGGTGAGGGTGACGGAGGTGGCGGCCCCGCCCTCGACGCGTACGTCCACGGTGACGAGCCCGGCGGGGGTGTCGAGCCGTACGGTGGTGACCGGTTCGGTGACCGGGACCATGCCGGTCTCCACCAGCACGGTCGCCACCCCGATCGTGCCGTGCCCGCACATCGGCAGGCAGCCGGAGACCTCCATGAACAGCACCCCGAAGTCGGCGTCGGGCCGGGTCGGCGGCTGGAGGACGGCCCCGCTCATCGCGGAGTGGCCGCGCGGCTCGTACATCAGCAGGGTGCGCACCGCGTCCCGGTGCGCCATGAAGTACGCGCGTCGCTCGGCCATGGTGGCGCCGGGGAGCGTGCCGATCCCGCCGGTGATCACGCGGGTGGGCATGCCCTCGGTGTGCGAGTCGACGGCGTGGAAGACGTGGCGGCTGCGCATCCTCCCTCCCCCTCTCAGTCCAGGCCCTCGGCGAGGGCCTTCTCCGTCGCGGCCCGTACGGCGGCCAGGGCATCGGCGTCCAGTGGCAGGCGGGGCGGCCGGGTGGGCCCGCCGTGCCGACCGACGATGTCCATGGACGCCTTGATGGCCTGCACGAACTCCGGCTTGGAGTCCCACCGCAGCAGCGGGTGCAGCCGCCGGTAGAGCGGCAGGGCGCGCTCCAGGTCCCCGGAGACGGCCGCCCGGTACAGCTCCACACAGCCGCGCGGAAGCATGTTGGGGCAGCCGGCGATCCAGCCGACGGCGCCCGCCAGGGCGAGTTCGAGCAGCACGTCGTCGGCACCGACGAGCAGATCGAGCCCGGGCACCTCCTCCGCGATCTCGTACGCCCTGCGGACATCGCCGCTGAACTCCTTGACCGCGACGACCGACCCCTCCGCGTGGAGCTGCCCGAGCAGCCGGGGCGTCAGGTCCACCTTGGTGTCGTACGGGTTGTTGTACGCGACGACGGGCAGCCCGGCCGCCGCGACCTCGGCGTAGTGCGCGCGGACGGCCGCGTCCTCGCAGAGGTAGCCGTTGGGCGGCAGCAGCAGCACGGAGCCGGCCCCGGCCTCGGCGGCCTCCTCGGCGCGGCGCCGGGACTGCGCGCTGTCGTACGAGGAGACCCCGGGCATCACCCTGGCCCCGTCCCCCGCCGCCTCGACCGCGACCCGCACGACCTCCCGGCGCTCCCGGTCGCTGAGGGTCTGGTACTCCCCCAGCGATCCGTTGGGCACCACCCCGTCGCACCCCGCGTCGAGGAGGTCGCGGACGTGCGCGGCGTACGCGTCGAAGTCGACGGACCGGTCCTCGCGCAGGGTGAGAGGCGTTGCGACCATGACACCCCGCCAGGGGGCGTGGGCGCGGGTGGAGTCGGCGGGCATAGGGGCTCCTTCTGGGTGGGTACGGGCGTGCGGCGCGGTGGTACGCGGGGTCACTCGCCCTCGCACCGCGCGGCGCGGGCGAGCGTCGAGAGCGGAACCGGGCAGGCGAGCGGGCGCCGGTCCGGGCCGGCGTCGGGGAGGGCGTCGGAGGTGGCGTCTGCGGACGGCGGGCCGGCCAGGGCCCGGACGGCGAAGCCGCAGGTGCGGCCCTGGCACCAGCCCATGCCGGCCCGGGTGAGCAGCTTGGCGGTGCGGGTGTCGCCCGCGCCCAGCTCGGCGACGGCGGCCCGGACCGTGCCGGCGGTGACCTCCTCGCACCGGCAGACCTCGGTGTCCGGGGCGAGCCACGCGGTCCACGCGGGTCCCGGCCGGTGCACGGCCCCCATCAGCCCGGCGAACCCGCGCATCCGGCGCCGGCGTCGGCGCAGCACCCCCGCGCGGGCCCGGGCCCGCGCGCCCCGCGCGTCGGCGATCACCGAAAGGGCTGCCAACTCCCCCTCGGCCAAGGACAGTCGCACCCCGCCGATGCCCCCTGTCTCACCGGCGGCCCAGACTCCGGGCACGGTGGTGCGCAGCTGCGCGTCGACCTCCAGGAACGCCGAGCCGTCCGTGCCGGTGCGGGTGGCGCAGCCCAGCCCGAGGGCGAGGTCGAGTTGCGGGACGAGGCCGTGGCCGACGGCGAGCGCGTCGCAGTCGATGCGCCGCCCGCTCCCCGGCACGGGGCGCCAGTCGCGGTCGATCCGGCTGACCGTGACCCCTTCCACGCGCTCGGTGCCGTGGACGGCGGTGACGGCCCGGTGCGTCAGCAGCCGCACCCCGTGCCGGGCGAGGCCCGCCCGATGGCGGGCGCCCTCCGCGAGCCGGTCGGGGTTGGCGGCCAGGGTCAGGGGTGCGCGGGCGTACGCCCCGTAGCCGGCGGCCTCCACCAGTGCGGGCACCCGGGCCCCGGCCCTGGCGAGGGAGAGGGCGACGGCCTGGAGCAGCGGACCGCTCCCGGCGACGACGACGCGCCGGCCGGGCAGCACGAGCCCCGACTTGAGCATGGCCTGCGCCCCGGCCGCGCCGACCACGCCGGGCAGGGTCCAGCCGGGGAAGGGGAGTTGGCGCTCGACGGCACCGGTCGCGAGGACGAGGCGGCGGGCGCGCGGGGCGGCCCCCTCGCCGCCGTCGGGGCCGGTGACCGCGTGCAGGGTCCAGTCCTCGCCGGTCCGCGTGACCGCCCAGACCTGGTGGCCGGTGAGATGGCGCACCCGCCCGGTGGTCCGGTGCCGGTCGAGGCGGGCGGTGAGCGCGGTGAACGTGCCCCAGCCGTGGTGCAGGGCCTCGGGGCGGGTGGCGCCGAGACCGGGGGCGGGTGCGCGGTAGTACTGGCCGCCGGGGGCGTCGGCCGCGTCGAGCAGCAGCACGTCGAGCCCGGCGTCGGCGGCGGTGACGGCGGCGGCGAGCCCGGCCGGTCCCGCGCCCACCACGGCGACCTCGGCGCGGTCAGGGGCGGGGTGCGGCATGTCCGTTGCCCTCCTGGGTGGTGACGGCGTCGCCGGGTCGGGCGGGCAGCAGGCAGGCCCGCAGGTTGGGCCGGCCGTTGACGGTGGCCAGGCACTCGAAGCAGGATCCGATCCCGCAGAAGGCGCCCCTGGGCCGCCCGTTGACCCGGGTGGTACGCCAGCTGAGGACGGAGGCGGCCCACAGCGCGGCCGCGATGGTCTGTCCGGGCAGGGCGGGCACCGGGCGCCCGTCGAAGGTGATGTCGAACGCGGGCCCGGGTGCGGCCCCGGCAAGCCCGGACGGGGTGCGGGCGGGGTCACGTCGGCGTGCGCGTCTCACCGGGTCTCCTGTCTCGTGGATCGGGCGGGCGGGCGGTACGGGGAGGGTCCGGCGGGTCACCCGCCCCCGGTGTCCGCCCCGAAGCGGTCCGGCCGGAACGGCTCCGCGTCCAGGGGTGGTTCCTCGCCCCGGATCGCCGCCGTGACCAGGGCCGCCGTCGCCGGGGCGAGGCCGATGCCCGCGCCCTCGTGGCCGCAGGCGTGGAAGAGCCCGGGGACCCGGCGGTCGGGCCCGATGGCGGGGAGGTGGTCGGGGAGGTACGGGCGGAAGCCGTGGTAGGCGCGGAGCACCCGGGCGGTTCCGAGGACCGGGAACAGCGCGGCGGCCGCCTCGGCCAGCCTGCTGATCACCGGCACGGACAGGGTGCGGTCGAAGCCGACCCGTTCGCGGCTGGCGCCGATGAGGACGGGCCCGGCGGGGGTGCCCTCCACGACCGGTGACGTCTGAAGGGCGGCCGACGCGCTGGACACATCGGCCACGTACTCGGCGGCGTACACCTTGTGCCGGATCAGCGGCGGCAGCGGCTCGGTCACCAGGACGAACCCGCGCCGGGGCAGGACGGGCAGCTCCACCCCGGCCAGCGCGGCGAACTCCCCGCCCCGTACGCCCGTCGCGTTGACCACGGCCGGGGCGAGCAGATCACCGGCCCCGGTGCGGACGCCGCGCACCGCGCCCGTGGGGCCGGTGAGCACGGCGGTGACCTGGCGGCCGGCGTGCAGGGCCGCCCCGGCGTCGCGGGCGGCGCGGATCAGGTGGGCGGCGGCGCGGGCGGGCTGGACCTGGGCGTCCTCCGGGTAGAGGACGCCGCCCGCGAGACCGGGGGCCAGGTGCGGTTCCAGTTCGGGCAGTTCGTGCGGGGCGACGGCGGTGGTGCGTACCCCTGCCCCGGACTGTCCGGCGGCGGTCGCGGTCAGGGTCGCGAGGGACCGCTCTTCCGCCGCGACGACGAGGCCGCCCTTCCGCTCGTACTCGATCGCGGAGGGCAGCACCTCGGACAGCTCGCGCCAGAGGGCGGCGGAGAACCGGGCGAGGTCGAGTTCGGGCCCGGGCGGCTTGTCGGAGACCAGGAGGTTCCCCTCCCCCGCCCCGGTGGTGCCGCCGGCGACCGGTCCGCCGTCCACCACGGCGACCGAGAGGCCGGACCGGGTGGCGTAGTACGCGCAGGCGGCGCCGACGACACCGGCTCCGACGACGACAACATCCAGAGGCTGTCTCGTGAACACGCCAGTAATATGTCACATGGCTCTGAGGGTGCCAAGAGCGCGTCGTGCGAGCCTTTATGACGTCTGATCAGTTCACGGCCGGGGCATGTTCCGGAGGTTGGAGCGGGCCATCTGGAGCATCCGGCCGACTCCACCGTCGAGCACGATCTTGCTGGCGGACAGGGCGAAGCCGGTCACCATGTCCGCGCTGATCTTCGGCGGGATGGAGAGCGCGTTGGGGTCGGTGACGACATCGACCAGCGCCGGACCCTTGTGCTTGAAGGCGTCCTTGAGCGCGCTCGTCAGTTCCTTCGGCTTCTCGACGCGTACGCCGTACGCCCCCGCCGCGCGCGCCACGGCCGCGAAGTCCGGGTTCTTGTAGGTCGTCCCGAACGACGGCAGACCGCCGACCAGCATCTCCAACTCGACCATTCCCAGAGAGGAGTTGTTGAAGAGGACGACCTTGACCGGCAGGTTGTACTGGACGAGGGTCAGGAAGTCGCCCATGAGCATGGTGAATCCACCGTCGCCCGACATCGAGACGACCTGCCGGTTGCGGTCGGTGAACTGGGCGCCGATGGCCTGCGGCAGCGCGTTGGCCATCGAGCCGTGGCTGAACGAACCGATCACCCGGCGCTTGCCGTTGGGCGTCAGATAGCGGGCCGCCCAGACGTTGCACATGCCGGTGTCGACGGTGAACACGGCGTCGTCGTCCGCGAGTTCGTCCAGCACCGAGGCCACGTACTCGGGATGGATCGGGACGTGCTTCTCGACCTTGCGGGTGTACGCCTTGACCACGCCCTCCAGGGCGTCGGCGTGCTTCTTGAGCATCCGGTCGAGGAACTTGCGGTCGGTCTTCGCCTTCACCCGGGGCGTCAGACAGCGCAGCGTCTCACGGACGTCGCCCCAGACCGCCAGGTCCAGCTTGGTGCGCCGGCCGAGGTGCTCCGGCCGCACATCGACCTGCACGATCTTCACGTCGTCGGGCAGGAAGGCGTTGTACGGGAAGTCGGTGCCGAGCAGGATCAGCAGATCGCACTCGTGGGTGGCCTCGTAGGCGGCGCCGTAGCCGAGCAGCCCGCTCATGCCGACGTCGTACGGGTTGTCGTACTGGATCCACTCCTTGCCGCGCAGGGCGTGCCCCACCGGGGACTTGATCCGCTCGGCGAACTCCATGACCTCGGCGTGCGCGCCCGCCGTGCCGCTGCCGCAGAACAGCGTCACCCGTTTGGCCTCGTCCACCATCCGGCACAGCTTCTCGATCTCGGCGTCACCGGGCCGCACGGTGGGGCGCGAGGTGACCAGGGCGTGTTCGGGAGACCGTTCCGGCGCGGGCTGCCCGGCGATGTCGCCCGGCATGGTCACGACGCTGACCCCGCCCTGGCCGACCGCGTGCTGGATGGCGGTCTGGAGCAGCCGGGGCATCTGCTGCGGGTTGGAGATCATCTCGTTGTAGTGGCTGCACTCCTGGAAGAGCAGCTCGGGGTGGGTCGCCTGGAAGTAATTGAGGCCGATCTCGCTGGACGGGATGTGCGAGGCCAGCGCGAGCACCGGGGCCATGGAGCGGTGGGCGTCGTACAGCCCGTTGATGAGGTGCAGGTTGCCGGGCCCGCACGACCCGGCGCAGGCCGCCAGGTCGCCGGTGATCTGCGCCTCCGCGCCGGCCGCGAACGCCGCCGTCTCCTCGTGCCTGACCTGGATCCACTCCATGTCCGAGCGCCGCCGCACGGCGTCGACGACCGGGTTGAGGCTGTCCCCGACGACTCCGTACAGGCGTTTGACGCCCGCGCGGGCGAGGATGTCGACGAACTGCTCCGACACGTTCTGCTTGGCCATGGGTGACGCACTCCCTCTGCCTGTGCTCCGTGCACGTCCGGCTGTCCGGGACGCGGGGCGTCAAACCCCGGGCCAGGACGGTTTCCGGAATCCATCAACCCATGGCGTGCGCGGTTACGCCTCCCAGACACCGACCGCCGTCCGGTCGTCCGCGTACCCCTTCACGCGGATCTGGGTGTCCGCGAGGAACGCCCCGAGCCCCGGTGCCTCCACCGGCGACCAGCGCGTGGCCAGCTCGGCGGCCAGCTCCGGTTCGCCGCGCAGCGGTTCGGCGAGGCCGGCCCCGCACAGCAGCAGGGTGTCCCCCGGCCGGGCGACGGAGGCGCGGAAGCGGAACGGTTCGGCAGGGGGCGGGAGCGGGTCCTCGACATACGGGGCGGGGCCCGTGACGATGTCCAGGTCCATGGTCAGCCGGTCCCCGTCGGGCCCGCTCTCGGGCGGGCTCCCCGGCGCGGAGGAGCCGAAGCCGACCACGGGCTCCCCGCTCAGCGCGGCGGGCGGCGGCAGCGCCGGTTCCAGGTCGTGCCAGCTGCCGTCGCGCAGCCGGAAGAGGCCGCCGGCGCCGATGCCGAAGAAGACCCGGGTGCGGCAGTCCGGGTCGGCGGACAGCAGCAGGCAGCGCAGGCTCGCGGTGTACGCGTCCGGTTCCAGGCCCCGTTCGGCGGCGCGGGCGCGCAGCTTGCCGAAGGCGCGGTCGGTGAGCCGGTGGAGCCCGGACTTCAGATCGGCGCGGCGGCCCGCCCTTATGTCGTCGGAGAGCCGGGCGTGGCTGCGCCCGACCGCCTCGCCGATCCAGTGGCAGGCGTCCGCCGCCGCCGTGTGCGCCCCCTCCGCGCCCCGGGACGCGCCCGCGACGGCCACCAGCACCAGCGCGCTCTCCCCGCCGCCGAAGCGCGCCGTCAGCAGCGCGTCCCGGCGCGGCTCGCCCCGGAACCGGGCCGAGTCACCGCGTACGGACGTGGCGCGCAGCGTGTACGTGCCGTAGGTGGCACCGTCCAGCACCGTGTCCGGGACGACACGGTCGAGTTCGTACGGGTCGGTGGCGGGCAGCGCCGTGGGCTCGGCGTCGTAGGTGGGCGGCCGGGCCCCGACGTGGGCGACCCGGGGCCGGGGCACACCGGCCGGCTCCTCCGGCGCCTCGTCCGGGGCGGGTTCGTCCGCCTCGGCCCGCTCGCCGACGGGCCGCCCGGGCAGCGGAGGCGCTTCGCGCCCGGCGTGGACACGGGGGTCCTCCGGGGCGGGCGGCTCGGGGTCCGGCGGCGGGGGCTCGGGGGCCGGTGGGCCCGGAAAGGTGCGCGGGAGCGCGGGCCCGGTCATCGGCTCCCACGGCGCGCGGGCGGCCGGCTCCGGCGGTGTCTTCCCCGGCGGCCGCGCGACCACGCCCGGCGAGGCGTCCGGCCCCGTGTCCGCACCCCGGGTGACCGCCGCCGGCCCCACCGGCCACGGCTCCTCCCTGGGCTCGGGTATCTCCACCGGCGTCCTGGCGGCCGCGCTCTTCTCGGACGCCACCGTGCCGGACGCCGAGTCGAAGCGGTCGTCCAGACTGTCGGCGGCCTGGGCCGCCCCCGTGTCCGGGGCGGAATCGTCGTACAGCCTGCGCCACCAGTCGTCCTCGTGGGCCGCGGGCCTCTCCCCCTGCTGACTCATGTCCTTATTGTCGACCGCGGGGGCCGTACGAAAACGGGCATCCGGAAAATGGGTCGGCCGGGCGGCCCCACCCCCCACGGGAAGGACGCCCGGCTGACCGGTACGGGAAGCGGTTGCCGGACAGGGCCGCCGGTCCCGCTGTGCCGCCACATTGGCAGAGTGGCGCACGGTACGGCGATGATGTGCCGTGGCGAGATCACGCCGTGGCGCCTTTTCGCCACACGGGGTGCGCCGTACGCGTACGCACTGGTCCGGGGAGGGGTCGGGGATGCTGGCAGCCATAGGTCTCGACGAGCGGCAGGAATCGGCCTACCGCGCACTGGTGGCGCTGGGGGCCGCCGAGGTGTCCGACCTCTCGCACCGGCTGGCGCTCCCCGAGCCGGACACCGAACGGGCGCTGCGCCGGCTGGAGCAGCACGGCCTGGCCGCCCAGTCCTCCGCGCGCACGGGCCGCTGGGTCGCGGCCCCGCCCGGCGTCGCGCTCGGGGCCCTGCTCACCCAGCAGCGCCATCAGCTGGAGCAGGCCGAGCTGGCGGCGGTGCTGCTCGCCGAGGAGTACCGGGCCGACGCCGCCGAACCGGCCGTCCACGACTTGGTCGAGGTCGTCACCGGGGCGAGCGCGGTCGCCCACCGCTTCCATCAGCTCCAGCTGGGCGCGACGAGCGAGGTGTGCGCGCTGGTCACCGGGAAGCCGATCGCGGTCAGCGGCCTGGACAACGAGTCGGAGGAGGAGGCCGCCACGCGCGGTGTCTCGTTCCGGGTGGTCGTGGAGCGCGAGGTGCTGGGCCTGGAGTCCGGGATCGTGGAGCTGTCGGCGGCGCTCAGCCGCAACGAGCAGTGCCGGGTGGTCCCCCGGGTCCCGACGAAGCTGGTGATCGCCGACCGGGCGCTGGCCATGGTGCCGCTGACCGGCCGGGGCGCGGAGCCGGCCGCGCTGGTCGTACACGCCTCGGGTCTGCTGGAATCGCTGACCGGGCTCTTCGAGGCGGTGTGGCGGGAGGCCATGCCGTTGCGGCTCGGCGAGAGCGGCGCGGTCCTGGAGGAGCCGGGCGGCCCGGACCCGACGGATCTGGAGATCCTGTCGCTGCTGCTGGCCGGCCTGACCGACGCGAGCGTCGCCAAGCAGCTGGACCTGGGCCTGCGGACCGTGCAGCGCCGGGTCAAGGGCCTGATGGAGCTGACCGGCGTCTCCACCCGCCTCCAGCTCGGCTGGCACGCGTACGAACGGGGCTGGGTGGCGCGTTAGTCCCCTGGTCAGAACGGGCGGGACCCGGTGGACTCCGGCACGCTGGTCAGATGAGTGTGTGGCAGCTCGTCGCCGTCGGACTGGTGATGCTGCTCGGCCTGATCGGTGTGCTGGTGCCGGGCGTGCCGGGACAGGCGATCGTCTGGGCCGCCGTCCTGTGGTGGGCGTTCACCGACACGACCCCGACCGCGTGGGCCGTACTGATCGGCGCCACCGCGCTGCTGCTGCTCAACCAGGCGCTCAAACCGCTGCTGCCGCCGCGCCGGCCCCGTGAGTCGGGGGCCCCGCGCCGGACGCTGCTGCTGGGCGGGGTCGGTGCCATCGTCGGCTTCTTCGTGCTGCCCGTCGTCGGGGCGGTCGTGGGATACGTCGGGGTGATCTTCGGAGCGGAACGGCTGCGCCTCGGCAGCCGGGGCGCGGGCTGGGCGTCGGTCCGCTCGGTGATGCGGGCGACCGGCTACTCGGTGCTCGTGGAGCTCTTCGCGTGCCTGCTGGTGACGGGCGCCTGGCTGGCCGCGCTGATCTGGGGCTGAGCCGCGCGCCGCGCCCGCCGCACCCCGTACGAGCGCCAGGGGCGCCAGCCGCTCGCGCCCGGGGTGCCGTACGGGTCCACGTCCGGGTCGCCCAGGCCGCGCATCCGGATCAGCGCGGCGGTGGCCGGGCCGATGCCGGGCAGCCGGCGGAGCGCCTGTTCGGCCTCGTCGCGGTCGGCGCCCGCGTCCAGGCGTACGGTGCCGTCGGCGAGCGCGGTCGCCAGGGCCCGCAGGGCCGGGTCACCGGCCGCCTCGGCGAGCACGGCCGCCTCGGGGAAGACGTGGGTCAGCGCGCCGCACGGCACGTCCAGCGCCTTGCCGTACGTCTCGACCAGCGCCTCCGCCGCCGCGTCGCCCACCAGCGCCCGCACGGCGAACTCCTCGGCGTCGGCCGCGCCCGGTGAGCGCACGCCCGGCCGGGCCGCGACGTCCGGGGCGAGCGCGGGGTCGGCGGACAGCAGCTCGTCCACGGCGTACGGGTCGGCGTCCAGGTCGAGGAGCCGGCGCAGCCGCTGGACGGCGGTGGTCAGGTCGCGCAGGTCGGTGAGGTGGATGCGGGCGTCCAGCCAGTTCCCGCCGGACCGTTCGTCCACGGAGGTGACGGCGGTGCCGTACGGGAGGCGCAGCGTGCGCCGGTAGGTACGGCGGCCGGGCTCCCCCGCGATCTCCTCGACGCGGGCGACCGGACCGGCGGCGAGCAGGTCGAAGACGTCACCGGCGGCGTACGGCCCCCGGTGGGCGAGCCGGAGCGGGATACCGGTGGTGCCGGCCTGGCGGACCGCGATGCCCAGCCCCGTACCGGCCTCGGCGCGCAGGGCGCTCGGGGTGCGGGCGTAGATCTGCCGGACGGTGTCGTTGAACTGGCGCAGGCTGCCGAACCCGGCCGCGAAGGCGATCTCGGTGACCGGCAGGGCCGTGGTCTGGAGCAGGATCCGGGCGGTGTGGGCGCGCTGGGCGCGGGCCAGGGCGACGGGTCCGGCGCCCAGTTCCGCGTTGAGCTGGCGCTGCACCTGGCGGGAGCTGTAGCCGAGCCGGCCGGCGAGGCCGGGGACGCCTTCCCGGTCCACCACGCCGTCGCCGATCATCCGCATGGCGCGCCCGACGACATCGGCCCGGACGTTCCACTCGGCGGAGCCGGGGACGGCGTCCGGGCGGCAGCGGCGGCACGCCCGGAAGCCCTGGGTCTGGGCGGCCGCCGCCGTGGGATAGAAGCGGACGTTCTTCCGCTTGGGGGTGACGGCGGGGCAGCTGGGCCGGCAGTAGATGCCGGTCGTCTCGACGGCGAAGAAGAACTCGCCGTCGAAACGGGCGTCGCGGCTGCTGACCGCCTCGTACCTGGTCTCTTCGTCCATCACACCGTCCAGTGTGCGCCCCGCCGGGCCCCGTCACTCGCGGTTTTCGGACGTCGACCAGGGGGCCCGGCTACCGGATGCGGCCGCGCTTGGCGTCCATCGCGGCCCGGCCCTCGGCCCCCTTCCGCTTCCAGTCGCGCAGGATCTCGGACCGGACCCGGGCGTCGGTCTTGGCGGCCATGCGCTGGTTCTCGCGCTGGAGCTTGCGGTAGCTGTCGAAGCGGCGCTCGGGCAGGGTGCCGTCCTCGATCGCCTCCCGCACGGCGCAGCCGGGCTCCGTCTCGTGGGCGCAGTCGTGGAACCGGCAGCCTTCGGCCAGCTCCTCGATCTCGGAGAAGACCTGGCCGACGCCGACCCCGGCGTCCCAGAGGCCGACCCCGCGCAGTCCGGGGGTGTCGATGAGGACCCCGCCGGTGGGCAGCACGAGGAGGTTGCGGGTGGTGGTGGTGTGCCGGCCCTTGCCGTCCACGTCGCGGGCGGCCTGGACCTCCATCACGTCCTGGCCGAGCAGCGTGTTGGCGAGGGTGGACTTGCCGGCGCCGGACGCCCCGAGCAGCACACTCGTACCGCCGGAGACGATGGCGGAGAACACGTCGACGCCCTCGCCGGTGGCGGAGCTGACCGGGAGCACCTGCACACCGGGCGCGATGTGTTCGATGTCCTGCACGAGGTGGGAGAGGGTGACCGCGTCCGGGACCAGGTCGGCCTTGGTGAGGACGACGACCGGTTCGGCGGCCCGCTCGCCCGCCCCGGCGGCGTCGCCGAGCAGCGCGTCACCGGCGGAGCTGGACATGGCGAGGGCCAGGAACCGCTCGACGCGGCCCAGGTCCAGCTCCACGGCCAGCGAGACGCAGATGACGATGTGGTCGACGTTGGTGGCGAGCACCTGGCCCTCGGAGCGCTTGGACGAGGTGGAGCGTACGAAGGCGGTGCGCCGCGGCAGCAGCGTACGGACGAACCGCGGGTCGCCGCCGGCGTCGACGGCCGCCCAGTCGCCGGTGCAGATGATCCGCATCGGGTCGCGCGGCACGACGAAGGCGGTGTCCGCCCAGATGGTGCCCTCGGGCGTGACGATGTCGCAGCGCCCGCGGTCCACCCGGACCACGCGTCCGGGCACCAGTCCCTGGGCGGCGTACGGGGCGAACTCGGCGGCCCAGTCGTCGTCCCAGCCGTACGCGGCGAGCGGGTGCGAAGCGGTGGAGAGGGAGGAGGAGAAAGCGGAGGAGGACGGGAGAGACAAGGGAAACCCTTCACAGGGTGGCCCGGCGGTGCGCGTGAGGCGCGAAGAGGTCAGCCGGTGGCCACGGAGGTGACAAAGAGGAACTTCGACTCGTGGGCAGCGCCCACCGCAACGACCGTCGTCAATGTCCTCACCTCCGCATTCGTCCAGGTCCGTACGGGCAGCGGGTCCGCCGTCCGTCTCGTCGCACACCATAGCCCCCGCCGGTCCGGGGGTTCAACGGATTATTTCGCGCGGACCCGGTTGAGGCAGTCGTCCCCCGATCGGGTGATACGCATGGAGTTCGACCGGTCGCGGACGGTTAGGGTGCCGCACATGACCTCCCCCCAGACAGCCAACGGCACGTTCACCCAGGCCCAGTTGGGCACCCTCATCCTGATCGGCTGGAGCGGCGAGTACCGGCAGAGCGGGCGCGACGCCGCCTTCCTGCTCGCCTATTCGCTGGGCGACGGATCGGAAGGACCGGCGGCCGGCGAGCACGCCATGCGGCTCGCGCTGCAACGTTGCGGGCTCGCCGTCGGCGGCGAGCCGGTGCGGGCCGACGAGACGCCGGGGCTCCCCGTGAAGCTCCTCGTCCAGGCCGGCCAGGCCGTGCTGACGCTGCCGCACTTCAAGGCGCAGTACCCGGTGCCGCCCGAGTGGCTGGCCGCGGCGAACGAACAGGGCGAGGTGCACGCGATGTTCGCCACCCGCCCCTGGCCGCAGGGCGCGCCCGGGCTCCCCGTCGGCGAGGCGGAGCTGCGGGCCTTCGCGGGCGACCCGGACACCCTCGCGACCTCGGCGCACTGTGTGCTCCCGGTGCGCAGCCTCGGCTGACCCGGTCCACGGAAGAGGCCCACCAC
The DNA here is from genome assembly GCF_044761525.1 of Streptomyces sp. NPDC097595. NCBI lineage: Bacteria > Bacillati > Actinomycetota > Actinomycetes > Kitasatosporales > Streptomycetaceae > Streptomyces > Streptomyces sp. NPDC097595. Next base: position 197,547 of record NZ_JBIWCN010000012.1, on the reverse strand, counting down.
CCGGCGAGGGTGGTGGGCCTCCGTCACGCCGTACGCGCTCACGTCGCACAGGACGGACGACGCGGGCGCGGCACGCGATCAGTTGTTGGCGACGCCGTTCCCGGAGAGGACCGGGATGTCGTCCACCAGGTGCGACAGGGGCTCGTCGCCCTTGGCCTGGGTGGAGTTGTCGGCGCACTGCTGGTTCTGCGGGTTGGACAGGACGTTGACGTCCTGGACCGCGACCGGCACCAGCAGGCCCACCAGCGAACCGACGTTGGCCTTGACCGGGACACCCAGGCACAGGTCGTTGAGCGAGCCCTGGATGAGCTGGGCCTGCGGGCTTCCGTCGCCCTGCGTCTCGGCGTTGCCGTACGAGCTGGCGGCGCCGTTGCCGTTGAGGGTCGTGGTGCCCCCGTCGTTACCGATCGCCATGGCCGAGGGGGCCGCGGCGGCCGTCAGGCCGACCAGGGACACGGCCACTGCCGCGCCGGCCATCATCTTCTTCATCACGCTTCACCTTTCGGAGCGTTCCGTCTGGAACGTATTGATCAACCCCGTGCGGACGCTTCGGTTCCGCTGATCCACCCAAATGGGTTCGATCCCGCATGAGTTCGACGGCCTCGCGTCAGCTCCGGCCGCCCGTCTCGGCCGAGGTGCGCGCCGGGGGCACGAGTCCGCCCAGGTGGGCGGGGCCGGGGTCCGGGGCCGGTTCGGCGTGGGCGGCCCGCCACTCGGCGAGGAGCCGGTCGTAGATCGGGGTTGCGCTGTCGGGGTGCCGGCTGTGGTGCTGGTCCATGCGGAGGCCCTACCCGTTGCGACGGGGAACGGCCGCCCGTACTACGGCGAACGGCCCAGCGAGCCGCCCTTTCGGGCGACCGCCGGGCCGCGTGTGGTGCGCCGTCAGTACCGGTCAGTTGTTGCCGGCACCGTTGCCCGAGAGGATCGGGATGTCGTCCAGGATGTGCGACAGGGCCTCGTCGCCCTTGGCCTGGGTGGAGTTCTCGGTGCACTGCTGGTTCTGCGGGGAGGACAGGACGTTGATGTCCTGGACCGAGATCGGCACGACGCCGAGCAGCGAGCCCACGTTGGCCTTGGCCGGCAGCGCGATGCAGGGCTTGTTGAGCGAGCCCTGGATGAGCGCGAACTGCGGGCTCCAGTCACCGTGGGTGGCGGAGTTGCCGTACGCCTGCATGGCACCGTTGCCGTTGACGGTGGTGGTGCCCTGGTCGTTGCCGATGGCCATGGCCGACGGGGCGACCGCGGCGGAGACGCCGACGATCGATGCGGCGACGGCCGCCGAGGCCATCATCTTCTTGATCATGAAACTGCCCTTCTGGTTTTCTCTGGTTGCCCGCCGGTGCCGAGCGCACTGATCAACTCGGCGGGACGGGAATGGTTCTGGCACATCACCCGAAAGGTGCGGATCAGTTCGAGAGGGGCAGACCGCCGAGGAGCGGGGCCGCACCCTTGGCCGCGCCGGTGGCCTGGCCGGCGACCTTCGCGACGGTGCCGTCCTCGTGCAGGCGTTCGGCAGCGCCGCTGACGGTGTCGACCACCGGGTCGACCACCTGCGGGGCGGCTGCCGTCACCTGGTTGACGCCTCCGTCGAGGCTGAAGTTGGGGGCCGTGGTCGTGGTGACGGCGAAGGCGGGAGCAGCCGTGCCGAGGGCGACCACGGAACCGGCGACGAGCGCGGCGGACTTCGCGTACTTCACTTTCGGGTTCCCTTCTCAGCGGCGGCCGTTCCGGTCGCGTCCCCGCGCCGCACGGACCTTCTTTGCCGTGTACTCGGCCGCCCTTTCCCTGGCTAACGAAGCGGATACGGCGGGGAAACTGTGCGGCGTCGGATTTCTCGGAGCGCGGGTACGGAAAAACTCCGGCACGGGTGGGTTCCGGGCACGGGAAAAGCCCCGGACCGCTGTGTGCGCGGGCCGGGGCTTTTCGAGCCGAGAGAATTCGGCGGGGTGAATCAGTCGTTGACGCAGGCGTTGCCGAAGGCCGGGTTCAGCAGGCCGATGACGTCGATGGTGTTGCCACAGACGTTGACCGGGATGTGCACCGGCACCTGGATGGTGTTGCCGGAGATGACACCCGGGGAGGCGACGGCCGCGCCCTCGGCGCCCGAGTCGGCGAAGGCCGGGGCGGCGGCACCCATGGCCATGAGCGTACCGGCGGCGACAGCGGCGATCTTGGTGTACTTCACTTGGAACCCTTTCTTGTGCGGAGTCCGGAGCGGCCACGGCTTTCGTGCCGCACGAGCGCGGACCTGATCGCTCGTAACTCCGCCACTCTCATTCGTAACGATTTCGGACGGTACGCGACACTGCTCAGCGAGCAGATTGCTCGAATACCGCCCGAATGATGCAGTTTCGGTCAGCCGACCGTGTTCCCGCCCTACGCGCGCGAGGAGGCGGCGGGCCCTGGCCGCTCGGAGGAGGAACGCCGATGGCCCGGGCCGGGGCGGGGCCGGATCAGCTGTTGCCGGCGCCGTTGCCCGAGAGGACCGGGATGCCGTCCAGGATGTGCGACAGCGGCTCGTCGCCCTTGGCCTGGGTGGAGTTCTCGGTGCACTGCTGGTTCTGCGGGTTGGACAGGACGTTGACGTCCTGGACCGCGATCGGGACGAGGCCGATGAGCGAACCGACGTTCGCCTTGAGCGGCAGGCCGACGCAGGGCTTGTTCAGCGAGCCCTGGACCAGGTCGAACTGGGGGCTGCCGTCACCCTGGGTCACGGCGTTGCCGAACGACTGCGAGGCACCGTTGCCGTTGACCGAGGTCGTCCCGCCGTCGTTGCCGATGGCCATCGCCTGCGTGGCGCCGAGCCCGAGGATGGAGGCGGCGACGGCACCCGTAGCCAGGACCTTCTTGATCACGATGAACCCTTCTCGTACTGGATACCCCGTAGCCGGAGCGCCCTGATCAACTGCCGGGCCGACGTTTGGTTATCGCCATTCACCCGAATGCCTGGAAGACACGGACGTCCGTACGAAAGTGATCGAGTAATACTGTCGGAAATCGAGAGACGAAACGTTCACTCGTAGCCCCGCCGCGTGCGCACAGAAAATTCACCGCATTCACGTTTCCCATGCACGCGGACGTCGTTATGGGTGTCGTCAAGCCGCTCCGCCAGGAGGGCCGTCCCTGGATGGGCGGGTCCGACGGCTGCTGCACCGCCTGATGAACGAACTGCGGGCCGTGCGCCCGCGAGAAATGTCCCAAGGAAGGGCACCAATGCGAAAAGCCTTGAGTAAAAGCATGCTCGTCATGGCGGCGGCGTCAGGCATCCTGACCGCCTCCGGCGGCTATGCCTTCGCCGATGCCACGGCCGACGGTGCGGCCGTCGGCTCCCCCGGCGTCGCTTCGGGCAACGTCGTGCAGGTCCCGGTGCACGTGCCCGTCAACGTGTGCGGCAACACGGTCAACGTGATCGGCGCGCTGAACCCCGCCTTCGGCAACGAGTGCGAGAACGAGGGCGGCGGCTCGGGGAACGGCGGCTCGGGCGCGAGCGCCCAGGGCGTGGCCGCCGGCTCCCCCGGCGTGCTCTCGGGCAACGTGGTCCAGGCCCCGGTCGACATCCCGGTCAACGTCTGCGGCAACAGCATCAACGTGGTCGGCCTGCTGAACCCGGCCGCCGGCAACAAGTGCGAGAACGGGGGTGGCGGCAACCCGCCCACCGAGGAGCCGCCGACCGAGCACCCGCCGCACAACCCGCCGCACCACCACAAGCCCCCGCACCACAAGCCGCCGAAGGGTCACCACGACCACGACTGCAACTGCGGCCACGAGCACAACCCGCCGAAGCCGCACCACCCGAAGCCGCCGAAGCCCCCGAAGCCGCCGGTGCACCACCACGACGACGACTGCCCGCCGAGCCACCACCACAACCCGCCGAAGCCGCACCACCCGAAGCCGCCGAAGCCCCACAAGCCCCCGGTGCACCACCACAACGACGACTGCCCGCCCAGTCACCACCACAACCCGCCGACCCCTCCCACGGAGGAGCCGCCCACGCACAACCCGCCGACCCACACCGGTTGGCACCACACGCCTCCGAAGCACCACAAGCCGCCGCAGATGGCGCACACCGGTGCCAACGAGAACCTGGGCATCGCCGGTGGCGCCAGCGCCGCGCTGGTGCTCGGCGGCGGCCTGCTGATGCGCCGCGCCCGCGCCGCGAAGAAGTGAGCTGACGCTTCCCCGAGCACGAAGAGGTCCGGCCCGACAGCCCTGAGCTGTCCGGCCGGACCTTTTGTGTGCGGCGCCCCGTGCCGTACGGCAGTAGGTCGATGGTCGGCCGGGGATGGGTCCTTGGGCCTGGTCCCCGGCCGGCCCGAGATCGTCCGTGCGCCCGATGGAGTCCGGCCGGGACGGGGGCGAGGGTGGGGGCACGCCAATCGAAGGAGCGCACCATGTCGTACCCGGAGCACCTGGAATACCCGGAGCCCCGCTACCTCGGCGCCACGGGCGAGGTGAACGCCGTCTTCCGGCCCGCCGACACCCCGCCGGACATCTCCTCGCCGGGCGGCGGCGCCACCCACTACCTCGCCACCAACGACTCGACCGGCGGTGAGTTCGGGCTGTACAAGGTCGATCTGGCCGCCCGGTCCGCAGGGGCGAAGACCCACTTCCACAAGGCGATGTCGGAGTCGTTCTACGTGCTCTCCGGCGAGATCGAGCTCTACAACGGCGAGAAGTGGGTCACCGGCCGGACCGGCGACTTCCTGTACGTACCGGTCGGCGGGCTGCACGCCTTCAAGAACGTCACCGACGAGCCGATGTCGATGCTCATGCTGTTCTCGCCGGGCGCCCCGCGCGAGGAGTACTTCGAGCAGGTCGCGGAGGTGTCGCAGCGCGGCGGCGAGGAGCTGAAGCGGTTCCGTGTCCGCCACGACAGCTACTTCACGGAGGACTTCGGGCCGGAAGCTCCGTAGCCGCTGTGTCAGGGCGCGATGCGCTCGAAGACCGCCGCGAGGCCCTGGCCGCCGCCGATGCACATGGTCTCCAGGCCGTAGCGGGCCTCGCGGCGGTGCAGTTCGCGGGTGAGTGTGGCGAGGATGCGGGCGCCGGTCGCGCCGACCGGGTGGCCCAGCGAGACGCCGGAGCCGTTCACGTTGATCCGCTCCTCGTGGTCCTTCTCGCCGAGGCCCATCTCGCGGGTGCAGGCCAGGACCTGGGCGGCGAACGCCTCGTTCAGCTCGATCAGGTCGAGGTCGGCGAGCGTGAGTCCGGCGCGGCCGAGCGCGGCCTCCGTCGCGGGGACGGGTCCGAGGCCCATGGTCGCGGCGGGCACCCCGGCCCGGGCGAAGGAGACGAGTCGGACGAGCGGGGTGAGGCCGAGGCGTTCGGCGGTGGCGGCGCTGGTCACCAGGCAGGCGGCGGCCGCGTCGTTCTGGCCGCTGGCGTTGCCCGCGGTGACGGTGGCCTCCGGGTCGGACTTGAGCATGACCGGGCGGAGCGCGGCGAGCTGTTCGGCGGTGGTGTCGGGGCGGGGGTGCTCGTCGGCGGAGATCACCGTCTCGCCCTTCCTGGTCTTCACCGTGACCGGGACCGTCTCCTTCTCGTACCGGCCCTCGGAGGCGGCAAGACCCGCCCGCTGCTGCGAGCGCAGGGCCAGCGCGTCCTGGTCCGCGCGGCTGATCCCGTAAGCCCGGCGCAGGTTCTCGGCGGTCTCGATCATGCCGCCGGGCACGGGGTGGTTGACTCCCCCCGCGGTGACCCGGCCCCGGGCCAGCGCGTCGTGGAGCTGGAGGCCGGGGCCCTTGATGCCCCAGCGGCCGTCGTGCGTGTAGTACGGGGCGCCGCTCATCACGTCGACGCCGCCCGCGATCACCACCTCGCTGAACCCGGCCCGGATCTGCATCGCCGCGTCCAGGACCGCCTGGAGCCCGGAGCCGCAGCGGCGGTCGGTCTGGAGGCCGGTCACCGACTGCGGGAGCCCGGCGTCCAGGGCGGCGACCCGGCCGATCGCGGGGGCCTCCGCCGAGGGATAGGAGTGGCCGAGGATCACCTCGTCCACCCGGTCGGGGTCGATGCCGGTCCGGGCGACGACCTCGGCGATCACCCGGGCCGCGAGGGCGGCCGGCCTCTCCCCGGCGAACACCCCGCCGAAGCGGCCGATGGGGGTGCGCAGGGGTTCGCAGATCACGACATCGAGGGCGTCGGGCACGGCGGGGCCTTTCCGGGAGACGGGTGCGGGGTCCGGCACGAGCCTCGCACCCGGCGGCGTGACCGGTCCAATACCCGGTTTGCCCGGAACCGAGACGCCCCGCGTCTCAATCGGCCGCCCCGGACCGCCTCAGGCGCGGGCCTGCGTGGCGAGCATCAGGCGCAGGGCGCGGGTCACGGCGTTGTCCGCGCCGAAGTCCACGCCCGCGGGCACCTCGACCAGTTCGCCGTGGGCCAGGACGAGGACCCCGCAGGAACCCGGCCGGGCCGTGCCGGTCCCGTCGAGCCATTCCGCGTAACCGCCGGATGTGGTGTCCAGGTCCGCCCGGCTGCGGCGGCTGACCTGCGCCATCAGGTCCTCGACGCCGGTCAGCCCCTCGATGGAGGCGAACGGGACGGTCACGACCGGTTCCTCGACCAGGCGGACGCGGGGCTCCTCTTCGCGGCCGGGGCCCTCCGGGGCCTCGGGCAGCAGTCCCCGGCCGAAGCGGGAGTGGTACAGCAGGGTGTGCGCGGAGTCGATGCCGCCGACGAAGGGGCGGTCGAAGCTGGTCCTGCGGAAGCCGGCGCTGCGGTCGCGCGGGATGCGGCGGTCCTCGGCCTCCGGCCAGTGCACCTCGCCGGACCGGCGGTCGCGCCAGGGCACGTAGCGCCGGATGTCGTCGGAGGCGGAGGTCGGCAGCAGCTCGATGCCGAACCGGCCGGGGTCCTTGGCGACGATGGAGCCGGGGGTCAGCGCGAACAGGCCGATGCCGGCGGTCGTCCAGAGCTTCTCGTGGTGCTGGAGGAAGTCGTACGTCTCCAGCGCCTCGTCCCGGGTCTCGGTGGGGAAGCCGGTGAAGCCCATCATCTGCGCGGCGATGCCGTTGCGCGCCAGCTCGGCCAGGACGTCCGGGACGGCGTCGATCTTCACCCCCTTGTCGATGAGGTCGAGGACCCGCTGGCTGCCCGACTCGTAGCCGAAGGAGACCGCGACGCAGCCTGAGGCCGCGAGGAGTTCACCGACGGCGCGCTTGGGAAACGTCCGTTCCAGCCGCAGTTCGGCGGACCACCGCAGGTCCAGGGAGGATTCGGCGAGGGCGGCGGCGAGGGTGCGCAGATAGCGCGGGGACATGGCGTCGACCGCGAAGTAGAGGGTCCTGCCGTGGCGGCTCACCTCCCGCAGGTCCTCCAGGACGGCGGCGACGGGGCGTTCGCGCGAGGGCGAGGTCGGCCGGTCGGTGTTGAGGCCGTAGTCGCAGAAGGTGCACTTGTTCCAGTAGCAGCCCCGGGTCGGGCTGTAGAGGATCACCGGTTCCGGCGCCCAGTAACGGTCCCAGTCCCAGACGTCGTACGCCGGTGAGTCGAGGGTCGCCACACTGCTGTACGCGATGACGGGCTCCGGACGGCGTCTGGTCATCACGCCGCCGATGCCCTCGAAGGCGTCATCGCCCCGGACCGCGCCGTTCCCGACGGCGTCGAGGATGCCGATGAGGGCGGTCTCGCCCTCGCCGGGGACGATCAGGTCGGCGTCCTGGAAGACCTGCCACGCCGTCGCCGGGTCGGTGGCGTACTTGATCACGTCGCCGACCTCGGTGCCGCCGAAGACGATCACCGTGTCGGGCAGCACGGTCCGGATCAGCCGGGCCATCCGCAGGGCGACCGGCAGCTGACTGGTGTAGTTGACGGAGAGCCCCACCACCGCCCAGGGGCGTTCGCGCAGCTTCGGGACGAACGCGTCGGCGAAGTAGCCCTCGAAGGGGCGGGCCACGGCCGCCGGGACCGCCGGGTCGGACAGGTCCGCCGTGCTGCACAGGTTGACCGCGGACTTCACCCGCATCGAGAAGCCGTCCGCCGCGCCGGGCGGCATCTCCAGGGCGATCAGCTCCCACCACCGGCTCGTCACCGCGACCGCCTGGGCGTACGTCGGGGGGTGGTAGAAGTGCTCGGGGTCCTGGAACACGCGGATCGCGTCGCGCGCCGAAGTGGCGGTCAGGCCCTCGGCGGCCAGCGCTTGCCGGTAGCGGATCTCGTCGTGGCGGCGGGGGGCGCCGGACCTGGCCTCGATCTCGGCGCGCAGGGCGCGGGCGGCGGTGAGCGTGGCGCCGAAGCGGGCGGGGTCGGCGAGATAGGTGAAGGCGTCGAGATTGGCGTCCACGCAGGCGTACTCGGTGTGGCCGGCCGCCCGGGCCGCGCCCACGAGGTACGGGATCGAGTGGTAGGCGGTCGTCGGGTCGGTCACCGGCGGGTTGATCAGCAGATACGCGGTGTCGCCGGTGCCCCGGCCGGGCCGGGGGCCGTCCGGTCCGCCCTCGAACCGTGGCATGCCCAACGGGACGAACACGCTCATCGCTGTGACTCCTGACTGTTGTCCTGCCCCGCGTGCGTGGAGCGGGCGGCCGGGGCCCCGGCGGGTACGGGGACCGGCGGGGCGTACTCGGTGTCGGCGCGGTGCTCGCGGAACACCCGCTGGGTGAGCGCGCCGAGCACGGTGAGGGCGATGGCCCCGCCCGCCACCGGGAAGAAGGGGGCCGCGCCGAGGTGCCGTACCCCGAAGCCGGCCACTGCGACGGAGACCGGGAAGGTGCCCATGACGGCCAGCATGACCAGGCTCATGACCCGGCCGATGAGCGCGGACGGCGCCCAGACCTGGAGCATCGTCACCACGACGATGTTCTGCCAGCCGCTGGCCAGGGCGTACACGCAGACGCACACCGCGGCGCCCGCGAGCCCCCCGGCGTACGGGACGGTGCCCAGGGCGATGCCCATGACGACGGCGAGCGTGGCGAACAGGTAGGCGGGCGACCGCACCGGACGGCTGCGGGCGGCGACCAGGGAGCCGGCCAGACCGCCCAGGCTCAGGCAGGTCAGCAGGATGCCGTAGCCGGTGGCGCCCATGCCCTGGTGGGCGAGTTCCGGCAGGGCCACCTCGATCGTGCCGTTGAAGGCCAGGTTGCAGACGAGGGCCACCACCAGCACGACGTGCAGCAGCCTTCCGTGGCGCAGCAGTTCCGGGAAGGACACCTTGCGGGCGGGGGTCTCGTCGGTGGCGTCGGTCCCCTCGTGCTCCGGGGCGTCCGCGCCGGTGCGGATGCGGGCGAGGACCAGCGCCGACACGAGGAAGGACGCGGCGTCGACGGTGAGCGCCGGGCCCGCGTCGAAGGCGGCGACCAGGGCGCCGCCCGCGGTGGGGCCGAGGAGCCCGCCGACCTGGTTGACCATGGTCGACAGGGCGTTGCCCCGGCCCAGGTCCTCCTTGCGCAGCAGGGCGGGCAGGAGGGTGTACGAGGCGGGGATGAACATGCCGGAGCAGGCGCCCAGGACCACGGCGATGGGGGCGAGTTGGGCCAGTGTCGGCGTACCGGCCGTGGCGAGCACCGCGAGGATGCCGACGGCCGCGGCGCGCACCACGTCGGCGATGAGCATGACGCGCCGGCCGCCGATCCGGTCGGCCACCACCCCGCCCAGCGGAATGGTGACGACGCGGGGGATGCCGTAGCAGGCCAGGACCGTGCCGAGCAGGACCGGGCCGCCGTCGCCGGAGAGGATCAGCCAGGGCAGCGCGACGGCGTAGCAGTAGTCGCCGACCGTGGAGGAGAGCTGTCCGGCGAGCAGCAGCCGGAAGCCGCGCACGGACATGGGTCCGCCCGTCAGTGCCGTACGGAGCCTCTGTCCGGCTGCTGCCACGGGTCCTCCTTCTGCTGGGTGGGGTGGTCAGCCGCCGAGCGGGCCGACCGGCATGTCCAGGAACTCGCCGATCACCGCCGTCACGGTGGCGGGCGGGGGCAGCCCGAGGTTCTTGCGTACGTCGCCGGCGGCGATCTGCCAGCCGGCGGCGGGCACCGGGTCGACGACGGCGTGGCCGTCCGCGCGCAGCCGGTCCACGTTGCGGCGGACGGCGGGGCGCTCCCACATCAGGCTGTTCATGCTCGGGAAGAAGACCACCGGGCGTTCATGGGCGAGGAGTGCGGAGCTGAGGAGTCCGGAGGCGAGTCCGTTGGCGGCCTGGCCGAGCATGTTGGCGGTGGCGGGCAGGACGACGAACCGGTCCGCCCAGACGGCGGGGGCGACATGACCGGTCGTCAGTTCGTCCTCGCCGTCGCAGTAGACGTCCCGGCACAGCAGCCGCATGGTCGCGGCCGGGATGAGCGCGGCGGCGGAGCGGGTCATGGCCATCCGGATCTCGACGCCGGGTCCGAGGCCGGTGCGCAGGGCCATGAGGTACTGCGGAACGGCGAGTACGTTGCCGGAGCCGCAGACCCCGATGAGCAGCCGGCGCGGGGTGTCCGGGCCGGTCTCCGCCGTCATCACCGGGCTCCGGCGGGCTCACCGGCCACCTCGTGCAGGCCGCACTGGGCGGCGATGAGATCCAGCCGGTCCTGGACGTTGTACTTGTAGCCGGGGCAGGGCGGGTGGCCCTCCTGCCACGCCTTGGGGCAGGAGCCGCCGCAGGTGGGCATGAAGACGCAGCTCTTGCACCAGGTGGTACCCGCGGCGATCTCGTCGTTCCAGCCGTCGAAGGGGCCCAGCGGCCGGAGTGGTTCGGTGCCCGCCCGGTCGATGTGTACGAGCGGGAGGGTGCGCTCGGCCTCGGGGACGAGGGGGTACTCGCTGCACGAGAAGATGTTGCCGGTGCTGCTGATGATCTCGGACGAGCGGGTCGTGGCGGGGCAGAGGACCTTCCGCGCGGTGGTCGGCAGCAGCTGCGTGTGCAGCCCGTGGCGTGTGAGCAGCTTGAGCCACCCGGTCTCGCGTTCGGCGAACTCGTACTTGGAGACCTCGATCTCCGATACGTCGTTTCCCCACGAGTGGACGGGAGCGATCGAGAAGGATACGCGGGGGTGGCCGAAACCCAGCTCCGCCATCAGCTCGACATAGCGGGGTACGGAGTCCTGGTTGTGCACATCGACATTCGTCCGGAACGAGAAATGGGTGGGCCCAAGATCCGGTTCGTCGAGTACGGAACGAACGGCGCGCACGATGTTCCAGAAAGATCCGCGTCCGCTTTTCAGCGGCCGGTGTTCATTGTGGATATCCGGCGGCCCGTCGATCGTGATCTCGAAATGGGTGATCCCGCAGGAACGGATGAGGGTGTTGATTTTCGCGGGGTTGAGGAGGGATCCGTTGGTGACGATCACCGAGGAGTAGGCGACCCCGCGCTCGGCCGCGGCGGCGACGAACCGCGGGGCCAGGTCGCGGATGACCGCGTACCCCATCATCGGCTCGGCCCCGAACCAGTCGATGCGGGCGCTGCGGGTCTCCGGGGCGGTCACGGCGCGCAGCACGCGGTCGTGCACCCGGCTGCGGTGGTTGCGGGTCAGGCCGCCCTTGGTGTGCTCCTGGCCGCAGTAGGCGCAGCCCATGTTGCAGTAGGAGGTCGGCAACAGGGCGATGTGCACCGCCGAACGGTCCGCCGAGGCGCGCCGGTTGCGGTCGAGCACGGTGGTGAGCTCGTCCTCGCCGGCCGGGACGAGCAGCCGGGCCGCGCGCAGGGCGCCGGTCCAGGCCGGGCTGATCGCGGCGGCGTCGCCGGCCTCCAGGGCCCGTGCGGTGGGGAGGTCGACCGCCACGGTGCTCGCGGTGCGGGTGCCGTAGGCGAGCCGTACCGGGACGCCGCTGGTGTCGGCGTACGCGCGGTCGCTCAGCACCAGGTATCTGCTGACTTGGTCCATCATCACGCTCCCACTGGGTGTCCGGACGCACGGCGGTCGGGCGCGTCTTCTCCGGCGGGTCCGGCGGCCGGTGCCGCCGGACCCGCCGGAGCCGGGATCAGCAGAGAACGTTGACCTGGTTGTCGTTGACCTGGCCCTCGACCGCGGCCGACACCGCGTTCAGCCGGGCCTGGATCGAGCCGAGGACCGCGACCTCGTCCGGGCTCAGGCCGTTGAAGACCTCGCGCTCGGAGTCCGACAGCAGGTCGACCGGGGTGCCGGCGCTGCGCAGTGCGTCGAGGGGTGCTTGCGACATGGGTCACTCCTTCAGGGAGACGGTCACGGGCTGGTGCAACGGCAAGGCTGCTCCGGCGTCCACCAGCTTCACATCCCTCAATCGACTATGAATCGGTGGGCGGGTGATCCCGCTCAAGGCGTTCTTGTCCGGAACATGACCCGCAGCTACTCTGACCCCCGGGAGTGCGGAAATCCCCCTGCCGGCCCATGCTTTGCTCACCGAAATGAGGGGTAAAGGGTTTGACCAGGCGTGAAATTCTGATCGCTTCGCTCGTGGCCGCCGGCTCCTCGAACCGGGATATCGCCGAAGCTCTCTGCATCAGCCCGCACACAGTGGCGGCCCACTTATGCAACATGCTCCGAAGAACGGGCGCGTCGAACCGTACGGAAATGATTGCGCGGCTGTACGCCCAGGGCCTTCTGGTCCAGGGGATCTGGCCGCCGCTGCCCGCCGACGAGCGGAAGCGGCAGGGGGCTCCCGAGACCGTGGGCGCCCTCGCGGCGGCGGTCGCGGAGTGCTCGATCGGACCGGCCGGCGTCACGCTCGACTGGCCGCACTACGGGAACGAGGTACCGGTAGCCATGACCTTCGACGCGCTGCACGCACTACGTGAGGCCGGACACCCGGTGGACCTCCTGGCGGTCGAGCAGCGCTCGGTCCTCTCGGGGCTCAGTGAGCAGGAAGTCCAGGTCCTCAACTCCGTCAAGGAGCGGCTGGAAGCGGTCTCCGGTGAGGTGGAGGGACAGGACATCAAGCTCCTGTGAACGGGGCCGCGCGGTGCGGCGGCTGCCGGGCCGCGGTGCCGGACGGGGCCAGGTTCTGCCCGGAGTGCGGCACACCGGTGGTCGCGGGGGCACCGTCGTCGGACAGCCGCAGAATCGTCACGGCGCTCTTCATCGACCTGGTCGGCTCGACCGTGCTGGCCGAGACCCTGGACCCGGAGGCGCTGCGGCGCACGATGGACCGGTACTACCGCGCCTGCACCACGGCGGTCGCCGAACACGGGGGTGTGGTCGAGAAGTTCATCGGGGACGCGGTGATGGCCGTCTTCGGTGCCTTCGTCACCCATGAGGACGACGCGCTGCACGCGGTCCGCGCGGCGTGCGCCGTCCGCGAGTCCGTGGCGGCCATCGCGACCGGCCCCGGGGTGCGGCTCGACATCCACTGCGGGATCGCCTCGGGCGAGGCCGTGGTGGCGGGGGCCCTCGGCGGCGCGGCCCGGGTGGTCGGCGACGTCGTGCACACCGCCGCCCGCCTCCAGTCGCACGCCGGGCCGCACGAGATCCTGATCGGCGCGGAGACCGCCGGGCTGGTCGGCGGCCGGGTCCGCATGGAGGCCGTCGCACCGCTGCGGGTGAAGGGCAAGCGCGAACCGGTCGCCGCCTGGCGGGCGCTCTCGGTGGCCGAGTCCACGGGCCAGGAGGATCTGGTGCCCCTCGTCGGGCGGGACGCCGATCTGGCCGCGCTGCTGCGGGAGTTCCAGGCGGTCCGCCGCGAGCGCCGCAGCCGTCCCGTGACGGTCACCGGTCCCCCGGGCATCGGGAAGTCCCGCCTGGTACGGGAGTTCCTGGCGGGGCACGGCGCGGAGGGGGCCGTCGTGCTGCGGGCCGGCTGCCAGGCGTACGGTGCCGGGCTCGCCCACCGTCCGCTGGCCGACGCGGTCTGGTCGCTGCCCGGCGGCTGGGAGCAGGCCCGGTCCGCGCTGGAGACGCTGCGCCCGAGCGCGGACCGCGCCGTCACCGCCCTCGCCGTCGCCCTGGGCATCCGCACCAGGAACGGACTCCCGGTGAGCGTCGAGGAGATCGGCTGGGCGTTCCGGCGGCTGCTGGAGGCCCTGGGCCGGCGCGCCGCCGTGGTCCTGGTCCTGGAGGACTTCCAGTGGGCGCAGCCGACACTCGCCGGCATGGTCGCCGATCTGTGCGAGGGGATACGGGACGCGGAGGTGCTGGTCGTCCGGGTGGCCCGGAGCGAGGCGCCGGCACCGTCCGGCGGCGACCTGGTGCTGCACCTCGACCCGCTGCCCCGCACCCACACCGAGCGGCTGGTGGGGCTGCTCGCGGACCGGGCGGAGGTCGCGGCGCAGGAGGCTGTCGCCACCGAGGACGAGCTGTCCCGGGTCGTCCGGGAGTGCGACGGCAATCCGCTCTTCGCCGAACTGCTGCTGGAGAACCTGTCCGGTCCCCGGTCGGTGGACCGGGGTGTCCCCACGTCGGTCCGGGTCCTGCTGACCGCCTGGCTGGACCGGCTGCCGGCCACCGACCGGGCGGTGCTGGAGCGGGCGGCGGGGGTGGGCGGCTCGTTCACCGCCGGGGACGTGCGCGCGCTGGCCGAGGACGAACCGGCCCTGTCCGGCAAGGCCCTGGACGACGCGCTGAACAGGCTCCTGCGCTCCCGGGTGCTCCATCTGTACGGGCCGCCCGGCGCCTACCGGTTCACCCGCGCGCTGGCCCGGGACACCCTGTACGAGATGACCTCGAAGGCCCGGCGCGCGATCTGGCACACCGTGCTCGCCGACCGGCTCGACGCGCGGGCGCCGGGCCCGGCCGCGGAGGGCGACCTCGCCCACCACCTGGAGTCCGCGTGCCGGCTGCTGTCCGAGGCGGACCCGGGTGATCCCGGGCTGCCCGCGCTGACCGGCCGCGCGGCCCGCGCCCTGGTGGCCACCGGGTACCGGGCGCTGCACCGCCGCGATCTGCCCGCCGCCGTCTCGCTGATGGAGCGCGGCCGTGCCCTCACCCCGGACGGCGATCCGCAGCACCGGGTGCTGGCCGCCCGCATCACCGACGCGTATGCCGCGCTGGGCCGTTGGGACAGCGCCCGGCGGGCCGTGGCCGAGGCGGAGCGCCGGAACGCGGACGACGTACCGACCCGGGACACCTGCGCGATCCTGCGGCAGCTGATCGCCCTGCGCTCGGGCGGACCGGCGCCCGCCGGTATTCCGTACGGACCGGGTGCCGGGGACGGCGGGCCGGACGCGGCGGACGACCTGAGCTGGTGCCGGCTGCATCAGCTGTCCTCGCTGCGGAGCTTCGCGGAGGGCCGGATCGGCGCGGCGGAGGCCGCCATGCGGGACGCCCTGTCCCGGGCGCACGGGCTCGGCGACACCTATGAGGGGAACCGCATCCTGGCGTCGATCTGCGAGCTGACGCAATGGTCGCCGACCCCGCTCTCCCAGGCCATCGCGCTCTGCGAGGACCTGGTCCGGCGGTTCGACGGCGACCGGAGCCTGCTCGTGCCGGTCCTGCTGACCCGGGCCCGGCATCTGGCCCTGTCGGACCGGGTGGACGCGGCCCGCGAGGACATCGCGCTGGTCCGCGTCCACTGCGACGAACTGGGGCTGGCCCTGGGCGCCCTGGCGGCCGATCAGACGGCGGGGCTCGTGGAGTCGCTGGCCGGTGCGCATCCGGCGGCGGCCGGCCACTACGCGGCGGCGGCGGACGGGCTCGCCGCGCTGGGGCAGGCCCGGACCGCGGCCACCCTGCGGCTGTACGCGGCCCGCGAGCGGTTCCGCGCCGGATCCGACGCCCTGCTGGACGCGCCCGAACTCACCGAGCCGGCCGGGGAGCCGCCGGCGGAGGCGCGGACCCGGGCCGTCCGGCTGGCCCTCCGGGCGCGGGTGCGGGCGCGGGCCGGGGCGTACGGGGAGGCGGCCGGGGACGCCGAACGCGCCGTCGCCGCCCTGGACGGGACCGACGACCCGTGCCTCATCGGCGAGGTCTGGTCCGAGGCGGCCCGGGTGCTGGACGCCGTGGGCGAACCGGTGCGGGCCCGGCACGCGGCCGGGCGCGCGCTGGCCGCGCTGACCGCGAAGGAGGCCGTGCTCCCCGCCCGGACGGTGCGGGTGTGGCTGGCCGGGCTGGAGGAGAGGCGATGAGCGATCCGCCCTGGAGACGACCCGCGAGGGCCTACACACCGGGCGTCCCGGCCTGGGGCGCGACCCGGGAGCAGGCGGCGGAGGAGTTCTCGTCCATCCCCATGGACTCGGTCTCGCCCGAGTGGGCCTGGGGCGGCGCCGACGGTTCCGGGATCCGGGTGTGCGTCGTGGACAGCGGGGTCGAGGGCGGCCATCCGATGGTCGGCCCGGTCGACCTCGCGATGACAGCCGTCCAGGACGAGGACGGCGAGGTGACGATGGTGCCGTGCGAGCCCACCGACCGCGCCGGCCACGGCACCGCCTGCGCCGGGGTGATCCGGTCCCTCGCGCCGGGGGTCTCGCTCTCGTCCGTACAAGTGCTGACCGACGGGAAGACCGGCAGCGGCCCGGCCCTGATCGCCGGGCTCTCGTGGGCCGTCGAGCAGAACTTCGACGTCATCAACCTGAGCCTGGCGACGACCCGGCCCGCCCTGACCGCGCAGCTCCACGAGCTCGCCGACCGGGCCTACTTCCGCCGGTGCGCGCTCGTCGTCTCCGCGCACAACCGTCCGGTACCCAGCTATCCCTGGTCGTTCTCCTCGGTGATCTCCGTCGCCAGCCACGACGAGGACGACCCGATGACGTACTACTACAACCCCGCGCCGCCCGTGGAGTTCCACGCGCGCGGGGTACGCGTGCCCGTGGCGTGGCCCGGTGGCGGCACCATCCGCTCGACCGGCAACAGCTTCGCCGCGCCGCACATCTCGGGCCTGTGCGCGCTGATCCTCGGCAAGCACCCCTGGCTCACGCCGTTCCAGCTGAAGACGGTGCTGTTCCTCTGCGCCGGGAACACCACCGGTCGACTTGGAGGTGCGCATGACGAAACCCGTTGACGCCGCGACGCCCGTGGAGCGCCGCCTGTTGCAGTCCATCGTGGAAGTCGCGCGCCATGCGTTCGGCGCGGCGGCCTCCTCGATCTTCCTCATCGATCCGGAGACCGGCGACCTGGTCTTCGAGGCGGTGGCCGGGGAGGGGGACGGCCAACTCGTCGGCACGCGCTTCCCGGCCGGTACGGGCATCGCGGGCTGGGTCGCCGCCTCGGGGCAGTCGATGCTCGCCGACGACCTGCGCGAGTCCCGGCACTTCTCGGGCGAGGCCGCCGCCTCCACCGGGTACGTGCCCGACAGCATCATGGCCGCCCCGCTGTTCGGCGACGACGAGTGCGTCGGCGTCCTGGAGGTGCTGGACCGGGGGGCGGGCGGCGTACGGGAGATGGCCGACGTCGAACTGCTCGGCCTGCTGGCGGACCAGGCGGCGATCGGCCTGGAACTGCTCACCCGGCTGCGCGCCGCCGAGCCCGGCGACCGTTCCGACAAGGCGCTGCGGCTCCTGGAGATGGCGGAATCGCTGCTGGCCCCGACCCATGGCTGAGCGCTGCGTGCTGCTCCTCAGCAGACGCGGCGACGGGGAGGCCACGGAGGCGGCGGCGCTGCTGCGGCGGATCGGTGTGCCGGTGCACCGGCTCGACGCGGACGGCCTGGCGGACGTGCGGGCCGTCCTGGGACCGGAGGGCGAACTGGCCCTGGACGGGCACCGGTTCGCCCCGACGGTGACCTGGCTGCGGCACTTCTCGCTGCGGGCCGCGCCGTCGGCGGCCGGGGCGGCCGGCGGGCGGATGGTGTACCGGGACGCGTGGGCCGCCCTGGCCCGGCAGCTGGCCGCCGCCTCGCCGGCCGCGATCGGCGCCCACGACCCGGGGCAGTTGACGCAGCGGGACCGGGCGCGGGCGCTCGGGGTGCGCGTCCCGCGCGGGCTGGTCACCACGGACCCGGCGGACGCGGCCGGGCTGCTCCCCGCCGAGCGGTACGTGATCAAGGTCCTCGACCGGCATTACGTGGAGCCGGTGCCCGGGCGGTTCGACTGGTACCTGCCCCGGGTCCTGGACCGCGACCGGCTCACCGGTGTGCCGGGTCTCCCGCGCGGCACACCGGTGGTGCTCCAGGAGTACGTCGAGCACGACGCCGAGTACCGGGTCTACCTCGCCGGGGACGAGTTGCACGCCTTTGAGGTGGCCAAGGAGCGCCCCGAGGACATCTGGACCCGCCCCGACGAGGTGCGCGTACGGCGGGTCCGGCCGCCGGACGCGGTGGCGTCGGCGGTGCGCGCGCTGGCCGGGGGGACCGGCGCGGTCTACGGGGCGTTCGACTTCCTCTGGGCCGGAGGCGAGCCGGTGTTCCTGGAGGTGAACGCGCACGGCGACTGGCTCTGGTTCGAGCGCAAGGCCGGGGTGGACGTGGTAACCCGGGCCGTCGTGCGGGCCGTGCGCGATCTGCACCGGACCGTCGTCGGCGACGCCCGCCCGGCGGCCGTCAGCCTGCTCGCCTTTCTGGGGGCGGGTCTGGGGCGGTGAGCCGGCCGCCCGGCGTGGGCAGCGCCCGCTCCGCGACGTCGAGCACCGCGCGCAGGGCGGCCGAAGGATTGTCCGTCCGCCAGGCGAGCGCGGGCTGCCGTCTGATTGGCGGCCCGGCCAGCGGGCGGTAGACCAGGCCGCTGAGCCGGATGTGCTGCACGGAGGTGACGGTCAGGGTCACCCCGACACCCGCCGCGACCAGCGCCAGGATGGTGTACGAGTCCGGCGCCTCCTGCACCACGCGCGGGCTGAACCCCGCCGCCTCGCACGCCTCGGTCATCGCGTCCCGCACGGTGGAGCCGGTGTTGGCGGGGAACGCGACGAACGGCTCCCCGGCCAGCGCGTCGAGCGGGATCTCCGGGCGGCCGGCGAGCGGATGGTCGAGGGGCAGCGCGCACACCAGCTCCTCCTCGTCGATCACCCGGCAGCTCACGCCCGGCGCGGTCACCGGCAGCCGGACGAACCCCAGGTCGAGCGAGCCGTCCGCGACCCGGGCGAGCGCCACATCGGCGTACGTCTGGCCGGTCATGACCAGCTCGATGCCCGGGTGGGCGGCCCGCACCGCCCGGGTCAGCAGCGGCAGCGTCTCGTGGCTGGACGCGCCCGCGAATCCGATGCGGACCCTCCCGTACGCGCCCTGTCCGGCCGCCCTCGCGGCCCGTACCGCCGTGTCCAGATCGTCCAGCACGGTCCGCACCGGTTGGAGGAAGGACTCCCCGGCGCTGGTCAGCCGCACCGAGCGGGTGTTGCGCTCGAAGAGCTGGACGCCGAGCTCCTTCTCCAGGCGGCGGATCTGCTGGCTCAGCGGCGGCTGCGCCATCCGGAGCCGTCTGGCGGCGCGGCCGAAGTGCAGTTCCTCCGCCACGGCGAGGAACGCGGACAGATACCGCAACTCCATACCGTTCCTCCCCCGGGCCCACCCTCATCATTGAGTCGTCGGGCGTCTCGGTCCGAGCGTAATTCGGTATTGGACGGCGATCAAAGCCACTGAAAGCGTCGGCAGCGCGGGCACCCGGCCCGCCCAGTGAGAGGACCGTGACCCGCATGCGTATCAGGATCGTCGGCGCCGGAGCCATGGGCCGCGGCATCGCCCAGTGGGCGGCATCGGCCGGACACACCGTCGAGCTGTGCGACGTACGCGCCGAGGCGGTGGCGGACGCCGTCGCCTTCGTACGCTCCATGCTGGACCGGGCCGTGGCCAAGGGGCGGATGGCGGCGGCGGACGCGGAGTCGGCGGCGGAGCGGCTGGTCCCGCTGGACGATCCGTGGGCGGCGGGCCCCGGCGTGGAGCTGGTGATCGAGGCCGTACGCGAGGACCTGGCGACCAAGACCGAGGTGTTCGGGCGGCTGGAGCAGGCGCTGCCCGACTCGGCCGTCTTCGCGACCAACACCTCCTCGCTGTCGGTGACCCGGATCGCCGCCGCGCTGAAGGACCCGACGCGCCTGGCCGGGCTGCACTTCTTCAACCCGGTGCCGCTGATGCGGATCGTGGAGGTGGTGCCCGGCGCGGCGACCCGGCCGGAGATCCCGCCGCTGCTCACCTCGCTCGTGGAGGGCTGCGGCCACCGCGCGGTGACGGTCGCGGACACCCCGGGCTTCCTGGTCAACCACGCCGGGCGCGGCCTGGTCACGGAGGCGCTCGCGCTGCTGGAGGAGAACGTCGGGGAGCCCGCGGACATCGACCGGATCGCGCGCGATGTGCTGGGCCTGCGGATGGGCCCGTTCGAGCTGATGGACCTCACCGGGCTCGATGTGACCGCCGCCGTCATCGACTCCATCTGGGAGGGCTTCCGTTACGAGGACCGGCTCCGCCCCTCCTTCCTCACCCCGAACCGGGTGGCGGCCGGGCTGCACGGCCGCAAGACCGGACGCGGCTGGTACGCGTACGGCCCCGAGGCGACCGGGCCCGCGCCGGAGCCGCCGGTCACCGGGGACGCCTCCCGCCCGGTGCACGTCTTCGCCCCGGACCCCGCGCGGGAGGCCGAAGCGGCCGCGCTCCGGGAGGCGCTGGCCTCGGCGGGCGCCGCCGTGGAGAGCGGGGACCGGCCGTCGGACGCGGCGGTCGTCCTGGTCCCGGTCTGGGGCACCCCGGTCTCCTCGGCGGTCGCCGCGCACGGGCTGCCCGCCGGGCGCACCTTCGGCGTCGACCCGCTGCCTGCGGCGGGGCGGCGACGCGTGCTCGCGGTGACCCCGGCGGCGGACGCGGGGGCGGCGCGGGACGCCCGCGCGGTGCTGGCCCGGGCGGCGGACGGCGGTGAGCCGTTCGCGGTGTCGGTGGTCCGGGACACGGCGGGCTCGGTCGCGCAGCGGCTGCTGGCCTCCGTCGTGTCGGTCGCGGCGTCCATCGCGGAGCGCGCGCTCGCCGCCCCGGCCGACATCGACATCGCCGTCACGACGGGGCTCGGCTATCCGGTGGGCCCGCTGGCCTGGGGCGACCGGATCGGCGCGGTCCGGATGCTGGAGCTGCACCGGGCGCTGCACGCGTCGACGGGCGACCCGCGCCACCGCCCGACGCGCTGGGTCACGGAGCGCGCGGCGCTGGGGCTCGCGCTGACGGACCCGGGGACGTCGCCGGGGGACGTACTCGGGACCTCGTGACGGAGGTCCGCCCGGGCGCGGGCCGGACCGTGACCGATTCGTACAAGACCCCGGCCGCGTGTCCCGCCTACGGTCGGTCCATGACTCCACGACTCGACGCGATCTCCCTCACCGCCGCCGATCTGCCCGCATCCCTCGCCTTCTACCGCCGGCTGGGGCTCGACATCCCGGCCGGTGCGGAGTCCGCGCCCCATGTGGAGGTGACCCTGCCGGGCGGCGGGCGCCTGATGTGGGACACGGAGGACGTCGTCCGCTCCTTCGACCCCGACTGGAACCCGCCGGCCGGCGGGGACCGGCTCGGCCTCGCGTTCCTGTGCGACAGCCCGGCGGAGGTCGACGCGGTCTACGCGGACCTGACCGGCGCCGGCCACCGGGGCCACCTGAAGCCGTGGGACGCGGTGTGGGGGCAGCGGTACGCCGTCGTCCTCGACCCGGACGGCTGCGCGGTCTCGCTGTTCGCGCCGCTCGCTTCCTAGGGGCGGCCGAAGTACGCGGTCAGGGTGGTGCCGGCCAGGTCGCGCATGTCCCGCGCCAGATGGGCCTGGTCGGCGCAGCCCGCCGCGAGTGCCGCGTCGGCGTACGGCAGCCCCGCGCGTACGAGCGCCAGCGCCCGCTGGAGGCGCAGCACCCGGGCCAGAGTCTTGGGCCCGTAGCCGAACGCGGTCAGCGAGCGCCGGTGCAGCTGGCGGGGGCCGAGCCCGGCGCTCCGGGCGGCCTCCGCGACGCTGCCGCCCGCCTCAAGGCGCGCGGCGACCGCGCGCATCACGAGGTCCGGGGGCCCGGTGCGGGCCGCCCGGTCCAGAGCGATGTCCTCCAGCGCGGCGGCCGGGTCGGCCGCTTCGGCGAGGCGTTCGGTGAGGCGGCGGACCGGGGCGCCGGGCCACAGCGCCGCGAGCGGGACCCGGAGGTCGCGCAGTTCGTCGGCGGGGACGCCGAGCAGGGCGGGGGCGGTGCCGGGGGCGAAGCGGATTCCGGCCCAGCTGCCGCCGGTTCCGGTGGACGGCGCGGTGTGGGTGTCCGGCCCGGCGACGAGCAGCCGGTCCCCGTTCCACAGCAGGTCCATGCAGCCGTCGGGCAGCACCGGGTGGTCCGTGCCCGGCTCGGCGGTCAGGGTCCACACCTTCGCGCCGTCCAATCGCGACGTGCGCTCTGCATAGCTGTCGCCCATGCCACTAGTGTCGTCGACGGACACGGCAGCGTACGTACTCGGCTACGGGGGCGGTCATGGCGGCACTGATGGAGTTCACCACGGACAACGGGGCGACGGTGACCGTGGAGGTCGACCGTCACGCGCCGGGCGCACAACTGGTCTCGCGGGACGGGCAGCACGCCCTGGCGCGCGCGGGGCGCACCTTCGACAGCGCGCTCGAAGGCATCCGGTCGGCGGCCGAGTCGGCGCTCGCCGTGTTCCGGGACGGACGGCTGAAGCCGGACGGGGTGGAGCTGGAATTCGGCGTGAAGATCACCTCGGAGGCGGGCGCGGTGATCGCGAAGAGCGCGCTGGAGGGTCATCTGACGGTGAAGCTGTCCTGGTCGCCGGGGTCGGAGAGCGTACCGGCCGCCGACTGAGCGCTCACTCGTCGTACGGGTTGGACCGGTCCGGGTCCTTCTCGCGGCCGGGCTTCTGGAGCCGGGACTTCACGTCGTCCGGGGGCAGGAACCGCGACCAGCGCTCGGGGAACTCGGAGGGCATGTACGGGCTGTCGCCCTCGTCGCCCTCGTCATCGTCGTCGTCCTCGTCGGCCGGCGGGCCGCCGTGCCAGCTCTCCGCCTGGGTGCGGGCCACGAACTCGGCGGCCTGGGCGGCGCGCACCCGGTCGTTCGCGGCGCGGGCGGCGGCCGTCGCCACCGAGGGCCAGACCCGGTCGATGGCCGCGTTGACGGCGGCGCCCACCAGCACCGCGAAGGCGGAGACGCCGATCCACAGCAGCACCGCGATGGGGGCGGCCAGCGATCCGTAGATCGTGGGGCCCTCGACCGTACTGGTCAGATAGATCCGGAGCAGGAAGCTGCCGAACACCCACATCGCCAGGGCCACCAGGGCGCCCGGCATGTCCTCGATCCACGGCGAACGGACCGGCACGGACACGTGGTAGAGGGTCGTCAGGAAGGCGACCGAGAGCACGATGACGAGCGGCCAGTACAGGACGCTTATGACCTCGGTGCCCCACGGTATGAGCTCCACGACCCGGTCCGGGCCGACGACGAGCAGCGGCAGCACGACCGCGCCGAGCAGGAGCGCCACGACGTACAGCAGGAAGGCGAGCATCCGGGTCTTGACGATGCCGCGCTGGCCGTCGAGCCCGTACATGACGGTGATCGTGTCGATGAAGACGTTGACCGCGCGGGAGCCGGACCACAGGGCGATCGCGAAGCCGAGGGAGATGACGTCGGGCCGGGCGCCGGTCGTGACGTCGGCCAGGAGCGGCTTCGCGAAGTCGTTGACGCCGCGCTCGGAGAGCATGGTGTGGGCGGCGCTGAGGATGTTGCGCTCGATGGACGCGACCGTGGCGGTGCTGGTCCACTCGTCCACGTAGCCGAGCAGGCCGATCAGGCCGAGGAGCAGCGGGGGCAGGGACAGCAGGGTGAAGAACGCGGCCTCGGCGGCGAGTCCCAGGATGCGGTACTCCATGCACGAGTTGACCGTGTCCTTGAGCAGTTGCCAGGCGAGCTGCCGTTTGGAGACGTTGCGGTAGAGCACTCGGGCCCGGTGGAGCCGGCCCGGTGGCCGCTCGGGTGTTTCATTTGCTGCCTGCACGTCCTTACCGTATCGGCATGGCGACCACCACCCACACCGTGTCCAACCAGGCCCCTCCCCTGCTCGGCTATGACGTCTTCGGCGCGGACCGGGTCCTCGGCGAGGCCGTGGAACGCCATCTTCCGGCGGAGGTGCTGGAGGAGGCCCGGGAGGGGCTCACCGCGCTCGGCCGGTCGGCCGGCTCCGCGCAGGCCGCGTCCTGGGGCACCGAGGCGAACGCGCACCCGCCGAGGCTGCGCACCCATGACCGCTACGGGCACCGCCTCGACGAGGTCGACTTCCACCCGGCCTGGCACCGGCTGCTCGGGCACGCCGTCGGCGCGGGGCTGACCGGCGCCTGGGACCGGCCGGGCGGCCATGTGCGCCGGGCGGCGGGCTTCCTGGTGTGGACGCAGGCGGAGGCGGGGCACGGCTGCCCGCTCTCCATGACGCACGCGGCGGTGCCGGCCCTGCGCGCCGAGCCGGAGGTGGCCGCCGCGTGGGAGCCGCTGCTGACCTCGCGGGTGTACGAGCAGGGGCTGCGGCCGCCCGGGCGGAAGGCCGGTGCGCTGCTCGGGATGGGCATGACGGAGAAGCAGGGCGGCTCGGACGTACGCGCGAACACCACGCGCGCCGAGCCGCTGTCCGAGGACGGCGCGTATGTGCTGACCGGGCACAAGTGGTTCTGCTCGGCGCCGATGTCCGACGGCTTCCTGGTCCTCGCGCAGGCCCCGGACGGTCTCACCTGCTTCCTGCTGCCCCGGGTGCTGCCGGACGGCAGCCGCAACCCGTTCGCGATCCAGCGGCTCAAGGACAAGCTGGGCAACCGGTCCAACGCCTCGGCGGAGGTCGAGTTCGACGGGACGTGGGCGCGCCGGATCGGTGCGGAGGGGCAGGGCGTCCGCACGATCATGGGGATGGTGGCGGCGACCCGGCTGGACTGCGTGACCGGTTCGGCGGCGCTGATGCGGCAGGCGGTGGCGCAGGCGGTCCACCACACGACGCACCGCTCCGCGTTCGGCGGGCCGCTCGTGGACAAGCCGCTGATGCGCAATGTGCTGGCCGATCTGGCGGTGGAGTCGGAGGCTGCGACCGTGCTGGCGATGCGGCTGGCGGCGGCGTACGACGACGGCGGCGAGAGCGAGGCGGCGTTCCTGCGGATCGCGGTTCCGGCGGCGAAGTACTGGGTGACCAAGCGGTGCACGCCGCTGGTGGGCGAGGCCCTGGAGTGCCTGGGCGGCAACGGCTATGTGGAGGAGTCGGGGATGCCCCGGCTGCTGCGGGAGGCGCCGCTCAACTCCATCTGGGAGGGGTCCGGGAACGTCCAGGCGCTGGACGTGCTGCGGGTGCTGCGGCGCGAACCGCTCGCGCTCAACGCGTTCCTCCAGGAGGTCGGGCGGGCCCGGGGCGCCGATCACCGGCTGGACGCGGCGATCAGGGACATGCTGACGGAGCTGGCCGACCTGGAAGGGATCGAGGCGCGGGCGCGCCGGGTCGTGGAGCGCATCGCGCTGGTGCTCCAGGGCTCGCTGCTGGTGCGCTGGGCGCCGCCCGAGGTGGCGGACGCCTTCTGCTCTTCGCGCCTGGGCGGGGACGGGGGCGCGGCCTTCGGGACCCTTCCGCACACCCTGGATCTGGCGTCGGTCGTGGCCCGGGCCCGGCCGGTGGAGGATTCCTGACCGGGCGCAGCGACGGGGGGTGGTGCTGCGCCGACACGGCACCACCCCCCATGCTGTACACACCGCACGTGGGGGCCGGGGGCCCCGCGGTGCGGTGTGCCGCCACTCTTGTACGGTCCGGGGGCCCTCGCCAGAGTTGCAGAGGGTTGCAACCATTGTGTGGAGTTGCGACATCGCGGCCCGGGCGGCGGCAGGATGGGGGACCGGCCCGCGCACCGGGCCGGCAGTGGGGTGAGGGGGAACCGGCGTGGAGACGACTCCGGCGGACGTGCTGCGGCCGATTGTTCAGGAGAGCCCGCAGGCCAGACGGCAGGTGCACCGGTCCCGGGAGGCGCGGATGGCGGGCGACCGGATGCCCGCCGTGCCCCGGGCGGAGATCGGCGCCTCCTGGGACCGGGTGCTGCGCAGCGGCATCGATCCCGAGCAGACGACGCACAGCAGGCTGCTGGAGGCGGACGAGATCGAGCACCGGCGCCGCAGCTCGGCGCTGGGCGAGGTGATGCCGCTGCTCAGTGACGGGCTGACGAGCATCGCGGACGCCTCGCAGCAGATCATGGTCGTCACCGATGTCGAGGGCCGGGTGCTGTGGCGCGAGGGCAACACGGGGGTGCTGCGCCGCGCCGACGACATCTGCCTCGCGGAGGGCGCGGCCTGGTCCGAGGAGATCACCGGCACCAACGCGATCGGTACGGCGCTCGCCTCGCGCGCCCCGGTCCAGGTGCACTCGGCGGAGCACTTCGTGCGCACGCTGCACGGCTGGACGTGCGCGGCGGCCCCGGTGCGCGATCCCCGGGACGGCCGGCTGATGGGGATCGTGGACATCAGCGGACCCGCGTCCACCTTCCACCCGACGACGCTGGCCCTGGTGCGGTCGGTGGCGCGGCTGGCGGAGAGCGAGATCCGGGTGCGGCACCTGGAGGCGGTGGACCGACTGCGGGCGGTCGCCGCCCCGGTCCTGAGCCGGATCGGCGGCCGGGCGGTGGCGGTGGACGGCCACGGCTGGACGGCGGCGGTGACGGGGATGCCCCCGGTGGACCGGCTGCCGCTGCCGAAGTCGGTGGGGCCGGGCCGGGTGTGGCTGCCGTCGCTGGGGATGTGCCGGGTGGAACCGCTGCCGGGCGGCTGGCTGGTCCAGGTCGCGGACGGGACGATGGACAGCCCGCCGCGCCGGGTGGTCCTCGATCTGACCCGGCCGCGCGCGCTCGCGGTGAACGTGGTGAGCCCGGTGGGCACCTGGACCCAGCGCCTCTCCCCGCGCCACGCCGAGCTGCTGTACGCGCTGGCACTGCACCGCGAGGGGCGGACGGCCTCCGAGCTCGCGCAGGACCTGTTCGGTGACGCGACCAGGACGGTGACGGTGCGGGCGGAGATATCGCGGCTGCGGCGCCATCTGGCCGAGGTCCTCGCGCACCGCCCGTACCGGTTCGGCGAGGGCGTGGAGGTGGAGGTGATCCACCCGGAGCACCCGGCCGATCTGCTGCCGCGCTCGCAGGCCCCGGTGGTGGCGGCGGCGCGGGGGGCGCGTGAGCGGGAGGGCCCAGGACCTCTGTGACCAGGGGCCGGGTGGGCCGAGGGGTGCGGGGCATGGTTGTCTGGCAGCCATGAGCGACCCCGTACGTCCCGCGCCGCCGGCCCCCGAAGAGGTGACCATCTGGTCCCTGGAGCAGACCTCGCCCGATGATCTGCGGCCGTCCGCCGTGCCGGACGCGGAGGTCCGGATCGTGCGGTCCGAGGTGCCGCTGCCCGAGTTCAGCCGCTTCCTGTACACGGCGGTGGGCGGGGACATCCGGTGGACGGACCGCCTCGGCCTGACGTACGCGCAGTGGCAGGAGGCCCTGGAGCGGCCGGGCGCGGAGACCTGGGTGGCGTACGCGAACGGCACCCCGGCGGGCTACGTCGAGCTGGACCCGCAGGAGGGCGGCGTGGTCGAGATCATGTACTTCGGGCTGATCCCGGCCTTTCGGGGCCGCCGGATCGGCGGTCATCTGCTGTCGTACGGCACGGCCCGCGCCTGGGACCTGGCCGAGCGGTGGCCGGAGCGGCCGGCGACGAAGCGGGTGTGGCTGCACACCTGCTCCAAGGACGGTCCGCACGCGATGGACAACTACCTGAGGCGCGGCTTCCGGCTGTTCGACACGCGCACGGAGCTGGAGGAGCCGGTGGACACTCCCGGCCCGTGGCCGGGCTCCGGCCGCTGAGCGGTGCCCCGCGCACAGCCGTAAGCACTTCCGTAGCAAATCCCCTCGCTTGTCCGGTTTTACGCTCCACCCCGGCACCCGTCACTCGCGTGACGGGCGCCACATCGTCTCACCAGGCGGGACCATGCCGTCCACATCATGGATAGTGGTGGACTGCCGCGAGATCCCCATGACACGCTTCCGTCATGTCCGGAACTGGAATTGCCTTGGTGAGTCGACGCCACGTCGACCTCGGCCGCATGTCCAGCGCCATCTGTCCGGCGAGCTGAGAGTCCCAGCACCGCCGCGATCTCCTCTTTCTCTGCAATCCCTGCGCACCGCCGCGCCTCACGCGAGTGTGCAGTTCAGAGCCGCCCTCCCGCAGTCCCGAAGGACGTACTGTCATGGCCGCAACCCCGGAAAAGCCTGCGCCCGCCGCGCCCCGCCGCAAGGTGGGCCGCCACCGCGGCGAGGGCCAGTGGGCGATGGGGCACTACACCCCCCTCAACGGCAATGAGCAGTTCAAGAAGGACGACGACAGTCTCAATGTGCGGACACGCATTGAGACGATCTACTCCAAGCGCGGATTCGACTCGATCGACCCCAACGACCTTCGCGGGCGCATGCGTTGGTGGGGCCTCTACACCCAGCGGAAGGCCGGCATCGACGGCGGAAAGACCGCGGTGCTGGAGCCGGAGGAGCTGGAGGACAAGTACTTCATGATGCGGGTCCGCATCGACGGCGGGAAGCTGACCACCGAGCAGCTGCGCGTCATCGGCGAGATCTCGCAGGAGTACGCGCGGGGCAGCGCGGACATCACCGACCGGCAGAACGTCCAGATGCACTGGATCCGCATCGAGGACGTCCCGGCGATCTGGCAGAAGCTGGAGGCCGTGGGGCTCTCCACCACCGAGGCGTGCGGCGACTGCCCCCGCGTCATCATCGGTTCACCCGTGGCGGGCATCGCGGCCGACGAGATCATCGACGGCAGCCCGGCGGTCGAGGAGATCCACTCCCGCTACATCGGCAGCCCCGAATTCTCCAACCTGCCGCGCAAGTTCAAGACCGCGATCTCCGGGTCCCCGGTCCAGGACGTCGTCCACGAGATCAACGACATCGCCTTCGTCGGCGTCGAACACCCCGAGCACGGACCGGGCTTCGACGTCTGGGTCGGCGGCGGGCTCTCCACCAACCCCCGGCTGGCCGAACGCCTCGGCACCTGGGTGCCGCTGGACGAGGTGCCGGACGTCTGGGCGGGCGTCGTCGGCATCTTCCGCGACTACGGCTACCGGCGGCTGCGCAACCGGGCGCGGCTGAAGTTCCTGATGGCCGACTGGGGTCCGGCGAAGTTCCGCCAGATCCTGGAGGACGAGTACCTCAAGCGCCCGCTGCTGGACGGACCCGCCCCGGCGGAGCCGAGCAGCCGGTGGCGCGACCACATCGGCGTCCACCAGCAGCAGGACGGCCGCTTCTACGTCGGCTTCGCCCCCCGGGTCGGCCGGGTCGACGGCTCGACGCTCGCCAAGATCGCGGAGCTGGCCGAGGCGCACGGCTCCGGCCGGGTCCGGACCACCGTCGAGCAGAAGATGATCATCCTCGACGTCGAGCAGGACCAGGTCGAGTCCCTGTCCGCCGGTCTGGAGTCGCTCGGCTTCCAGGTGAAGCCGTCCACCTTCCGGCGCGGCACGATGGCCTGCACCGGCATCGAGTACTGCAAGCTGGCGATCGTCGAGACGAAGGCGCGCGGCGCCTCCCTCATCGAGGAACTGGAGCGCAGGCTCCCCGACTTCGACGAGCCCCTGACCATCAACATCAACGGCTGCCCCAACGCCTGCGCCCGCATCCAGACGGCGGACATCGGCCTCAAGGGCCAGCTCATGCTGGACGAGAACGGCGAGCAGGTGGAGGGCTACCAGGTCCACCTGGGCGGCGCCCTCGGCCTGGAGGCCGGCTTCGGCCGCAAGGTGCGCGGCCTGAAGGTCACCTCCGCCGAACTGCCCGACTACGTCGAGCGGGTGCTCGGCCGGTTCCAGGAGGAGCGCGAGGCCGACGAGCGCTTCGCCACCTGGGCGGCCCGCGCCAGTGCGGAGTCCCTGTCATGAGCGAGCGCGCCGCCCCGTTCCACTGCCCGTACTGCGGGGACGAGGACCTGCGCCCGCACGAGGCCGGGCACGGGGCGTGGGAATGCGCCTCCTGCAATCGTGCGTTCCAGCTGAAGTTCCTGGGCCTTTTGAGCCGGGGACTGACGCCCAACAACGTTGGAGGGGACGGGATATGACGGTCACCCAGAACATCGACACGCTCACCGACGAGGAGCTGCGGGAGCTCGCCGAGCGGGCCGGGCGCGAGTTGGAGGACGCCTCCGCGCTCGACATCCTGAAGTGGGCGACCGACACCTTCGGGCCCCGGTTCTGCGTCACCTCCTCGATGGAGGACGCGGTCGTCGCGCACCTCGCCTCCCGGGTACTGCCCGGCGTGGACGTGGTGTTCCTGGACACCGGCTACCACTTCGAGGAGACCATCGGGACCCGGGACGCGGTCGACGCCGTGATGGACGTCCGGGTGATCACGCTGACGCCGCGTCAGACGGTCGCCGAGCAGGACGCCGAGTACGGGCCGAAGCTGCACGACCGCGACCCCGACCTCTGCTGCAAGCTGCGCAAGGTCAAGCCCCTGGAAGAGGGCCTGACCGCATACGGGGCCTGGGCGACCGGGCTGCGCCGCGACGAGTCCCCGACCCGGGCCAACACCCCGGTGGTCGGCTGGGACGAGAAGCGCCGGAAGGTGAAGGTCTCCCCCATCGCCCGCTGGACCCAGGACGACGTGGACGCCTACGTCGCCGAGCACGGGGTGCTCACCAACCCGCTGCTGATGGACGGCTACGCCTCCGTGGGCTGCGCGCCCTGCACCCGCCGGGTGCTGGAGGGCGAGGACGCCCGGGCCGGCCGCTGGGCCGGGCGCGGCAAGACCGAGTGCGGGCTGCACGGCTGATGACGACTGATCAGGAGACTTCGATGAGCGTGACGGAGACGGGGGCCACCGTCTGGCTGACCGGTCTGCCGAGCGCCGGCAAGACCACCATCGCCTATGAGCTCGCCGGGCGGCTGCGCTCCGAGGGCCACCGCGTGGAGGTGCTCGACGGCGACGAGATCCGCGAGTTCCTCTCGGCGGGCCTCGGCTTCTCGCGCGAGGACCGGCACACCAACGTGCAGCGGATCGGCTTCGTCGCCGAACTGCTGGCGGCGAACGGCGTCAAGGTCCTGGTCCCGGTCATCGCCCCGTACGCGGACAGCAGGGACGCCGTCCGCAAGCGGCACCAGGCCGAGGGCACCGCGTATCTGGAGGTGCACGTCGCCACTCCGGTCGAGGTGTGCTCGGAGCGCGATGTGAAGGGGCTTTACGCCAAGCAGGCGGCGGGCGAGATCAGCGGGCTCACCGGGGTGGACGACCCCTACGAGGCGCCCGAGTCACCCGATCTGCGGATCGAGTCGCACCGCCAGACCGTGCAGGAGTCCGCGGCGGAGCTTTACGCGCTGCTGAGCGAGAGGGGTGCGGCATGACGACGGTCGCGACTGTGCAAGAGGGCACCGACAATCCGTACGCGCTGAGCCACCTGGACTCGCTGGAGTCCGAGGCGGTGCACATCTTCCGCGAGGTGGCGGGCGAGTTCGAGCGGCCGGTGATCCTGTTCTCGGGCGGCAAGGACTCGATCCTGATGCTGCACCTGGCGCTCAAGGCGTTCGCGCCGGCGCCGGTGCCGTTCACCCTGCTGCACGTGGACACCGGGCACAACTTCCCCGAGGTGCTGGCCTACCGCGACCGCGTGGTCGCCGAGCACGGGCTGCGGCTGCACGTCGCCTCCGTGCAGGAGTACATCGACGCCGGCAAGCTCCGCGAGCGTCCCGACGGCACCCGTAACCCGCTCCAGACCGTGCCGCTGACCGAGGCCATCCAGCAGCACCGCTTCGACGCGGTGTTCGGCGGCGGCCGGCGCGACGAGGAGAAGGCGCGCGCCAAGGAGCGGGTCTTCTCGCTGCGCGACGAGTTCTCCCAGTGGGACCCGCGCCGCCAGCGCCCCGAGCTGTGGCAGCTGTACAACGGCCGGCACGCGCCGGGCGAGCACGTCCGGGTCTTCCCGATCTCCAACTGGACCGAGCTGGACGTCTGGCAGTACATCCAGCGCGAGGGCATCGAGCTGCCGGAGATCTACTTCGCCCACGAGCGCGAGGTCTTCAACCGCTCCGGCATGTGGCTGACCGCGGGCGACTGGGGCGGGCCCAAGGAGCACGAGAAGACGGAGACCCGGCAGGTGCGCTACCGCACGGTCGGCGACATGTCCTGCACCGGCGCCGTCGACTCCGACGCCACCACGCTGGACGCCGTGATCACCGAGATCGCCGCCTCCCGGCTCACCGAGCGGGGCGCGACCCGCGCCGACGACAAGATGTCCGAGGCCGCGATGGAAGACCGCAAGCGCGAGGGGTACTTCTAAATGACCACCACAACCACTGCTGAGCAGTTGAGCGCCACCACCCTGCTGCGCTTCGCCACCGCCGGGTCCGTCGACGACGGCAAGTCCACCCTCGTGGGACGCCTGCTGCACGACTCCAAGTCGGTCCTCACCGACCAGCTGGAGGCCGTCGAGCACGCCTCGCGCAACCGGGGCCAGGAGGCGCCGGACCTGGCGCTGCTGACCGACGGGCTGCGCGCCGAGCGCGAGCAGGGCATCACCATCGACGTCGCCTACCGCTACTTCGCGACGCCCCGGCGCCGGTTCATCCTCGCCGACACCCCGGGCCATGTGCAGTACACCCGCAACATGGTCACCGGCGCCTCCACGGCCGAGCTGGCCGTGGTCCTGGTCGACGCCCGCAACGGGGTGGTCGAGCAGACCCGCCGGCACGCCGCGGTCGCCGCCCTGTTGCGCGTCCCGCACGTGGTCCTGGCCGTCAACAAGATGGACCTGGTGGAGTACGCGGAGCCGGTGTTCGCCGCGATAGCCGAGGAGTTCACCGCATACGCGGCATCCCTCGGGGTCCCCGAGATCACCGCGATCCCGATCTCCGCGCTGGCCGGCGACAACGTCGTGGAGCCGTCCGCGCACATGGACTGGTACGGCGGCCCGACGGTCCTGGAGCACCTGGAGACCGTCCCGGTCAGCCACGACCTGACCGGCTGCCACGCCCGCTTCCCGGTCCAGTACGTGATCCGCCCGCAGACCGCAGAGCACCCCGACTACCGGGGCTACGCGGGCCAGATCGCCGCCGGCGTGTTCCGGGTCGGCGAGTCCGTGACCGTGCTGCCCTCGGGCCGTACCTCCACGATCGAGGGCATCGACCTGCTCGGGGACTCCGTGGACGTCGCCTGGGCGCCCCAGTCGGTGACCCTGCGCCTGGCGGACGACATCGACGTCTCGCGCGGCGACCTCATCGCGCCGGTGGGCGACGCGCCCGCCGTCACCCAGGACGTCGAGGCGACCGTCTGCCATGTCGCGGACGAACCGCTCACCGTGGGCCGCCGGGTGCTGCTCAAGCACACCACGCGCACGGTCAAGGCGATCGTCAAGGACATCCCCTCGCGGCTGACCCTGGACGACCTGTCGCAGCACCCGGCCCCGGGCAAGCTGGTCGCCAACGACATCGGCCGGGTCGTCGTCCGGACCGCCGAGCCGCTGGCGCTCGACGCGTACGCCGACTCGCGCCGCACCGGTTCCTTCCTGCTGATCGACCCGGCGGACGGCACCACCCTCTCGGCGGGCATGGCGGGCGCCTCGTTCGCCGCCGCCGAGGAGCCGCCGGCCGCGGACGACGACGCGGAGTGGGACTTCTGATGAGCATCGACGTCTTCTCGACCTTCGCGAAGGAGGGCGGCCGCGTCGGCAGCGGCGCCCTGGGCAGCGGTCAGGGCGGTGTCGGGCGATGTGCGCGATGACGTACGCGCACTGCCCGCGCGCCCTGCAGCACCACCAGCACCGCACGCACCGCCTGCATCGACGAAGACCTGCCGACTTCCCGGCCGCGCCCCCGCACGTACGAGGGGCGTGAGCACCGGGCCTCCGAGAGGACGACCTCCCGTGCCTGCCCCCCGTACCACGCGCCGCCGCAGTATCGCCGCCGTCGCCGCCCTGCCCCTGCTGGCCGTGGCGCTGACCGCCTGCGGCTACGGCTCCGAGTCGACGGACGACTCCAAGAAGGTGAACGCGGCCAGCGGCAAGAAGCTCTCCGTGGACACCGTGCGCATCGGGTACTTCCCGAACCTGACGCACGCCACCGCGCTGGTGGGCGACCAGGAGGGTCTGTTCCAGAAGGAGCTGGGCGGCACCCAGCTCAAGACCGCCACCTTCAACGCCGGCCCCTCCGAGATCGAGGCGCTGAACGCCAACTCGATCGACATCGGCTTCATCGGCCCCTCGCCGTCCATCAACGGCTACACCAAGTCCAAGGGCCAGAACCTGCGGATCATCGGCGGCTCCGCGTCCGGCGGCGTCAAGCTCGTCGTGAACCCGAAGAAGATCAAGTCCCTGGACGACCTCAAGGGCAAGAAGATCGCCACCCCGCAGCTCGGCAACACCCAGGACGTGGCGTTCCTCAACTGGATCTCCGAGAAGGGCTGGAAGGTCGACGCCCAGAGCGGCAAGGGCGACGTCTCCGTCGTCCGTACGGACAACAAGGTGACCCCGGACGCCTACAAGTCCGGTTCCATCGACGGCGCCTGGGTCCCCGAGCCGACCGCCTCCAAGCTCGTCGCCGAGGGCGCCAAGGAGCTGCTGGACGAGTCGACGCTGTGGCCGGACGACAAGTTCGTGATCACCAACATCATCGTGTCGCAGAAGTTCCTGAAGGAGCACCCGGACGTGGTGGACGCCGTGCTGCGCGGCTCGGTGAAGACCAACGCCTGGATCAACGCCAACCCGGACAAGGCGAAGGACTCCGCGAACGCCGCGCTGAAGAAGCTCACCGGCAAGGAGCTGCCGGCCGAGGTCATCGACCCCGCCTGGAAGTCGATCCAGATCACCGACGACCCGCTGGCCGCGACGCTCGACGCGCAGGCCCAGCACGCGGTCAAGGCCGGTCTGCTGGAGAAGCCCGACCTCAAGGGCATCTACGACCTGAAGCCGCTCAACAAGATCCTCAAGGCCGCGGGCAAGCCCGAGGCCGACGACGCCGGCCTCGGCGTCAAGTAACCAGCCGCCCGAAGACTCCCAGGAGGTGACGACCATGGCGAACACCCTCACCAAGGCCGAGGACCGTGTCCAGGTCGGGCACGCCGCTCGTATCGCGCATGTCTCGAAGTCCTTCGCCGGGCCCGCGGGAACGCAGCTGGTCCTGGACGACATCACACTCGATGTCGCCCCGGGCGAGTTCGTCACCCTTCTGGGAGCCTCCGGGTGCGGCAAGTCCACGCTGCTCAACCTGGTGGCCGGCCTGGACCGGCCGACCGGGGGCAGCATCGAGACCCCCGGCGGCCGGCCCGCGCTGATGTTCCAGGAGCATGCCCTGTTCCCGTGGCTGACCGCGGGCAAGAACATCGAACTGGCCCTGCGCCTGCGCGGGGTGCCCAAGTCGCAGCGCCGCGCCGAGGCGGAACGGCTGCTGGAACTGGTCCGGCTCGGCGGGGCGTACGGGAAGCGGGTGCACGAGCTGTCCGGCGGTATGCGGCAGCGCGTGGCGATGGCCCGCGCGCTCGCCCAGGACAGCCAACTGCTGCTGATGGACGAGCCGTTCGCCGCGCTCGACGCCATCACCCGCGATGTGCTGCACGACGAGCTGACCCGGATCTGGCGCGAGACGAACGTCTCCGTCCTCTTCGTCACACACAACGTCCGCGAGGCCGTGCGCCTCGCCGAGCGCGTGGTGCTGCTCTCGTCCCGCCCCGGCCGGATCGCCCGTGAGTGGACGGTCGACATCGAGCAGCCGCGCCGTATCGAGGACACCGCCGTCGCGGAACTGTCCGTCGAGATCACCGAACAACTGCGTGGGGAGATCCGCCGTCATGGCCAGCACTGACATCAAGTCGGACGAGGCGGGGTCCGGCGGGAAGCCGGACGACCTGGCCGGGCTCGAAGCCGGTCTGGACGCCCTGGACGCGGTGCAGGTGCAGCGCACCCCGGTGCGCGAGGTCCTGCTGCGCAAGGTCCTGCCGCCGGTGCTCGCGGTGGTCCTGGTCCTCGTCGTCTGGCAGCTGCTCGTCTGGGGCGAGGTGACCGAGGACTACAAGCTGCCCTCGCCGTCCGCCGTCTGGGACAGCGCCCACGACATGTGGCTCCAGGGGACGCTCCTGGAGGTGGTGTGGACCAGCATCTCGCGCGGTCTGCTCGGCTTCCTGCTGTCGGTGGCGATCGGTACGCCGCTGGGGCTGCTGGTGGCCCGGGTGAAGTTCGTCCGGGCCGCGATCGGCCCGATCCTGTCCGGGCTCCAGTCCCTGCCCTCGGTGGCCTGGGTGGCGCCGGCGGTGATCTGGCTCGGGCTGAACGACTCGATGATGTTCGCGGTCATCCTGCTCGGCGCGGTGCCCTCGATCGCCAACGGGCTCGTCTCGGGCGTCGACCAGGTGCCCCCGCTCTTCCTGCGGGCGGGCCGCACGCTCGGCGCGACCGGGCTGCGCGGGACCTGGCTGATCGTCATGCCGGCGGCTCTGCCGGGCTATCTGGCGGGCCTCAAGCAGGGCTGGGCGTTCTCCTGGCGTTCGCTGATGGCCGCCGAGATCATCGCCTCCTCCCCGGACCTCGGCCTCGGGCTCGGCCAGCTGCTGGAGAACGGCCGCAACAACGCGGACATGCCGGGGATCTTCCTCGCCATCCTCCTGATCCTGTTCGTCGGCATCGCCATCGACCTGCTCATCTTCAGCCCGCTGGAGCGGTGGGTGCTGCGCAGCCGCGGCCTCCTCGTCAAGAACTGAGCCTTCCATGTCCTCTCCGGTCCTCCTCGTCATCGCCCACGGCAGCCGTGACCCGCGGCACGCCGCGACCGTGCACGCACTGACCGCGCGGGTACGGGCGCTGCGGCCCGGGCTGCGCGTGGAGACGGGGTTCCTGGAGTTCAACGCGCCCTCGGTGCCGAGGCTCCTGGAGCGGCTGGCCGCCGAGGGCGCACCCGAGGTGGTGGCGCTTCCGCTGCTGCTCACCCGGGCGTTCCACGCCAAGTCGGACATCCCGGCCGTGCTGCGCGAGGCCCGCGCGGCGCTGCCCCGGTTGCGGGTCCGGCAGGCCGAGGTGCTCGGCCCGTCACCGCTGCTGAACGCCGCGCTGGAACGGCGGCTGTACGAGGCCGGGGTGCGCCCCGCCGACCGAAGCTCGACCGGGCTCGTCCTGGCCTCGGCGGGCTCATCAGACCCGGAGGCGATCGCAGTGATCGCTGAAATCGCGCGGGAGCTGCGGCACACCGGTTGGTGTTCCGTGCGGCCTGCGTTCGCCTCCGCATCTCTTCCGCGTACCGAGGACGCGGTACGCGCCCTGCGGGCCGAGGGCGTCCGCCGGGTGGCCGTCGCCCCGTATGTGATCGCGCCGGGCCGTCTCCCGGACCGCATCGCGGCGGGGGCGGCCGAGGCCGGCGCGGACGTGCTGGCCGGGGTGCTGGGGCCGGCCCCGGATCTGGCCCGGCTGCTGCTCGACCGGTACGACGAGGCGAACGCGAGCGCCGCGCGGCCGGTCGCGGTCAGCGCCTGAAACGGCCGGCCGGCGTCAGCCGACGTCGATGCCGCCCGTACGGGTGCGCTTGAGCTCGAAGAAGTCGGCGTGGCCGGCGAGCACCCGGAAGCTGTCGAAAAGCCGGGCCGCCTCCTCGCCGCGCGGGATCGCCCGCAGCACCGGTCCGAACCACACCGTGCCGTCGACGTGGAGGGTGGGCGTGCCGACGTAGCCGCCCGCCTCCGGGTCCTGGCCGGCCTCGTGGCTGCGCCGTACGGCCTCGTCGTACGCCTCACTGTGCGCGGCCTCCGCGAGGTGCGCGGGCAGGTCCAGCTCGGCCAGGGCCTCGGCGACGACCTGGTCGAAGTCCTCGTTCTTCTGCTGGTGGATGCGGCTGCCGAGGGCGGTGTAGAGGTCGCGCAGGACCTCCTCACCGCGCTCCTCGGCCGCGGCGGCGACCCGGACGGGGCCGATCGAACGGTCGACCAGATCGCGGTACCAGTCGGGGAGTTCGTTGCCGGTGTTGTGCAGGTAGAGGCTCATGACGTGGAAGCGCAGCTCGATGTCGCGGTGTTGTTCCACCTCCAGCATCCAGCGGGAGGTGATCCAGGCGAACGGGCAGGCCGGGTCGAAGTAGAAGTCGACGACGGGCCTGCCCTGTTCCGGGGCGCGGTGAGTGGTCATGGGGTGAGCCTAGCCAGCCGGTGGCGCACTCCCCCGGGCCATTCGGCACCCATCCGCCTGGGCCATTCTCAGGAAGCGGTCCACTGCGGATCGCGTCCGCCCAGGGCCAGCGCGCGGGTGAACCCGGTGGCGCCGGGGACGTCCACCTCGTCGGTGAACCCCTCGTACTGGCGGTAGAGCGCGGCGGTCTTCTCGACAGTGGCCAGGATGTACGCGGCGGCCTCGTCGGAGATCCGGAACTCCTGGCCGGTGGCGCGGGCCACGTCCCAGCCGTGCAGCGCGATCTCCTCGATGAGCATCGCGGCGGTGTCGGCGGCCGGGGACGCGGAGTCGCCCTCGCCGATGGTGCCCTCCCAGGCGGCGGGGTCGGACCAGGCGGCGACGGCCCGGTCGAGCTGGGCGGCGTACCGCTCGGCCCAGTCGGCGTCGGCGGTGAAGTCGCGGGCGATCAGCTCCTCGGGGAGTTCGGTGCGCCGGGCGCGGTGCTCCATGCCGTGCGAGGTGTACAGGACCCAGTGGTTGACGAGGGTGCGCAGGTCCCAGCCCTCGCAGGGGGTGGCGGTGGCCTCCAGTTGTGCGGCGGTGACGCCCCGGGCCACGCGGGCGGCCTCGGCGGCGCATTCGGTCATATGGGCGTGCTCGGTCTTCATGCACCCCAACCTAGGCACGCGCGCCCGGCCGGTATTGAAGAAAGGCGACAGGAGGCGGACGAGGCGGGTGTACGGGGCACGGATAGGCTTTCCGGTGCGCAGGAAGCCGCTCGCGCCCGTACGAAGGAGCAGCCGCACGTGACCACCACCGCACCCCTGTCCGCCGCCGCCGTCACGGCCCCGGTCCCGGTCATCCGGGCCGACGAGGTCTCTCTCGTACGCGACGGGAGCGTCCTCCTCGACGCGGTCTCGCTCACCGTGCGCGGCGGGGAGCACTGGGCGCTGCTCGGGGCGAACGGAGCCGGCAAGAGCACGCTGCTCGGGCTGCTCGGGGCGGTCACGCACCCCACCCGGGGTTCGGTCGAGGTGCTGGGCCGCACGCTGGGCCGGGTGGACCTCCGGGAGTTGCGCACGCTGCTGGGCCATGTCAATCCGCGCCATCCGCTGCGTTCCCCGCTGACGGTGAGCGAGGTGGTGCTGACGGGGCTGACGAACTCGGTCGAGCCGGTGCCGCGCTGGTCGCCGGGTCCGGGGCAGCGGGAGCGGGCGGAGCGGCTGCTGAAGATGCTGGGCATGGGCGGCAAGACGGGCTCGCGCTGGCCGGCCCTGTCGCAGGGTGAGCGCGGCCGTACGCTGATCGCCCGGGCTCTGATGCCGCAGCCCCGGCTGCTGCTGCTCGACGAGCCGGCGACCGGTCTTGACCTGGCCGCCCGGGAACAGCTGCTCGACAGTCTGGACGCGTTGCGCGAGGAGCATCCGGAGCTGGCGACCGTGCTGGTCACCCATCATCTGGAGGAGCTGCCCGCCTCCACCACGCACGCGATGCTGCTGCGCGGCGGGCGGTGCCTGGCCTCGGGCGGGGCGGACGAGGTGCTGACCACGGACCTGGTCAGCGAGTGCTTCGGCCACCCGGTCCTGATCAGCCGGACGGACGGCCGGTGGGCGGCCCGGGCGCGGCGGGCGGCCCGGGGCTGAGGTCGAAGGGCGTGGCCTGGTGATAGTAGAGGAGCCAGCCGGCCCGGGTGAGCCGCCAGAGCGAACTGCGGTGGGCGCGCTTGTTCCTGGCCTCGGTGTCGAAGGTGAGGTGGACGAGCCCGTCGGCGAGGTGCACGCCCCGCATGCGTGAGGCGGTGAGCCGGCCGGGCCCGGGGGCCTGCCCCGAGACGAGCAGGTCGATGATGGTGTCCCGGTCCCAGTGGCGGCCGGTGGTGTCCACCTCGCGGTAGTCGGGGTGCAGCACCTGGTCGAGGAGGTCGGCGGAGGCCCGCACCAAGGGGTCCAGGAGCCGGAGCTCCCCCTCGATGGCCGCGGCCACGCCCGGCGCAGGTCCGGTCATGCCCGCCTCCCGCCCGCAACAGTTGTCATGGGGCAAGCGTAGGTCGGGATGGGCGGACCGGGCGGCCGCCGCGCCCCGTGGGGGAGAGCGCGGTGGCCGCCGGCCGGTTGCGCTGTTACTCGACTATCTTCAGGAGCTTGTTCGCCGTTCCCTCGGTGGCGTTGCTGATGGCGTCCGGGGTCGCCCCTTCGGTCAGGGCCGTGGCGACCTCGTCCGGGGTGGCGTCCGGGTGCCCGGCCAGGTAGACGGCGGCGGCGCCGACGACGTGCGGGGTGGCCATCGACGTACCGGAGATGGTGTTGGAGCCGGTGTCGCTGTCGTTCCAGGACGAGGTGATGTCGGAGCCCGGGGCGTAGATGTCCACGACCGAGCCGTAGTTGGAGAACGACGACTGCTCGTCGTCCACGGTGGACGAGGCGACGGTGATGGCCTCGGGGACGCGGGACGGGGAGCCCTCTCCGGCGTCGCTGGACTCGTTGCCGGCGGCGACCGCGAAGGTGACGCCGGAGGCGATGGCCTTCTGGACGGCCGCGTCGAGCGCTTCGTCGGCGCCGCCGCCCAGGCTCATGTTGGCGACGGACGGGCCCTGGTGGTGCTCGGTGACCCAGTCGATGCCGGCGACGACCTGCTCGGTGGTGCCGGAGCCGGAGTCGTCCAGGACGCGGACGGCGACGATCTTCGCCTTCTTGGCGACGCCGTAGGTCGACCCGGCTATGGTGCCGGCGACGTGGGTGCCGTGGCCGTTGCCGTCGTCGGCGCTGTCGTCGTTGTCGACGGCGTCGAAGCCGGAGCTTGCGCGGCCGCCGAACTCCTCGTGGGTGGTGCGGACCCCGGTGTCGATGACGTACGCGGTGACGCCCTCGCCCGCGCTGTCCGGGTAGGTGTACGCGTTGTCGCCCGCGGTCTCCGTCTGGTCGATGCGGTCCAGGCCCCAGGAGGGCGGGTTGTCCTGGGTGGCGTCGATGTGAAACTTCTTGTTCTGGACGACCTTCGAGACGGCCGGGTCGGCGGCGAGCCGCTTGGCCTCGGTGTCCGAAAGTCCGCTGGCGGAGAAGCCGTTGATGGCGGAGCTGTAGTTGCGCTTCAGCTTTCCGCCGTACTCCTTGGCGAGCTCCGCCTTGTCCGCCTTCTGGTCCAGCATCACGATGTAGCTGCCGGAGACCGCGGTCGCCGCGTCAGCGCCGTAGACCTTGCCCATGGCCGGAGCGGGTGTCGCTCCGGCGAACGGGGTGCCCAGGAGGGTGACGCCGGCGGCGGCCGCGACCGCGGTGATGGAGGCGGTCAGCTTGAACCGGCGTGCGCGCTTGTGAATGGCCATGAAGAGGGGTCTCCTCGTCATTCTTTGTGGGGGGATTGGCCCCCGGCCGGAAAATCTCCGGGGGTTGGTTCGAAACCCTGACCGATTGACGCGCGCAGATCAAGACCTCCCTACAGCCCCGCCGCACTCACCAACTTTTCGTCACAGGACGGTCGCAGGAGCCCCGCGATACGCCGATCACCTTTACGTGTAAGGGGCTTCGATGCTCCTTCTCGGGGGCACGGCCCGTCCCCAGGGCGGAGAGGGGCCGCTCCCGGCTCGCCGGAGAGCATGACGAACTCGCTTTATGCCGCCCCTACCTTCGAATCGGGAGGCGGCGGCGGTGGGCCGGTGCCGGTCACAAGGGGGCAGGCCCGTCATGGGGAATGTGGATGCGGCGCGAGGGCCGCGGGTGCGCGGCGTCGCGGCCCGGGCGGGCGGCTGGAGCGCCCGGCACCGCTGGGCGGCGGTGACCATCTGGGTGCTGTTCGTCGTCCTGGCCATGGGGCTCGGCTCCGCGGCCGGCCGGGTCGACGTCAAGGAGAGCGAGCAGATGTCCGGCGAGGTGGGCCGGGCCGTGCGGATCATCGAGGACGCGGGGCTGAAGGACCCGGCCGGTGAGACCGTGCTCATCCAGTCGGAGGGCGAGGACGGGGCGGTGGCCGGGTCGGCCGAGTTCCGGGCGGCCGTCGAGGACGTCATGGCGGCGGTGCAGGACACCGGTGAGGTCACCGCCGTCAGCTCGCCGTACACCACCAAGACCATCTCGGCCGACGGGCACAGCGCGCTCGTGCAGTTCGAGATGAAGGGCGACCCCGAGACGGCGAGCGAGCGCGTCGCACCCGTGCTGAAGGCCGTCGAGAAGGTGGACGGCGCACACGACGGGCTGCTGATCGAGGAGATCGGCGGCGCCAGCATGGGCAAGACCTTCGACGACGCCTTCGGCAGCGACTTCCAGCGCGCCGAGCTCTCCGCCGTGCCGGTCGCGCTCGGCATCCTGCTCATCGCCTTCGGCGCGCTGGTCGCGGCGCTGCTCCCGGTCGCCCTCGCCCTGACCGCGATCATGGCGACCATGGGCCTGATGGGCGTGGTGAGCCACTTCCAGCCGATGAGCGACACCGCCAACTCGGTGATGCTGCTGGTGGGTCTGGCCGTCGGCGTCGACTACTGCCTCTTCTATCTGCGCCGGGAGCGCGAGGAGCGGGCCAAGGGCCGGGACGCCCGGACCGCGCTGATGATCGCCGCCGCGACCAGCGGACGCGCCATCGTCGTCTCCGGTGTGACGGTCTGCGTCGCGATGGCGGGCATGCTCTTCACCGGCATCGCGGAGTTCGAGGCGATGGGCCTGGCCTCGCTGATGGTCGTCGCCGTCGCCATGGTCGGCTCGGTCACCGTGCTGCCCGCGCTCCTCTCGCTGCTCGGCGAGCGCGTCGAGAAGGGCCGGGTGCCGTTCCTGAACCGCCTGAAGCGCTCGGAGCGCGGTGGCGCCGACGGCGAGAGCCGCGTCTGGCGCGCGGTGCTCACCGCCGTGCTGCGCCGCCCGTGGACCGCGCTCGTGGTCGCCGCCGGGGCACTCGCGGCCATCGCGCTGCCCGCGCTCGGCATGCACACCCAGAACCTCACCCTGGACCAGGAGTTCGGCGACTCGCTGCCGATCGTGCGGACCTACGACCGGCTGAACGAGGCGTTCCCCGGGGGCGCCGACCCGGCGCAGGTCGTGGTGAAGGCCGACGACATCGGCGCCGCGCCGGTACGCGAGGCGCTGGAGGAGTTCCGCAGGCAGGCCGTCTCCTCCGGGGCTTCGAAGGGCCCGGTGGACATCGTGACGCACGACGCGGAGAACGTCGCGGTCATCGACGTACCGCTGGTCGGCGGTTCGGACCAGGTGAACGCGGAGAAGAGCCTGGAACTGCTGCGGGACACCGTGCGTCCAGCGACGCTCGGCAAGGTCGCGGGGGTCGAGGCGCCGGTCACCGGGCAGGTCGCCGGGTCGAAGGACTTCAACGACCAGATCGTCGGCTCGGTCGTGCCGGTCTTCGCCTTCGTGGTCGTCTTCGCCTTCCTGCTGATGCTGCTCTGCTTCCGCTCGCTGACGGTCGCGATCACCTCGATCATCCTCAACCTGCTCTCGGTGGGCGCCGCCTACGGCATCCTGACGGCGGTCTTCCAGCACGGCTGGGGCGCCTCACTGGTCGGCGCCGAGGGCGTCGGCGCGATCATCTCCTGGCTGCCGCTGTTCCTCTTCGTGATCCTCTTCGGGCTCTCGATGGACTACCACGTGTTCGTGGTCTCCCGGATCCGTGAGGCCCGCCTCCAGGGCCGCAACACCCGCGACGCCATCGCGCACGGGGTGGTCACCACGGCCGGGGTCGTCACCAGCGCCGC
Source organism: Streptomyces sp. NPDC097595 (assembly GCF_044761525.1). NCBI lineage: Bacteria > Bacillati > Actinomycetota > Actinomycetes > Kitasatosporales > Streptomycetaceae > Streptomyces > Streptomyces sp. NPDC097595. Next base: position 154,041 of record NZ_JBIWCN010000012.1, on the reverse strand, counting down.
CGTGATCATGGTCGCCGTGTTCGCGATCTTCGGGACGCTGTCGATGCAGTCCATGAAGCAGATGGGCGTCGGCCTGGCGGCGGCGGTGCTGATCGACGCGACGATCATCCGCGGGGTGCTGCTCCCGGCCGTGATGGCCCTGCTGGGCGACCGCAACTGGTACTTCCCGACGTGGCTGCGGTGGCTGCCGGACATGACGCACGACGAGTCGTACGAGGACGAGCCGGCCCTGTCCGCACCGGCGCGCGGCGGCGAGGAGCCGGAGCGGGTCGGCGTCTGACCCCCGTCCGTACGCGGGCCCTCCTCCCGGACGCCGGGAGGAGGGCCCGCGCGTTCAGCGCTGGTAGCGGGCCAGGACCCGGTTGCCGTCGGCCACCAGACGCTTCTTCAGCTCGGCCGCGTCGATCGCTCCGCTGTAGTACTCCTGGAACGCGGGCGTCGCCACCTTGTCCTTCCACTCGGGGTAGCCGCGCACCGACTGCGCCGGGGCGGACCGCAGCGCCCCCGCGAGCGCGGCGCCGGTCGCCCAGCCCCGGTCCGCGGTGTGCAGGGAGGGGTCGGCCAGCGCCTCGGTGCCGGTGGGCAGCATCCAGTCCCCCTTGGCCAGGCGCACCATGTTGGGGGGCCTGAGCAGGAAGTCGATGAACTCCACCGCCTCCTTCTTGTGCGGGCTGTCCTCGGCGACGGACAGGGTCTGCGGGCTCACCCCCTGCGCCAGGCCGTCCCGGCCCGCCGGGGCGGGCAGTACCGTCCACTCGAAGCCCTTGGGCGCCTGCTCCACGATCTGCTGACGGTACGAGAACCCGAGCGGCACCATCGCGTACTTGCCGCCGAAGAAGCCGGGCAGGGTGTCGCCGCCGCCCATGCCGAGCGCGGTGCGGGCGGCGCTGTGGTCGGTGTTGACCTGGTCGTGGATGGTGCCCGGGACGACCTGGTCGCCCTCCCCCATCGCGACGGTCACCTTGCCGTCGGCGCCCCGGTGGAAGAGCTCGCCGCCCGCCGAGAGGCCGAGGTTGAGGGTGACGGAGACCGGCTCCTTGAGCGGCCAGGCGACCCCGTAACGGCCCTTGCCGGTCAGCTCCTTGGTCACCTGGCGGAACTCCGTCCAACTCCACGGCCGCTCGGGGGTCGGGATGCGGACCCCGGATTCCTTGAGGATCCTGGTGTTGGCGATCAGGACCCGGGGCTCCTGGAGGAAGGGCACGCCGTAGACCCCGCCGTCGAAGGTGGCCGTCTCCCAGCTGTTGCGCGGGATGCCCTCGGTCAGCGCGTCCGGGAGGAGGGGGCGGAGGTCGGCGAGATAGCCCCCGTACGCGAAGTCGGCGAGATCGTCGGACGCGTCGTGGATGATGTCGGGCGCCTCGCCGCCCTCGAAGGAGGTGAGGAGCTGGTCGTGGACGCTGTCCCAGCTGCCCTGGACGTACTCGACGTGGATGTCGGGGTGGGCCGCGTTCCACTCCTTCACCAGCTGCTTGTTGATGTCGACGGACTCCTTCTGCCAGGCCAGCGACTGGAAGCGAAGGGTGACCTTCCCGTCCGCGTCGCCGTTGTCGCCCCCGCCGCAGCCGGTGAGCAGCAGGGCGAGCGCGGTGGCCGCCGCGGCAGCGTTGCGTACCAGCGCGCGCATCAGTTCTTCACCGCCCCGGCCAGCATGCCGCCGGTGATCCGCCGCTGGATCACGGCGAACAGCACGAGCGAGGGGAGGGTGGCGAGGAACGCGGCGGCGGCGAGCGGGCCGAGGTCGCTGGCGCCCTCGGCGCCGAGGAAGTGCGTCAGTACGACCGGCAACGTCTGCTTCTCCGGGGTCTTGAGGAGGACGAGCGCGAAGAAGAACTCGTTCCACGCGGTGATGAACGCGAAGAGGGCCGTGGCGACGATCCCCGGGGCCAGCAGCGGGGCGGTGACGGAGACCAGCGTGCGCAGCCGCCCGGCCCCGTCGACCGCCGCCGCCTCCTCCAGCTCGCGCGGCACGGCCCGTACGTAACCGACGAGCATCCACAGCGCGAAGGGCAGGGCCCACACCACGTAGACCAGGATCAGACCCCAGAGGGTGTTGATCAGGTGCAGGTTCTTCAGGACCAGGAAGAGCGGAATGATCAGCAGGACGAAGGGGAACGCCTGGCTGACCACGACCCAGCCGGTGGCGGCCGTGGCGAGGCGGGTGCGGTGGCGGGCCATCACATAGGCCATCGGGGTCGCGATGAGCACGGCGATCAGCCCGGCCGAGAGCGCGGCGATCAGTGAGTTGGCGGTGGCCCGCAGCAGCGGCTGCTCGTCGAACGCCTGCCGGAAGTTGTCCAGCGTCGGGTGCTGCGGAATCCAGGTCGGGTGCAGGGAGCCGAGTTCCGGGGCGGGCTTGAAGGCGGTGGAGATCAGCCAGAGGAAGGGGAACGCCAGGAAGACGAGGTAGCAGAGCAGCGCCACGTACTGCCCGGCGCGTACGGACCGTTTGGTGCGCATGCTCATCGGTCGTCGCCTCCCCTGAGCCGTCCGGCGAGATACACGGCGAGGATCACGGAGATCACGGCGACCATGACGCAGCCCATCGCGGCTGCGTAGCCGAACTGCCCGTAGCGGAACGCCTCCTCGTACGCGAAGAGCATCGGCAGCCGGGTGCGGCCGCCGGGGCCGCCGTTGGTCAGGACGTAGACCAGGGCGAAGGAGTTGAAGTTCCAGATGAAGTTGAGCGCGGTGATGGAGAGGGCGACCGGTCTGAGGGCGGGCCAGGTCACCGTACGGAACCGGCGCCAGGCGCCCGCCCCGTCCAGCGCGGCGGCCTCGTGCAGTTCGTGCGGGGTGTTCTGGAGCCCGGCCAGCAGGGCGACCGTGGTCTGCGGCATCCCGGACCAGACGCCGACGACGATCACGGCGGGCAGCGCGGTCGCGAGCCCGGTGAGCCAGTCCCGGCCGTCCCCGAGGCCCAGATCGCGGATGGTCTCGTTGAGGATGCCGGCGTCCGGGTTGTAGACCAGCCGCCACATGATGCCGACGACGACCTCGGGCATCGCCCACGGGATGATCGCCAGGGCCCGGGCCAGCCAGCGCATCCGCAGGTTCTCATTGAGCAGCAGCGCGAGGCCGAGGGCCAGGACGAACTGCGGGACGGTGACGCCGACCGCCCACACCAGGCCGATCCGGAACGACTCCCAGAACAGCCCGTCGTGCAGCAGGTCCTGGAAGTTCAGCGTGCCGATCCACTGCGTGGCGCGGGTGCGGCCGGACTGGGCGTCGGTGAAGGCGAGCGCGATGCCGTAGAGCAGCGGGCCGACGCTCAGGACGAGGATCGGGATGAGGGCGGGCAGCACCAGGAACCAGGTCCCGGCGCCCCGGTCGAGCCGGTCGTCGGTGCGCTTGCCGGTGCGCTTGCCGGGTGGCCCGTGGCGCCCGGACTGTGCGGTTGCACTCGCCAATGTCATGCTTACGCCCCCTTTGCGTCGTTCGACCGGCTACTTGCCGTTCTGGCCGCTCAGGTGGCCTCCGTCATCGTGCTGACGGGCCGCCGGTTCGTCAAGGCAACCTGCACGGATGCGAAAATCGGACCATGAACGAGATGGAAGCGCGCGAGGTGCTGGCCGCCGCCGGGTTCCCCGGGGGCGCGGAGCTGCTGGCGCTCGGCGAGAACGCGGTGTTCACGGACGACGGCCTCGTCGTCAAGGTCGGCCGGGACGCCGTGACCCACCCCGAGCTGCTGGAACGCGCCGAGCGCGAGGTGGCCGTCGCCCGGTGGCTCGCGGCGTCCGGTGTCCCCGCCGTGCGGGCCGCCGAGGGCGGGGCGCGGCTGGTCGAGGGTCATCCGGTGACCGTGTGGCACCGGCTGCCCGATGCGGTGCGGCCGGCCGAGCCGCGCGATCTGGCCCCGCTGCTCACCGCCGTCCACGCGCTGCCCGCGCCGGAGGACTTCGCGCTGCCGCGCCGGGAGCTGCTGGGCGGCGTCGAGCGGTGGCTGCGGCTGGCGGGCGACGCGATCGATCCGGCGGACGCGGCGTATCTGCGTGAGCGGCGCGACGGGTTCGCGGCGGCGGCCGCGGCGCTGGTCCCGCATCTGCCGCCGGGGCCGATCCACGGGGACGCGCTGGCGCGCAATGTCCATGTCGGGCCGGACGGTCCGGTCCTGGTGGACCTGGAGACCTTCTCCTCCGATCTGCGCGAACACGATCTGGTGGTCCTCGCACTGTCCCGCGACCGGTACGGGCTGCCGGCCGAGGCGTATGACGCGTTCACCGGGGCGTACGGGTGGGATGTGCGGGAGTGGGACGGGTGCGGGGTGTTGCGGGGGGCGCGGGAGACGGCGAGCTGTGCGTGGGTGGCGCAGCATGCGCCGTCGAACGCGGCCGCTCTCGCGGAGTTCCGTCGCCGGGTGGCGTCCCTGCGGAACGGTGACCCTTCGGTGCGGTGGTATCCGTTCTGAACCGGTGAGGTCCCCCGGCGCGCCGGTCCAGCGTGTGTCCTCAATCGCCGGACGGGCTTGATTTGGCCGTCCGCCCGGCGCGGGCGCCCTGGGTCGGGTGTCCTCAATCGCCGGACGGGCTTGAATTTCGGCCCGGACCCCCACCGCGGGCAGAACACGGCCGGCAAAATCAAGCCCGTCCGGCGATTGAGGACACACGATCAGGCCGGCGCGCGGACCGCCGCCACCGAACTCAAGCCCGTCCGGCGATTGAGGACAACGCACCGGCTCAGGCCGTCGTGCGTACCGGCTCCCGGACCGGCCACTGGCCGTCCACCACCGCGTCCGGGGTGCCCTTGCGGCGGAGGAAGTTCTGGAAGTCCGCGGCCCACTCCGCGTGCCAGGTGATCTGGCGGGCGTGCAGCGCGGGCGGCGGGAGTTCGGCCACGGCACGGTGGCGGGCGGCTATCGCGTACGCCACCCGCACCGCGGCCACCGCGTCCGCCGCCGCGTCATGCGCACCGCCGTGCACCACGCCGTACTCGACGCACACCGCCTCCAGATTCCGCTTGCCCTTGCGGTAGCGGTCGACCGCCCGGTCGATGGTGTACGGGTCGATGACGGGGCCGACGGGCGCGCCGCCCAGCCGGTCGGCGAGCGTCGGCAGCCCGTGGCGGTCCAACTCCGCCGTGAGCAGCGTCAGGTCGAACGCGGCGTTGTACGCGACGACCGGGACGCCCCGGCGCCAGTAGCCGGCCAGCGTGTCGGCGATCTCGTCGGCCACCTCGCGCGCGGGCCGGCCCTCCGCCGCCGCCCGCTCGCTGCTGATGCCGTGGATCGCGGACGCCTGGGCCGGGATGCGGATGCCCGGGTCGGCCAGCCAGGTGTGCCGGGCGGTCGGCTCACCGTCCCGGTCGTCCACCGCGATCACCGCGGCCGTGACGATGCGGGCCTCCAGCGGGTCCGTCCCCGTCGTCTCCAGATCGAAGCCGACCAGCGCGTGCCGGTGCCAGCTCATCCCGTACCTCCTTCATGGTGCTCCCCCGAATGACGACCACCCTCGCACGGGCCACTGACAACGCCGCTCAGGAGACCGGCCGGGAGTCCGTCCACACCGACTCGAACTCCTCGCGGTACGTCTCGAACAGCCCGTGCTCGTACCCCTGCCCCGCCCGGACCACCGCACGCCCGCCGCCGCGCAGCACCAGCACCGGCGCCTCCATGCCGCGCGCCCGGCGCAGATAGGTCTGGACGACCCCGACCGCGTCGGCCCCGTCGCCGTCCACCAGGTAGGCCGTGAAGCGCGGGGTCTCGTCGAAGACGTGGATCTGGAAGGCGTCCGGGTCGCGGAGCTTGGCGCGTACCCGGCGGGTGTGCAGGATGTTCATCTCAACGGACCGGCTCAGCTCGCCCTTCTTCAGGCCGAGCTCCCGCTCCCGGCGCTTGACGGCGCTGCTGGCCGGGTTGATGAAGAGCAGCCGGATCCGGCAGCCCGACTCGGCGAGCCGGATGAGCCGGCGTCCGGAGAAGTTCTGCACCAGCAGGTTGAGCCCGATGCCGATCGCGTCGAGCCGGCGGGCATCGCCGAACAGGTCCTCGGCGGGCAGCTGACGCTGGAGGCGCACCCGGTCGGAGTGGACGGAGACCACGTCCGCGTACCGGTCGCCGACCAGCTCCTCGACCGCGTCGACGGGGAGCCGGTCCGCCGAGGGCACCCCCGCCCCGCTGCCCAGCATCTCCAGGAGCCGGGCCGAGGCCCGCTCCGCCTGCGCGAGCACCGCCTCGTTGAGCGCGCGGTTGCGGGAGACGACATTGCGCGCGACCTCCAACTCGTCGAGCGCCAGTTCGACATCGCGACGGTCGTCGAAGTACGGCTCGAAACACGGCCAGTGCTGGACCATCAGCTCGCGGAGCTGCGGCAGCGTGAGGAAGCTGAGGACGTTGTCGTCGGCCGGGTCGAGCAGATAGCCCTTGCGGCGGGAGACCTCGCGCACGGCGACCGCGCGCTGCACCCACTCCTGGCCGGCGGGCCCGGCGGCGGCCACCACCCAGTCCTCGCCGTGGACGGGCTCGTAGATCGGCCGGAGCACCGCCGCCACGACGGCGCGCAGCCGCTGTTCGACCAGATTCAGCCAGATATACGCGCGCCCGGCCCGCTGGGCGCGCGTGCGCACCTCGCTCCAGGCGTCGGCGTCCCAGTCCAGCTCCGCACCGATCTCCAGGGGCTGTGCCAGCGATACCGCCCCGGGCGGGACCTCGGCCACGTCCCCCTCGTGACCCGCGTCACCCGGGGGCAGCTCGAACCCTCCCGAGCTCACCCACGCACCGCCTTCCACTCCCCCACCAACGATCAAGGAAGGGTACTCCGGGAGCGGGAGCCGGTGCAGCCGGATGCGCAGGCTCCTTTACCAACTCCCCATGGAATCAAACCTGTTCCGGTCGGCGGCTTCGACGGGAGTGAGCGGATTCATAGGGATTAAACACCCCAGCGAGGGCCACGAACCGGACAGCTCGGGCACGGGCCCGGCCGACGGCCGGTTCCGGGCGACACGGAGAGGCACGAGGTTGACCGACCGGCCGACGTCCTAGGTAAGGGGCTCACTTTCGGGGAAGATCTGGGCCGGGGACCAGGCGGCCCGCAATTCCCCAGGGCGACCGCGGCAGGACGGGAAGAGTCGAATCCATGCAGGTGTGGCCGGGACAGGCGTACCCGCTCGGTGCCACGTACGACGGCGCCGGGACCAATTTCGCGGTCTTCTCGGAGGCCGCCCACCGAATCGAGTTGTGCCTGCTGCACGACGACGGTTCCGAGACGGCGGTGGAGCTGAGAGAGACCGACGCGTTCGTCCGGCACGCGTATCTGCCCGGGGTGATGCCCGGTCAGCGCTACGGATTCCGCGTGCACGGGCCGTACGAACCGGAGCACGGCATCCGGTGCAACTCCGCCAAGCTGCTCCTCGACCCGTACGCCCGCGCGGTGTCCGGGCAGATCAAGTGGGGCGAGGAGGTGTACGGCTACCCGTTCGGGAAGCCCGACGCGCGCAACGATCTCGACTCCGCCCCGCACACCATGACGTCGGTCGTGGTGAACCCGTACTTCGACTGGGGCGACGACCGGCGCCCCCGTACGGACTACCACCGCACGGTGATCTACGAGGCCCATGTGAAGGGCCTGACGATGCTCCATCCGGGGCTGCCGAAGGAGCTGCGCGGCACGTACGCCGGGCTGGCGCATCCGGAGATCATCGCCCATCTGACGGAGCTGGGCGTCACGGCGATCGAGCTGATGCCGGTGCACCAGTTCGTGCAGGACCACCGGCTGGCGGACGCGGGGCTCGCCAACTACTGGGGCTACAACACGATCGGCTTCTTCGCCCCGCACAACGCGTACGCCTCCTGGGGCGACCGGGGCGAGCAGGTCCTGGAGTTCAAGCAGGCCGTGCGCGCCCTGCACCAGGCGGGCATCGAGGTCATCCTCGACGTGGTCTACAACCACACCGCCGAGGGCAACCACCTCGGGCCCACACTGTCCTTCCGGGGGCTGGACAACGCCTCGTACTACCGGCTGACCGACGACCAGCGGTACTACATGGACACCACGGGCACCGGGAACTCGCTGCTCATGCGGTCGCCGCACGTGCTCCAGATGATCATGGACTCGCTGCGGTACTGGGTGACCGAGATGCATGTGGACGGCTTCCGCTTCGATCTGGCGGCCACGCTGGCCCGGCAGTTCCACGAGGTGGACCGGCTGTCGTCGTTCTTCGACCTGGTGCAGCAGGACCCGGTGGTCAGCCAGGTCAAGCTGATCGCCGAGCCGTGGGACGTGGGCGAGGGCGGCTACCAGGTGGGGAACTTCCCACCGCTGTGGACCGAGTGGAACGGCAAGTACCGGGACACGGTCCGCGACCTGTGGCGGGGCGAGCCCCGGACGCTGGCCGAGTTCGCCGGGCGGCTGACCGGGTCCTCGGACCTGTACCAGGACGACGGGCGGCGTCCGCTGGCCTCGATCAACTTCACCACCTGCCACGACGGCTTCACGCTGCACGACATGGTCTCGTACAACGACAAGCACAACGAGGCCAACGGCGAGGGCAACCGGGACGGCGAGAGCCACAACCGGTCGTGGAACTGCGGCGCCGAGGGCGAGACGGACCGGACCGAGGTGCTGGAGCTGCGCGAGCGTCAGATGCGCAACTTCCTCGCCACGCTGATGCTGTCGCAGGGCGTGCCGATGCTCAGCCACGGCGACGAGTTCGGGCGTACCCAGCAGGGCAACAACAACGCCTACTGCCAGGACAACGAGCTGTCGTGGGTGCACTGGCCCGAGCCGGCCGCCGCGGTGGGCGAGGACGGCGAGGAGGAGAGCGCCGGGCCCGAGGACATGAGCCTCCTGGAGTTCACCCGGGCGATGGTGTGGCTGCGCCGCGACCACCCGGTCTTCCGCCGCCGCAGGTTCTTCCACGGCCGCCCGGTGGAGGGCACGCACGACGAGCTGTCCGACATCGCCTGGTTCACGCCCGAGGGCCAGGAGATGACCCAGCGGGACTGGCAGGCCGCCCACGCGAAGGCCCTGACGGTGTTCCTGAACGGGAGCGCCATCTCGGAGCCGGGGCCGCGCGGGGAGCGGATCTCCGACGACTCGTTCCTGCTCATGTTCAACGCGAGCGCCGAGACGCTGGAATTCGCCGTGCCCGTCAACCACGGCCGGCAGTGGCACGCCGTCGTGGACACCGCGCGCCCGGCCGGGGTGCTGCCCGGGGCCGGGCCGAAGGTGGCGGCGGGCGACCGGGTGACGCTGGTGGGCCGCAGCATGGTGGTGCTGCAACGCCCGGCCTGACCGGTCGCGCGGGGCCGCCCGTGTCACCCCGTCGTGCCCCAGGGCCTGTCCGGCGGATCAGGGCCGGGGTCGCGACGTCTGGCACGGCACCTCGCCGCGTTGCCGAAACGTCCTAATCGCTCCGCGATGAGGACGCCCCGGCGCCTTGCGATGCACCGCACCAGACGCCGCGCCCTATCCGGCCCTGATCCGCCGGACAGGCCCTTGTGCCGGGCGGGGTGACACAGGCGGCCCCGATGTGGGTACGAAGGTCTTCATGACGCCTACCGCCACGTACCGGCTCCAGCTCCAGCCGGAGTTCCCGTTCCGCGCCGCCGAGGACGCCGTGCCGTACCTCGCCTCGCTCGGCGTCTCCCATCTGCACCTCTCCCCGGTCCTGGAAGCGGTGCCGGGCTCCCGGCACGGCTACGACGTCACCGACCACGGCCGGGTACGGGACGAGCTGGGCGGCGAGGAGGGGCTGCGCCGCCTCGCGCGCACCGCGCGGGAGCACGGGCTCGGCCTGGTCCTGGACATCGTGCCCAACCACATGGCGGCCGACGCCGTCCACAACCACGCCCTGCGCGAGGTGCTGCGCGAGGGCCCGGACTCCCCGTACGCCCGCTGGTTCGACATCGACTGGGCGGCCGGTGACGGGCGGATGCTGCTGCCGGTGCTGGGCGGCCGGATCGGCGACGAGATGGCGCGGATGCGGGTCGACGGTGAGGTGCTGCGCTACGGCGAGCAGGAGTTCCCCCTCCGCGAAGGCACCGCCGGCCTGCCGCTGCCGGAGCTGCTGGACGTCCAGCACTACCGGCTCGGCTGGTGGCGGCTGGCCCGTACCGAGCTGAACTACCGGCGGTTCTTCACCATCTCGGAGCTGATCGGGGTGCGGGTGGAGGACCCGGAGGTCTTCGCCGCCACCCACGGCAAGATCCTCGAACTGGTCCGGGACGGGGTGGTCGACGGTCTGCGGATCGACCACCCGGACGGCCTCGCCGACCCGGCCGGCTATCTGGAACGGCTCTCCGAGGCCGGCGGCGGGGTGTGGACGGTGGTGGAGAAGATCCTCACCGGCGCCGAGCGGCTGCCGGCCGGCTGGGCCGTCGCCGGGACCACCGGCTACGACGCGCTGTACCGGATCGACGGGCTCTTCACCGACCCCCAGGGCGCCGCCGAGCTGCTCGGCCACTACCGCGAGGCGGCGTCCCCGGCCGACGACCGGGGCGGTCACTGGACGGCGACCGTGCGCCGGGCCGCGTACCGCGTCGTCACCCATGAACTGGCGGCGGAGACCGAGCTGCTGACCCGCCTCGCCTCCCGGATCTGCGCCGGGGACCCCGCGCTGCGCGACCACGCCCCCTGGGCGCTGCGCACCGCCGTACGCGAGCTGCTGGTGCGCGTCCCGGTCTACCGCCCGTACGTGACGGCGGGCGGCCCCTGCTCCGACGCGGCCGAGGCGACGCTCGACGCGACGACGGTGAGCGACGCCAAGGCGGCGTTCGCGGTGCGCGAGGAGGCGTCGGCCGTCGACGTGGTGCGGGACCTGGCGCTCGGGCGGCTCGGCGGCGGCGCGGACCGGGAGGCCTTCTGCGCCCGGTTCGCCCAGACCTCGTCCGCGCTGCGGGCGAAGGCGGTCGAGGACACCGCGTACTACCGCTATCTGCCGCTGATCTCGGCGAACGAGGTGGGCGGCGACCCGGGGCACCCGGCGGTCGAGCCGGAGGACTTCCACGCCTTCTGCGCCCGCCTCGCCCGCGACTGGCCCGCCACCGGGACGGCCCTGACGACGCATGACACGAAGCGCAGCGCCGATGTGCGGGCGGGCATCGCGGTGCTGTCCCAGTGCCCCGGGCGGTGGGCGGGTCTGGTGGCGGGGCTCGGGCGGTCCGCCCAGGCCGCGCCCGATCCGCAGCTCGCCTGGCAGGCGTGGCAGACGGCGGTCGGCTGCGCGGGCATCCCGGCCGAGGAGCGGGCGGCGCGGCTGGAGCCGGCGCTGCTGAAGGCGGTGCGCGAGTCGGGCCTGTTCACGAGCTGGACGGAGCCCGATCCGCTGTACGAGCGGCTGGCGTCGGACTTCGTCGCCGCCGGTCCCGCCGCGGACACCGGTCCGGTGCGGTCCCTCGTGGAGGAGTTCGCCGCCCCGCTGGCCGCCCATGTTCGGGCGCAGTCGCTGGGCGCGGCCCTGGTGCACCTGACGATGCCGGGGGTGCCGGACCTCTACCAGGGCACCGAGCGCGCGTATCTGGCGCTGGTCGACCCGGACAACCGGCGGCCGTTCACGGAGCCGTCGCCGGACGCGCCCGCCGACGAGAAGGCGGAGCTGACCGGGGTGGCGCTGCGGCTGCGGCGGGAGCGGCCGGCGGTGTTCGGCGAGTCGGGCACGTACGCCCCACTGCGCGCCTCGGGCCCGGCGGCTTCGCACTGTGTGGCCTTCTGCCGGTCCGGCGAGGTCGTCACGGCGGTGACCCGGCTGTCGCTGCGGCTCGCCGAATCGGGCGGCTGGCGCGGTACGCGGCTGGCCCTGCCGGACGACGGCGTGTGGCGGGACCTCCTCACGCCGGGCCGCGAGTTCACGGGCGGCACGGCGGAGGTGGCGGAGCTGTTCGCGGACCGGCCGGTGGCGTTGCTCGTACGGGGGTGAGGGCTCAGGGCCTGTCGTCAAACTGCCGTCGTCGCCCGCAGGGCGGCCGCGCGGCGTCAGGCGTGTGCTCTCGGCGTGCCGGCCCCAGACCCCTGTACTGGACGTACCGGGGTCTGGGGCCGGTGCGGCGAGAGTGCGTGCCTGACGCCGCGCGGCAGACGGCAGTTTGGCGACAGGCCCTCAGCCCGGTCGGACGAGGAGGGAGCGCGGGCCCCTCGTCAGCAGGCCCGTGGCGGCCGGGCGGAAGCCCTCCGCCCAGCGGAGCCGGGGCATCGCGTCGAGCAGGGCGCGCAACCCCTGCTCGGCCTCCAGGCGGCTGAGCGCCACCGCCGGGCAGCCCGGCGGGCCGGTCAGCGCGCGGTCCTGGTCCGGGCGGAACGGGTCGAAGGCGTCCGGCGCCGCGAACCGCCCGGGGTCGCGCGCGGCGGCCCCGACGAGGCAGGCGACGGGCGCCCGCGCGGGAAGGGTGCCACCGCTGAGCGCGACCTCGGAGACCGTGCGCCGCAGGACGACCTGGACCGGCGGGTCGCGGCGCAGCGACTCGGTCCAGGCCCGGCCGGTGAGCGCGGGTTCGACGCGCAGGGCGGCCAGCAGGTCGGGGTCGTCCAGCAGATTGGCGAGGAGCGAGGCGAGCACGGTCCGGCGCAGGGCGGTGTCCCGGGCGCACGGCCCGTCACCGGCCGGCGCGGCGGGCAGCCAGCGGCAGAACTCCTCGACCAGGTCGGCCCGGGAGGACCGGGCGATGCGCCGGGCGAGCACGTAGACGGTGCGCTCCACGCGTTCGGCGAGCCCGTCCGGGACCGTTCCGGTGACCACGGTGTAGCGGTCGGCGGGCAGACAGCGCGGGCTGCCGTGGCACAGGCCGAGCGGCGCGGGCCCGCCCCGGGGCGCCCCGTCCTGCGGGAAGCCGGTGAACCGGGGGTCGGTGAGAGCGGTGGTCACATCGTCGTACCGGCTGACCAGCCAGGCGCCGAGGGGCGCGTCGTAGCTGAGCGGGTACTGCTCGCGCAGCATCCGGTAGAAGCGGTACGGGTCCCGGGCCGCGCCGCGCGCGAGCAGGCTGGGCCCGGTGCAGGGCCGGCCGGTCCTGCGGGACCTGGCGGAACGGGTGGCGTGGGCCCGTGGCTCGGGCGAGGTGGTCGGGGCCGGTATGTCTCGGGGCGCGTCTGCCTGCATGGCGGTTCCCCCGGGCGAGTCGGTACGCCGGTGGACGGCGCGGTCCCCCTCAGGGCATCACCTGAACGGTCGCGTCGCAGTCGGCGCGCGGCCGTTCAGGTGACATGCGGGCCGCCTCGCCGCCGCGCCGGGCATCGGCCAGCAGATCGGTGAAGGCGGCGGCCGCGCCGGTCAGCGGGACCCGGGAGAAGACGGCGAGCTCGCGGCGCCAGGCGGGGTCCACGGTGAGCAGGGCGCAGTCCTCGCCGACCGCGCCCCGTACGACATGGGCGGGGGCGGGGGCGACGCCGACCCCGGCCGCCGCCATGCGCACCGCGGTCGAGGTGTGCTCGGTGCGCACCGCCGTACGCGGGCTGAAGCCGGCGCGGGCGCAGGCCCAGTCGATGAAGGGGGTCCCGTCCACCAGCGGTTCCATGGCGCAGCGCACCCAGAAGCGGTCGGCGAGCTCCTGGAGGCGGACCGAGGCCCGCCCGGCGAGCGGGTCGTCGAAGGGGACGACGAGGACGATGTCCTCCATGCCGACGGGGACGACCGGGCCGCTCCAGCGGGCGGGCGGCGGGCCGACGGCGAGGTCGGCGGTGCCCCGTTCGATCCGGTCCTCCAGCGCCTCGGTGGTGGCGTACTCGTGCAGGACGAGGGCGACGCCGGGGTGGGCGGTCCGCCAGCGGGCGAAGACGTCGGGGAGGATGCCGACGGCGATGGAGTGGACGGTGGAAAGCCCTACGCGGGCGGGCGGAGCGTCGGCGCGGAGAGGCGGAACATCATGCGGCCGAAGCTCACCTGGTCCCCCTCGCGCACCGGGACCGTGCCGGTGACCCGCTGTCCGTTGACACAGGTGCCGTTGGTCGAGCCGAGGTCCCGCAGCAGCCAGCGGTCGCCGTGCGCGATCAGCTCCGCGTGCATCCGGGAGACCGTCTCGTGGCTGAGCCGCAGTCCGTTGCCCGGGTCGCGGCCGATGAGCAGGGGCTTCGGGCTGGGGGCGGGGAGCAGCAGTTTGGGCAGCCGCTCCGCCCTCCAGGCCCGGCGGACCCGCTCGGGAAAGCCGGAGACCCCGCCGACGACGCGCAACAGCCCCCGCGACCAACGGCCTTCGCGCTCCAGGTCCTTGGTGAGGGCTTCCAGCTCCTCGGGGCGGCTGGTCGTCAGCGCCACCTCCATGCGCTGCATGAAGGTGTCCTGGGAGAGCCTGCCCTGGGCGGCGCCCTCCCTGAGCACACCGAGAACACGGTCGCGCTGCGCGTCGGACAGGCGCGCGGTGGGCGTGTGGTACTCGAACGGGGACGTCACGGCTCGATTGTCGGTCCGACGGGCCCGGGGTGTCCAGAAGAACCCCGGTTTCCGGCACCTCTGACCTGCACCGGATAACCAGGAGCGGCCCGTGCGGAACGTTGCTAGGGTCGGCCGCCGCCCGGTGATCGCCGTGGCGTGCCCGTACGACCCTGGAGCTCCGTGCCCGACGCACCGCTTGATCTGACCATCCGTCCACTGACCGGCCCCGAGGAGCTGAAGCTCTTCCTCGAACTGCCCTACGTCCTCGACCACGAGCTGGCCGACGACCTCGCCACGGGCCGCCGCCGCCCGGAATGGATGTGGATCGCGCTGCGCGGCGACCGGGTCGTGGCGCGGATCGCCTGGTGGAGCAGGGACGGTGCCGTGCCGCTGCTGCTCGACTTCTTCGACCTGGACGACACCCTGCCGCTCGCCGAACGCGAGGAGGCCGGGCTGCGCCTGGTCGAGAAGGCGACGGCCGCCGTGGTCCCGGCCGGGGCGCCGCGCCCCGAGTACGGGCGTTTCGTGCCGCCCGACTGGCGTGAGGACCCGGCCGTCCGCGAGGCCGTCGAGGCCCGGATCCGGGTCATGGAGCGCACCGGGGCCCGGATGCTCGTGGAGCGGCTGCGCCTGGAGTGGCGCGCGGGGACCCCGGTGCCCGCCCCGAGCGGGCGGCTGCGGTTCCGGCCGGTGGCGGGGCGCGAGGACCTGCTCGCGCTGATGACGCCCGTGATGGAGGGGACCCTCGACGCGCACGGGCAGACGGACCTGGCGTCCGGTCTGACGCCGCGTCTGGCCGCCGAGAAGCATTACGACGAGGAGCTGGCCGGGTACGCCACGCCCCGGGAGTGGTGGCGTATCGCCGAACTCCCGGACGGCGAGCCGGTCGGCTTCGTGATCCCGGCCCGCAACAGCTACAACCCGATCATCGCGTACATCGGTGTGCTGCCCGCCCACCGCGGTCACGGCTACATCGACGACATCCTCGCCGAGGGGACGCGGATACTGGCCGCGCAGGACGGGGTGGAGCGCATCCGGGCGGCGACGGACCTCGGCAATGTGCCGATGGCGAAGGCGTTCGCCCGGCTGGGCTACGTCAATTTCGAGCGCGCCTTCGACATGGTGTGGGACGCCTGACGGCCACCTCGTCGTCGTAGCACGATGGTCCCGGGTCGCACGGCCCCGGGACCGAGGGAGTGCTGCATGTTGTTCGAGGTATGGGCACCCGACGCGGGGTCGGCCGCGCTGCGGCTGGCGGGCGAACCACGGCCCATGGAGCCCGATCCGGACCGGCCCGGCTGGTGGATCGCCGAGGCGGAGGCCGTGGACGGCGACCGGTACGGCTTCGCCCTGGACGGCGGTCCGGTGCGCCCCGACCCCCGCTCGCGCCGCCAGCCGGACGGGCCCGACGGCGAGTCGGCGGTGGTCGACCACGACGCGTACTCCTGGCGCTCGGAGTGGGCGGGGCGCGAGCTGCCCGGCGCGGTCCTGTACGAGCTGCACATCGGCACGTTCACGGACGAGGGCACGTTCGACGCGGCGGCGGCCCGGCTCGGCCATCTCGCGGAGCTGGGCATCACCCATGTGTCGCTGATGCCGGTCTGCCCGTTCCCCGGGGTACACGGCTGGGGGTACGAGGGGGTGTCGCTGTGGGCCGTCCACGAGCCGTACGGCGGGCCCGAGGGGCTCAAGCGCTTCGTCGACACGGCGCACGGTCTCGGGCTGGCCGTCGTCCTGGACGTCGTCCACAACCATCTGGGCCCGTCCGGGAACTACCTCCCCGTGTTCGGCCCGTACTTCACCGAGACGCACCACACCCCGTGGGGCGCGGCGGTCAACCTGGACGCGCCGGGCTCCGACGAGGTGCGGGCGTATCTGCTGGGCAGCGCGCTCGCCTGGCTGCGGGACTACCGGCTCGACGGGCTGCGGCTCGACGCGGTGCACGCCCTGGCCGACACCCGGGCGCTGACCTATCTGGAGGAGCTGTCCACGGCGGCCGACGCGCTCTCCGCCGAGCTGGGGCGCCCGCTGCCGCTGATCGCGGAGTCCGATCTGTGCGACCCGCGCACCACGACCCCGCGCGAGGAGGGCGGGCTCGGGCTGCACGCGCAGTGGAACGACGACTTCCACCACTGCCTGCACACCGCGCTCACCGGTGAGTCCCAGGGCTACTACGCGGACTTCGCGGCCGCCCCGCTGGCCGGGCTCGCCAAGACGATGACGAGCGCCTTCTTCCACAACGGCACGTACTCCAGCTTCCGGGGCCGTACGCACGGCCGCGCCGTCGACGTCACCCGCAGCGCCGCCCACCGCTTCGTCGGCTACGCCCAGACCCACGACCAGATCGGCAACCGGGCCCTCGGCGACCGGCTCGCCGCCTCCCTCTCCCCCGGGCTGCTGGCCTGCGCGGCGGCCCTCGTGCTGACCGGGCCCTTCACGCCGATGCTGTTCATGGGCGAGGAGTGGGGCGCCCGCACCCCGTGGCAGTTCTTCACCGACCACACGGACCCGGAGCTGGCGGAGGCCGTACGCACGGGCAGGCGGCGGGAGTTCGGGGCGCACGGTTGGGCGGAGGAGGACATCCCGGACCCGCAGGCCCCGGCCACCCGGGCCCGCTCCTGCCTGGACTGGGACGAGCTCCACCGCGAGCCGCACGCCCGGCTGTACGCCTGGTACCGCGAGCTGATCGCCCTGCGCCGCACCCTGCCGGACCTGCGCGACCCGGACCTGGCGAGCGTGAAGGCGGCGTACGACGACGGGGCGCGGTGGCTCGCGGTGCGCCGGGGCGACCTGCGGATCGCGGTCAACCTCGACGCGGAGCCCGCCGCGATCCCGCTGGGCAACGGACGGCACCGGGGCGGTCCGGGGCGGGTGCTCGCCGCGTGGCTGCCGGTGGACCCGCCGGGCCCGGACGGGATGCTGCACCTGCCGCCGGAGTCCTGCGTGGTGCTGGCCGACGACTGAGACGCGTGCCCTTGAAAGCTACTCCACGATCGCGAGTTCGCGGGCGGTGGCGTTGAGCCGGCGCCCGCCGTCCTCGGTGACGGTCACGATGTCCTCGATGCGGACGCCGAACCGGCCCGGCAGATAGATGCCGGGCTCCACCGAGAAGCACATGCCCGGCACCAGCGGCTGCTCCTCGCCCTCGATCATGTACGGCGGCTCGTGGGTGGTGACGCCGATGCCGTGGCCGGTGCGGTGGATGAAGCGCTCCCCGTAGCCGAACTCGGTGATGACGGCACGGGCGGCCCGGTCGATCTCCTGGCAGGCGACACCGGGGCGCACCGCCGCGCAGCCCGCCTGCTGCGCCTCGCGCACGATGTCGTGGACCCGCTGCTCCTCGGCGGTGGGCTCGCCGACGTGGACGGTACGGGAGGTGTCGGAGCCGTAGCCGTGCTTGAGGCCGCCGAAGTCGAGGACGACCATGTCGCCGTGCTCGATGGTGCGCTCGCCCGCCTCGTGGTGCGGGTTGGCGCCGTTGGGGCCGGAGCCGACCACGGTGAAGTCCACCTGGGAGTGGCCGTGCTCGGTGAGCAGCCGGGCCAGGTCGGCGGCGACCTCGGTCTCCTTCCGGCCGGAGAAGCGGACCTTCAGGATCTCCCCGTACGCGGCGTCGGCGGCGGCCCCGGCGGCGGCGAGCCGTTCCAGCTCATGGGCGTCCTTCACCGCGCGCAGCATCGGGAGCGCCTGGGTGAGCGAGGCGTACGAGGTGCCGGGCAGCCGCTGCTGGAGGCCGAGCAGGTGCATCGCCCAGGCGTTGTCGCTGATCCCGAACCGGCCCTGCCCGTCCAGCAGCGGGGCGGTGACCTCGTACGGGTCCTTGCCGTCCGTCCAGTCGCGCAGGGTCAGGGCGGGGGCGCCGACGGCCTTCGCCGCGTCCGGTGCCTCCAGCGTCGGCACGACGAGGACGGGGTCCCGGTCCGCCGCGAGCACGAGGAGGGTGAGCCGTTCGGTGATCGCCGTCGGCTGGTAGCCCGTCAGGTACACCAGGTCGGGCCCGGGCGCGACGAGCACCCCGGCGAGCCCGGCCGCGGCGGCGCTCTCGGCGGCCCTCGCCATCCTGGCCCGGTAGTCGTCGGCGGTGAACGGCACGGGCTGGTTCGTGGGCATGCTGGCCTCCTGACGGCACGGAACGGCCCTCCCATCCTGCCCGCCCGCCGGTGCGCACGCGAGCGGGTCAGCGGACGACGAGGTCGGCCCGGTCTCGGCCGGCCGCGACGAGCCGGGCGTTGGCCTCGTCGGACCGCGCCACCCAGCGCTCGGCTTCGGCCCGGGCCTTCCCGTACCGCACATGCCGCGCGACGAGCCGGGGCACGCGCACCGCGTCGTCGGGGTCCAGGTACCACGCCTCGTCCAGCAGCCCGCGCACCGGCGCCCAGGGCCCTTCCCCGTACAGCAGGTAGTTGCCCTCGGTGACGACGAGCGGGACGTCCGGGGGTACGGGGATCGCCCCGGCGACCGGTTCCTCCAGGGACCTGTCGAAGGCGGGGGCGTAGACGACGGTCCCGGGCTCGGGGGCGCGCAGCCGGCGCAGGAGGGCGGCGTATCCGGCGGCGTCGAAGGTGTCGGGCGCGCCCTTGCGGCCGGCCCGGCCGAGGCGTTCCAGCTCCGCCTGGGCGAGGTGGAAGCCGTCCATGGGCACGAGGGCGGCGAGCGGGCCGAGCGCGTCGGCGATCCGCCCGGCCAGGGTCGACTTGCCGGCTCCGGGCGGCCCGGCGATGCCGAGGACGCGCCGCCCGCCGGCCCGGGCGAGGCGGTGCGCGCGGGCGGTGAGGTCGGGGAGGTCCATGCGGATAGTGTCGCGCCCGGGGGCCGGCGCCCGCCCGGCCCTGCCGCACCGCGAGGAGTTCCATGCCGCACATCGCCCTGGTCACGCTGGTCGTCCGCGACTATGACGAGGCCCTTTCCTTCTACACCGGGGCCCTCGGCTTCGAGCTGGTTGAGGGGGTGTCTTGCCGATCAGGGTCGGTCAGGCCGCGGCGTCTGGTGCGGTGCATCGCAAGGCGCCGGAATGCCCTCATCGCGGAGCGATTAGGGTGTTTCGGCAACGCGGCGAGGTGCCGTGCCAGGCGTCGCGGACCCGGCCCTGATCGGCAAGACACCCCCTGGGACACCGACCGGGGCGACGGCTCGCGCTGGGTGGTGGTGCGGCCGCGTGGTACCGGGGGTACGGGGCTGCTGCTGGCCCGGGCCAAGGACGAGGCGCAGGCGGCGAGCGTCGGCGCGCAGACCGGCGGCCGGGTCGGCTTCTTCCTGCACACCGAGGACTTCGCGGCCGACCACGCCCGGATGACGGCGGCCGGGGTGCGCTTCCTGGAGGAGCCGCGCCACGAGGTCTACGGCTCGGTCGCGGTCTTCGAGGACCTGTACGGCAACCGCTGGGACCTGCTCCAGCCGGCGTGACGGGGGCGGGGCCGGGCAGCGGGGCGGGGGTGGGGGTGGGGCCGGGCAGCGCCCCTCAGCCCGCCGCGCCCGCCAGCGCTTCCAGGACCGGTGCGATCAGCGGGTGGGCCTCGGCGCCCCGGCGGACCGCCGCGAAGACCCGGCGGGTGGGGGCGGTCCCGCGTACCGGGCGGACCACCACGCCGGTCAGCGTCATGCCGCGCAGGGCGGTGCGCGGCACCAGGGCCACTCCGGCGGCCGCGCCGGCGAGGGCGACGACCGCGTGGAAGTCGTCCGAGGAGTGTTCGAGGTTCGGGGCGAAGCCGGCGTACTCGCAGGCCAGGACCACCACGTCGTGGCAGGGGTTGCCGGGGTAGGGCCCGATCCAGGCGTCCTTGGCCAGCTCGGCGACGGCCACCTGCTCCTGGCCGGCCAGCCGGTGCCCCACCGGGAGCACCGCGTCGAACGGCTCCGAGTAGAGCGGTACGCGGGTGAGCCGGCGGTCGTCCTCGCCCGGGGCGCCCCGGTACTCGACGGCGACGGCGACATCGACCTGCCGGTCCAGGACCATGGGGACGCTCGCGTCGCCCTCCGCGTCCTGGACGCGGACCTTGATGCCGGGGGCGGTCCGGCTCAGCGCGGCGATGGCGGGGGCGAGCACCAGCCCGATGCCGGTGGCGAACGCGGCGACCGTGACCGTACCGGCCTCGCCCGAGCCGTACGCGGCGAGCTCGGCCTCCGCCCGTTCCAGCTGGGCCAGGACCGCGTTGGTGTGGGTGAGCAGGATCTCGCCGGCCGGGGTGAGCCTGGCCCCGCGCGAGCCGCGTTCGACGAGGCGGTGGCCGGTCTCCTGCTCCAGGGCGGCGAGCTGCTGGGAGACGGCGGACGGGGTCAGGTACAGGGCGGCGGCCGCGGCGGTCACCGTGCCGTGGTCCGCCACGGCACGCAGCACGCGCAGCCGCCGGGCATCGATCATGTGCCCTATTGTCCCAGGTCGCGGGGGAACGTCGTGCCAGGTCGCGGGGGCACCCTGACCGCCCCCGCGACCGTTCTGGGACCGCCCTCAGCCCTCCAGCTCGGCGCGCGCCGCGACGAACGCGTCGACCGCGCGGTTCACGTCCGCCGTGGAGTGCGCGGCGGAGAGCTGGACGCGGATGCGGGCCGCGCCCTGGGGGACGACCGGGTACGAGAACCCGATCACGTACACACCGCGCTCCAGGAGCAGCTCCGCCATCCGGCCTGCCTTCGCCGCGTCCCCGATCATGACGGGGGCGATGGCGTGGTCGCCGGGCAGGATGTCGAAGCCCTCCTCGGTCATCCGGGTACGGAAGAGCGCGGTGTTGGCGTTGAGCCGCTCGCGCAGCTCGCCGGCGGACTCCAGCAGGTCGATGACCTTGAGGGAGGCGGCGGCGATGACGGGGGCGAGCGAGTTGGAGAAGAGGTACGGGCGCGAGCGCTGGCGCAGCAGGGCGACGATCTCGGCGCGCGCCGCGACGTAACCGCCGGAGGCACCGCCGAGCGCCTTGCCGAGGGTGCCGGTGATGATGTCGACGCGGTCCATGACGCCGTGCAGCTCCGGCGTACCGCGTCCGCCGGCGCCGACGAAGCCGACGGCGTGCGAGTCGTCCACCATGACCATGGCGTCGTAGCGCTCGGCCAGGTCGCAGATCTCGCGCAGCGGTGCGACGTAACCGTCCATGGAGAAGACGCCGTCGGTGACGATCAGCCGGCGCCGGGCCCCGGACGCCTCCTTGAGCTGCGTCTCCAGGTCGGCCATGTCGCGGTTGGCGTAGCGGAAGCGCTTGGCCTTGGACAGGCGGATGCCGTCGATGATCGAGGCGTGGTTGAGGGCGTCGGAGATGACCGCGTCCTCGGCGCCGAGGATCGTCTCGAACACGCCGCCGTTGGCGTCGAAGCAGGAGGAGTAGAGGACCGTGTCCTCCTGTCCCAGGAAGGAGGAGAGCCGCTGCTCCAGCTCCTTGTGGACCTCCTGGGTGCCGCAGATGAAGCGGACCGAGGCCATGCCGTAGCCCCAGCGGTCCAGCGCCTCGTGCGCGGCGGCGATCACGTCGGGGTGGTCGGCGAGGCCCAGGTAGTTGTTGGCGCAGAAGTTCAGCACCTCGCCGGGGCGGCCCCCGGCGGTGACGGCCACCGTCGCGGACTGCGGGGTGCCGATGACGCGCTCGGGCTTGTGCAGCCCGGCCGCCTCGATCTCTTCGAGGGTGGTGCGCAGGTCGTCGCGTACGGAGTCGAACATGCCGGTTCCTTAGGTGAAGAGGTCAGACGGTCCAGTCGAGGATGACCTTGCCGCCGCGCCCGCTCGCCGCGTCGTCGAAGGCCGCCTCGAAGTCGCGGTAGCCGTACCGGCCGGTGATCACGGGGGCCAGGTCGAGGCCGCCCTCCAGCAGGACGGACATGGCGTACCAGGTCTCGTACATCTCGCGGCCGTAGATGCCCTTGACCGTGATCATCGAGGTGACGATCCGGGCCCAGTCCACGGCGAACTCCTCGGAAGGGAGTCCGAGCATGGCGATCCGGCCGCCGTGCGTCATGTTCGCGATCATGTCGCGCATGGCCTCGGGGCGGCCGGACATCTCCAGGCCGATGTCGAAGCCCTCGCGCAGGCCCAGCTCCTTCTGGCCGTCCGCGATGGTGTGCTCGCCGACGTTGAGCGCCAGGCTGACGCCGACCTTGCGGGCCAGTTCGAGGCGGGCCTCGCTGACGTCGGTGATCACGACGTTGCGGGCGCCGGCGTGCTTGGCGACGGCGGCGGCCATGATGCCGATCGGGCCGGCGCCGGTGATCAGGACGTCCTCGCCGACGAGCGGGAAGGACAGCGCGGTGTGGACGGCGTTGCCGAACGGGTCGAAGATCGCGGCGACGTCGAGGTCGACGGGGACCCGGTGCACCCACACGTTGGACGCGGGCAGTGCGACGTACTCGGCGAAGGCGCCGTCGCGGCCGACGCCCAGGCCCAGGGTGGAGCGGCAGAGGTGGCGGCGGCCGGCCAGGCAGTTGCGGCACTTGCCGCAGACGAGGTGGCCCTCACCGCTGACCAGGTCGCCGACGGCGATGTCGACCACGTCCGCGCCGATCGCGGCGACCTCGCCGACGAACTCGTGGCCGAGGACGAGCGGGGTGGTGATGGCCTGCTGCGCCCAGCCGTCGTAGTTGCGGATGTGCAGGTCGGTCCCGCAGATGCCGGTGCGCAGGACCTTGATCAGTACGTCGCCGGGGCCGGTCTCGGGCTCGGGGACGTCCATCAGCCAGAGCCCGGGCTCGGCCTTCTGCTTCACGAGTGCCTTCACGGCTGCGGCTCCCTGTACGGCGTTGAGCTCCCCGGGCCGGGGGCATGCCTGAGGAAGCCTGCGGCCCGGGGAAGGATGAGAGGGACGGCATGGCAGCGCGCTCGCTCCGGCTGCCGCGCACCATCCTCCGCCGTCACGGAGAAATCTGCCGTACCCCGCGCCCCAGGTCCATCGAGGTTTTCTTAAGCGGGACCGCAGCTCCGCTTCACACCGTGCGCGTTCCGCCCGTACGGCTCAGTCGCGCGGCCAGGGCCTGCCGTCGAGGCGTTCGATGTCGCGGTTGAGCCGGGCCAGGTCGTCCGCGAAGCGGGCGGCCTCCTCCGGGGTCCACTCGGCGAGGACCCGTTGCAGCCCCTCCCGGTTCTCGGCCCGGTCCTTGTCGAGGCGGCGCTCCCCCTCGTCCGTGATGACGAACTTGCGCGCGATCCCGCCGTCCGGGTCGGCGATGCGGTCGACCACGCCGGCCCGGAGCATCGCGGCGGTCTGCCGGTTCAGCGTCGAGGTGTCGAGGCCGAACGCGTCGTGCAGCTGGCCGATCGACATCGGGCCCTGGACCCGGATGCGGCTGAGGAGGATGTACGCGCTCCGGTCGAGCCGCCCACCGCCGCGCGAGGTGAGCAGGCTCATGTGCCGGCCGAGCAGCATCGTCTCGAACTCGATCCGGTCCACAGGCATGTCCACGCACGGCTCCCTACGACTGCGGCACGCCTCCCCCACCGGGACGACGACCTCTCTGTACACATATACCACGGAATGTGTGCACCATGCACGTATCATGCATGGTGCACAACGAGCATCGCGCGGCCGGGCGGGTTTGAACGGCGGCCGCCACTCGAAACGGTTGTCCTGCCCGCCCCGGGGCCGCACAATCCGCTTCTCCGGGAACCGTTCGCGCACCCGGCCGTAGACTCGCCGGATGGCGAAGTATTTCGATGTACACCCCGAAAATCCCCAGCAGCGCACCATCACCAACGTGGCCGAAAGCATCCGCTCCGGGTCGCTCGTCGCGTATCCGACGGACTCCTGCTACGCACTCGGGTGTCAGCTCGGCAACCGGGACGGCCTGTCCCGCATCCGGGCGATCCGCGACCTCGACGACCGCCACCACTTCACGCTGATGTGCCAGAACTTCGCCCAGCTCGGGCAGTTCGTGCACATCGACAACGACGTGTTCCGTACGGTCAAGGCGTCGACGCCCGGCCAGTACACCTTCATCCTGCCGGCCACGAAGGAGGTGCCGCGCCAGCTGCTGCACCCCAAGAAGAAGACCGTGGGCGTGCGCATCCCGGACCACCCGGTCGTGCAGGCCCTCCTGGCCGAGCTGGGCGAACCACTGCTCTCCAGCACGCTGTTGCTGCCCGACGAGGCCGAACCCCTCACCCAGGGCTGGGAGATCAAGGAGCGCCTGGACCACGAGGTGGACATCGTCATCGACTCCGGCGACTGCGGTACCGAGCCGACGACGGTCATCGACTTCTCGGGCGGCGAGCTGGAGATCGTGCGCCGGGGAGCCGGCGACACCTCGCGCTTCGAGTAGCCCGGCCGCACCCCAGTCGGCGGGCTCGGCATCGAACTCCCCCTGCTCGGCTGCTCGTTACCCGGACCCCGGCGTCCCCCCGGATCACCGGGGTCCGGTATCCACAGCTTCTCTCCCCGTCGTATCTCGCGTCTTTGACGTACGGTCACCACTGACTTGACGATGCGTGCCGGTAGTCGCGCGGCGACATGCCGTAGGCCGTACGGAAGCTGCGGGTGAAGGTGGAGTGGTCCCGGAAGCCCCAGCGCACGGCGATCTGATGCACGGTCACCTCGCTCAGTGCGGGGTCCCGCAGATCCCGGCCGGCCCGCTTCAGCCGCATCCCCCGGATCCACGCCGTGAGCGTCGTGCCGCGCGCGCTGAACAGCCGGTGGAGGTACCCCACCGAGAGATGGTGGGCGCCCGCGATCGTACGCGGGGACAGGTCCGGGTCGTTCAGATGCCGCTGCACGAACGCCTCGATGCTCAGCAGCAGGGCCCCTTTGCGGGAGTCGTCCCCGGGCACCGGCTCCGCGTCCGCGTGGTGGTCCACGAGCGCGGTGAGCAGGTCGCCGGCGATCTCCGCCAGGCGGCTGCGGTCGTTCGGGCGGTACGCGCGCGACTCGTCGGCCAGACTGCTCATCAGGTGGACGAACATGCCGGCGAAGCCGGCGTCTCCCTGGAGCGGCCGGGCGAGCAGCGGCTCCACGAGGTCCGCGGATCGGCCGAGCAGGGCGCGCGGGACATGGGCCCGGATCAGCGTCGCGGGCTCGCCGCCCGGGGTGCCGACGCCGATCTCGAAGGGGCGCGAACTGTCGTAGAACGCGAGCTCGTTCGGCCCCAGGACGGCCTCCCGCCCGGCCTGGCCGAGCACCGTCCGCCCGGAGGCGGCCAGCGCGACGCAGACCAGCTCCGGATCGGCCTGCCGCACCATCCGGTCGGACCGCACGACCAGCCCCGGTGACATCGTCAGCTCGACCACGGACACCGCCGCGAGGTCGACGCCCCGGACCAGGGCGGTGAAGCCGTCCGCCTCGGGGCTGAGGACGCCCATGGCGTGCTCGCTGGTGCGGAACGCGTCGTTCAGCGCCGCCAGCCGCTCACGCGGCGCCAAGTCATCGCGATCGAAGAGTGTATGCAGCATGGTTCCCCCCAAGGAGCCCCACGGTAACCAACGCCCCCTCCCCCTACCGAGCCGAATCGGCCACCCGTTCGGCGACCCGGCCGCCTCGCTCCTTGATAGCGTCGCCCCAGCGACTGCGGAGCACTCCCCGCCGGGGTCGCCGCTCTCAGCCGGGACGGCGCTGCCACCGCGAGGGCCGGTGCGGGTGGCAGGGGATCTTCAGGCAGGGACGAAGAGAGCCGACGCATGAGCCTCGCGCAGTTGCACTACACCTCCGCGGACGGGGACGGAACCGGCGAGGACGGGCCGACCGCCGCCCGGTTCACGTCGGTTGACCCCTCGATACCCGCGTCCGTGCTGACCGAGGCGGGACCGCTGCTGGCGTACGAGGCGCCGCGCGGCACACCGGACCGGCTCACGGACACCGCCCTGCGCGCCCTGCCCGAGGCGTACAGCTTCAGCGTGCTCTCCGACGGCAGCGGGCTGCTGGCCCGGACCGTCGCGGTGCGCTCCCCCCTGACCTCCGCCGTACGCTTCCACGCCCACGCGGTCCACCTGCCCCCCGGCACCCGGCTCCCCGAGGGCACCCTGCCGCTCACCGCCTGCCGGACCGCCCGCTGGGCCGCCGCGACGCCGGACCGCCCGCTGCCGGGACCGCTCGCCGCGCTGCCCGCCCCGGCCGGGCACGAGGCCCGCGAGCGCGAGGCGCTCAACGACTTCGCCGTCTCACGCGGCCCCTGGCTGGCCGGTGTGCTGTCCGACCTGCGCCGCCTGCACGGCCCCGACGGACCGGAGCGGGTCGTGCTGGCCGAGCGGCAGAGCGCGGACGTCGCCCGGTGGATCGCGCTGGCCGGGCTCGCCCTGCCGGACGGGCTCGCCGAGCACCTGACCTTCACCACGTACACCCGCCGCCCCCGCGAGGCCGCGCAGCGGGTGGTCGGGGTGCTGCCCGAGGACGCCGAGGAGCTGGCGGACTCCGGGCTGCGCGTGCATGCGTGCACCGGTCCGCGCCCGGACGGGCCGGTGGGCGACACCTGGGCCGAGACGGCGGCCCGGGTCTGGCGCGGCCGGGCGCCGGAGCTCTTCCGGGAGGCGGCCGCGCTGCCCGGGGAGCCGTTCGCGGCGGGCCCGCTGGCGGTGACGGCCCTGTGCGCCGGCATACCGCTCGGCACCGAGGAGCGCGCGGCGGCCGCGGACTGGGCCGCCGAGCGGCCGTACGCCCTGGACGGGACCCGTACCCACCGGCTGGTCGAGGCGCTGACCGTGCCCGGGACGGACGACCGCTCCGGGCCCGAATTCGACGCCGCCGGGCGGCTGTTCGCGGCGCTCGACGGCCGCTCCCCCGCGACGACCACCGCCCCGCTCGCCGCGATGCTGGTGACCGAGGCGGTGCGCGGCGGCAACGGCTCGCTGGAGCTGCCCGGCCGCACCGCCTTCAGCGGGCCGGAGGGCGCGGCCGTCGCCGGGGTGCTCGGGCCGGAGATAGTGACCGAGCTGGGCGGTGCGGGCGTCGGCCTGGACGTGGCCCGTACGGTGCAGCTGCTGCGGGTGGCCCGGCTGCTCGGGGTGGACTGCGCCGAGCTGCTGCCCTCCGTGGTCGACCGGCTCGCGCCCGCGCTGCTGACGGGCGGTGAGGAGGGCGCCCCGGGCTGGGCGCCCGCTCTCCTTGAGCTGATGGACGAGCAGTTCGATGTGCGTACGGCGCTGCTCGGCGCACTCGACCGGATCGCGCCGGACCATCCGGCCGACGTGGCGCGGCTGCTGAGCCGGGTGCCGCTGCCGTTCACCGGCACGCAGGCGCTGCCGCATCTGCGGATGTGCGCCGGGGCGCCGGAGGCCAGGGCGGACTGCGGCGACGACCGGGTCGCGACGCTCCAGCGCATCCTGCGGGCCGGCGGGGTCTCGCCGTTCGCGGAGCCGCGGGTGCTGCGGACGGCGGTGGGCCTGGTCTGGGACGGCGAGGCGCCGACTGCCGCCGAGGCCCGGCAGCTTCTGGAGGCGGCGACCTCGGACGCGCACCGGGCGGCCGGCACCTGGTCGCTCCTGGTGGCCGCCGCGCTCGCGGCCGGCGCCGACGACGGGGCGGCCCCGGAGCTGGCCCACGACCTGCTGCGCGGCTTCCCGCAGGAGACCGGGGGCCGGGTGCGCGCGGCGCTCCAGCTCCTGGAATTCGCCGGCGAGGTGCGCTCGGGCGCGGCGGAGCCGGACTGGGCCGAACGGGTGCGGGCGCTGCGCGCGGAGGCGGAGCCATTGGAGCCGGGCGTGCTCGGGCAGGCGTGCGACGCGGTGGCCGGGCGGCTGCTGGCGCCGGAGCGGCCCGACGAGGAGCTGTACGCCCTGGTGCAGAGCGGGGACGCGGACCTGATCGCCGCCTACGCCCGGACCGCGCGCGGTGACGGCGTCCGGGCCCGGCTGGCCGCCGACCCGGCCTACGCGGCCGACTGCTTCACCGTGTGGACGGCCCACCCGCACGCCGGACCCACGTGGACCGAGGCCGCGACCGGGCTCCTCGACGAGGTGCTGCGCCCCGTGGTGCGGGGGCTGCCCGCCGACCGGGTCGCGGCGGTCGAGGACGCGGTCGGCCGCTCGGGCAGCAGCGGCCGGGCGGACGCCTTCCGCGACTGGAACCGCCGCGAGCGCGGCACCCTGGGCCGCCTGGGCCGCCGCATCGCGGGGCGGGTGCGGCGGGCCTGAGCGAGGCGCGGGCCGCTCCCGGCTGCGGGTACCGTTGAGGCACCGATCTCGTGCGCCCTCCTGGCGGGCTGCGTGGACCCCAGGAGGATCATGACGACGAACCGCGGCCGAAAGGACGTCATCCGCGACCGGATGGCGGCGACCGGCGAGTCGTACAACGTGGCGGCCCGCAACCTCAAGGCGATGAAGGACATGGGCGCCACGCGCGAGGCCGTCCTCACCCAGCGCTGGCGGCCGGCGGACTCGCTCGATGTGCCGTGCCCCTGCGGCGGCACCTGCGAGCCGGGGGAACGGTGCGGGCGCTGCCACGCGCTGCACCGGCACGTGGCGCGCTACCCGGGCAGCACCACCGAGGTCGAGACGTGGGTGGACCGCTACGAGTGCCTGGGCTGCCCGGCCTCGTACACCCTGACCGTGACCCTGCCGGGCCGCCCCTGGGGTGTCGCGGAGACGGTCGTCAGGGGCGGCGCGGCGGAGGAGGTCGTGCGGGCCCGGGTCTTCCCCGGGGTGGCGCACCCGCTGCTGAAGTCGGAGGCGGACGCCGACTGAGACGCGCCCTGCCGCGGCGGGGCGGTCACTGACGCGCGGGGATCGTTCAGCCCGCGTCGGGCGTCAGCCGCAGCGAGATCGAGTTGATGCAGTAGCGCTGGTCCGTCGGGGTCGGGTAGCCCTCGCCCTCGAAGACGTGGCCCAGGTGGGAGCCGCAGCGGGCGCAGCGGACCTCGGTGCGGACCATGCCGTGGCTGCGGTCCTGGATCAGCTCGACCGCGTCGGTGTCCTTCGGGTCGTAGAAGGACGGCCAGCCGCAGTGCGACTCGAATTTGGTGTCGGAGCGGAACAGCTCCGCGCCGCAGGCCCGGCAGGAGTAGACGCCCTCGGTCTTGGTGTCCGTGTACTCACCGACGAACGCGGGCTCGGTGCCGGCCTTGCGCAGCACCGCGTACTCGGCGGCGGTGAGCTCCTCCCGCCACTGTTCGTCCGGCTTCTCGACGTCGTACGTCACGGGTGGCTCCTTCAGTTCGACAGGTGGTCCAGGATCCGCGGGCCGAGGTCGGTGACGTCGCCCGCTCCCATGGTGAGAACGAGGTCGCCGGGCTTCGCCATTCCCGCGACGACCTCGGGGACCCGGTCCTTGTCGTGGACGGCGGTGACGTCGGCCCCGGCGGCGGTGGCCGCGTCGATGATCAGGGCGCTGGTGACGCCGGGGACCGGGTCCTCGCGGGCCGGGTAGATGTCCAGGACCACGGAGGCGTCGGCGAGGGCGAGGGCCTGGCCCATCTCCGTACCGAGCTCCTGGGTGCGCGAGAACAGGTGCGGCTGGAAGACGACGAGGAGGCGGGCCTCGGACGCGGCACCGCGCATGGCCTCCAGGTCGGCGGTCATCTCGGTGGGGTGGTGCGCGTAGCTGTCGATGACCTGGACGCCGGCCGCCTCGCCCTTGAGCTGGAGGCGGCGCTTGACCCCGGTGTACTTGCCGAGGGCCGAGGCGAGGTTGTGGGCGGGGATGCCGAGCGCGATGCCGGCGGCGAGGGCGGCGACCGCGTTGAGCGCGTAGTGGCGGCCGGGCACGGAGACGGTGAACGTGAGGAACTTCCCGCCGAGGATCACCGTGACCTCGCTGGTCAGGCCGCGCGGGGTGATCTTGTGGACGCGCACGTCGGCGGTGTCGGACTCGCCGTAGGTGACGACGGTGAGCGCGGGCAGCGCCTCGCGGACCCGGCGGGTCAGCTCGACGGCGCCGGACTGGTCGGCGGAGACGACGAGGGTGCCCTCGGGGACGATCTTCCCGGCGAAGGTCTCGAAGGACTCGTAGATCTCGTCCATCGACGCGTAGTTCGCGTGGTGGTCCAGCTCGACGTTGAGGACGATCGCCACATCGGGGTCGTACTTCTGGAAGCTGCGGTCGCTCTCGTCGGCCTCGGCGACGAAGATGTCGCCCTCGCCGTGCGTGGCGTTGGTGCCGGGCCCGGCCAGGTCGCCGCCGATGGCGTACGAGGGGTCGAGGTCCAGCTCGCTCAGGGCGACGGCCAGCATCGAGGTGGTGGTGGTCTTGCCGTGGGTGCCCGCCACCGCGATGGAGCGCAGCCCGCCCATCAGCGAGGCCAGGGCGTCGGAGCGGTGCACGACGGGGACCGAAAGCTCCCCGGCGCGCACCAGCTCCGGATTGTCGGCGCGGATGGCGCTGGAGACGACGACGCAGCTGGCGTCGTCGGCCAGGTGCCCGGCGGCGTGCCCGATGTGGACGGTCGCCCCCAGCGCGCGCAGCGCCTCGGCCGTCGGGGACTCCTTGGCGTCGCTGCCCGCGACCTTCGCGCCGCGCTGGGCGAGGATCTTGGCGATGCCCGACATTCCGGCGCCGCCGATGCCGATGAAGTGGGGTCGTTCCATGGCGGCGGGGATGCCGGGTGCCATACGTGTCTCTCCCAGGTGCGTACGGGTAGGGGCTCCCAGCCTATTCGCTGTGCGCGAAGAGCTTGAGCACCGGGACGCCGACCTTGTGCCGGGCGCGGGACGCCCAGTCGCGGTGGAAGAACTCCTCGACGTAGTGGGGCGCGGTCAGCACGATGACCTCGTCGGCCTCGGACTCCTCGACCACCGAGGTGAGCTTGTCCAGCGGGTGGCTCTCGATCACCTGTCCGACCGCCTCGGAGCCCGCCTGGCGCAGGGCCTCCAGGGACACTTCGAGGGCCAGCTCGGCCGACTCCCTGGCGCTCCGTCCCTCGGGCTCCTCGCTCTCGCGGGCCGCTTCCTTCAGTTCGCCCATCGCCAGGTCGTCGATGGCCCGCAGCAGAACGTCCGCCTGGTCGCCGCGCGGCTGCATGAGGACGACGAAGGAGGTGCGCTCCTCCCCGTGCAGGGTGGTGACGAATTCGACGTCCCCGGCGGTGAGGGCCTTCTCGATCATCAAAACGCTGGTGAACACCACAGAGCCCTTCTCTTCAGCGACCGTCGCCGGCCGCTGGCGAAACCATCCTTCCCCGTGCTGGCACGGGGTCTGCGAGATCCATTCTGCCCACGGAACGCTAACCGGAACACGATATTCCGCTCATTGCCACCGTGCGAGGCGCTACGGGGAGAGCTCTGGGGCGTACGGGGAGGGCGGGGCCTCAGGGCCGGCGGTAGCGGGTGAAGAGGAAGCCGTCCTCCTCCAGCAGCGAGGCCAGGGCGAATCGTTTCGGCACCTCGACGGCGGGCCCGCCCGCGATCCGCTGGGCGTCACCGGCCGTGAGCATCGGCGCGACGGTCAGGCACAGCTCGTCCAGCACCCCTTCCGCCACGAACTGGCCGAGCAGCCGGGGCCCGCCCTCGGTGAGCAGCCGCCGGTGCCCCCGGTCGGCCAGCTCCCGCACGGCACGGGCCGGGTCGACGCGCGAGCCCTCCCCCGCGATCACCACCTCGGCGCCCGCCTTCCGGGCCGTCGCGATCCGGTCCGGGGGCGCGCCCGCCCCGGTCAGCACCAGCGTCGGGACCAGCGGTGAGACGAAGAGCGGGAGCGAGAAGTCCAGGTCCAGGCTGCCGCTGACCACGGCGACGGCGGGGGCCGGGGTCTGCCCGGCGTCCTCCCGGCGCGCCGCGAAGGCGTCCCGCGCCCTGGCCGGCCGGTAACCCTCCTGGCGTACGGTCTGGGCGCCCGCGATCACCACGTCGGCCAGGCCGCGCAGGGTGCCGAAGATCCGCATGTCGCTCTCGCAGGAGATCGGCTGCGAGCGGCCGTCGTGCTGGGCGGCCCCGTCCAGCGTGGACACCATGTTGGCCCGCAGCCAGGGTCCGTCCCCGGCGGGGTAGGCGTAGGCGTCGGCGAGGCGGTCCAGGCTCCATTCGCCGGAGGTGTCGGCCGCTGTCAGGTCGGTCACAGGGAACAGGCGTCGCATGTCCGGCAGTCTGGCACGGGTCGTAAGCTTGACGGTTGTGTCGTCCTCCCACGCCGTGCCGGGGTCCAGCCCCATAGCCGAAACGGCCCCGCTGTCCCTGTGCGCCCGCGAGCCGCATGTCCCCGCCGACCGTCTGGTCGCCGAGATGGTGCCGCCGCCGCGCTTCGACTCGGTGCGTTTCGATACGTACGTACCCGACCCGAACCAGCCGAGCCAGACCGAGGCGGTCCGGGTGCTGAGCGACTTCGCCGCCGGGCTCGGCGGGGCGCATGCCTCGGGTTCCGGGAAGCGCAAGTGGTTCGGCCGGAAGGCGGAGGCCAAGCCGTCCGGGCCGCGCGGGGTGTATCTCGACGGCGGGTACGGGGTCGGCAAGACCCATCTGCTCGCCTCGCTCTGGCACGCCACCCCGGCCGCGCCCTCGCTGAAAGCTTTCGGCACCTTCGTGGAGCTGACGAACCTGGTGGGCGCGCTGGGCTTCCAGCAGACCGTGCGGACGCTGAGCGGGCACCGGTTGCTGTGCATCGACGAATTCGAGCTGGACGACCCGGGCGACACCGTGCTGGTGTCCTCGCTGCTCAGCCGGCTGGTCGAGGAGGGCGTCGCGCTGGCCGCGACCTCCAACACGCTGCCCGGCAAGCTCGGCGAGGGCCGGTTCGCCGCCGCCGACTTCCTGCGCGAGATCCAGGGCCTGTCCGCGCACTTCCGCCCGCTGCGCATCGACGGCGAGGACTACCGCCACCGCGGTCTGCCCGAGGCCCCGCCGCCGTTCTCGGACGAGCAGGTCACCAAGGCCGCGTACGCCACGCCGGGCGCCAGCCTGGACGACTTCCCGGCGCTGCTCGACCACCTGGCCCGCGTCCACCCCAGCCGGTACGGCGCGCTGACGGACGGGCTCAAGGCGGTGTGCCTGACCGAGGTGCGGGCGGTGCCCGACCAGTCGACAGCGCTGCGGCTCGTGGTCCTCGCCGACCGGCTGTACGACCGGGAGGTGCCGGTCCTCGCGGCCGGGCTGCCCTTCGACCGGCTGTTCAGCGACGAGATGCTGAACGGGGGGTACCGGAAGAAGTACTTCCGGGCGATCTCCCGTCTCACGGCGCTGGCACGCGACGCGAAGGGGCTGGTGGGGCAGTAGGTTCGGGGGCGTAAGGACGTACCACCGGCGGTGCACGACGCAGTGCCCCGCCGTCCCGTACCACCGCGCACCGTTCGAAGGGACCAGCATGGCTACCACGCGTACCGCCCACACGGAATGGGAAGGCAACCTCCTGGAGGGCAAGGGGGTCGTCACCCTCGACTCGTCCGGGATCGGCGAGTACCCGGTCTCCTGGCCGTCCCGCGCGGAGGAGGCGAACGGCAAGACCAGCCCGGAGGAGCTGATCGCCGCGGCCCACTCCAGCTGCTTCTCGATGGCGCTCTCGCACGGCCTGAGCGGCGCCGGCACCCCGCCGGCACGGCTGGAGACCAAGGCCGACGTCACCTTCCAGCCGGGCACCGGCATCACCGGCATCCACCTCACCGTGGTGGGCACCGTGCCGGGTCTGGACGAGGCCGGCTTCGTCAAGGCGGCCGAAGACGCCAAGGCCAACTGCCCGGTCAGCCAGGCGCTTTCGGGCACCACGATCACGCTGAGCGCCTCGCTCGCCTGATCTTCTCCCGCTGTGTCCCCGGGCCGTCCGCCCGGGGACACAGCTGTTTCCGCACCCGCCGTGTTCACCTTCCGGCCATCTTTGATCCTCCTGTAATCCACCCGGGTTTCTCATCGCCTCCTCATCCGTCGTTGGTTCCGTGTCGCGGGCCGGCCGGTCCGGCACGGACGACGAAGGAGGCGCACGGTGTCGCACACCGACACGGCCACGGTTGACCCCCCACCGCTGCATGTGGCGAGCAGGCTGCACGCCTTCAACAGATACGAGCTGAAGTACCTGGTCCCGGTCGAGCTGGCCGCCGAACTCCGCGACGAGCTCGGCGAGCGGATGGACCGCGACCTGAACAGCCCGGTCGGCGGATACGGGGTGTGGAGCCTGTACTACGACTCCCCCGAGCTGCGGTTCTACTGGGAGAAGATCGAGGGCCTGAAGTTCCGCCGCAAGCTGCGCATCAGGCACTACGGCGACCCGGCCGGGGTGACGGACGAGTCCCCGGTCTGCGTCGAGATCAAGCAGCGCGTCAACCGGGTCACCCAGAAGCGGCGCATCACCCTGCCGTATGCGACGGCCCGTCAACTCTGCGACGGGCGGGAGCTGGTGGAGCACTCCCCGAGGGAGCGCGCGTTCGTCCACGAGGTGCTCGACCTGGCCGTACGGCTCAACCTCCGGCCCACCGCGATGACCGGCTACCAGCGCGAGGCGCTGGTCGGGCGCGCGGCCGACACCGGTCTGAGGGTCACCTTCGACCGGCGTATCCGGGGCCGTGACCGCGACTTCCACTTCGGGCAGGACGGTGCGGAGAACCGGTTCACCGTGCCGCCGCACCTGTCGGTGATGGAGATCAAGGTCAACGAGCGCACCCCGCACTGGATCACCGACCTCGCGGCCCGCCGCAATCTGAGCCTCATCCGGGTCTCCAAGTACGTCCAGTCCATCGAGGCGTTCGGCCTGGCGCCCCGGTCCGTCTTCCATCTCGCGGCACTCGAAGCAGGAGCACAGTGAATTTCGATCTGCAGGAACTCAGCGGGACGTTCAGCGTCGCCGACGTCGTCGCGGCGATGGCGCTGTCCTTCGTCCTGAGCACGGTCATCGGTTACGTCTACCGGTACACCCACCGGAACGTGTCGTACAGCCAGTCCTACGTCCAGACCCTGGTCATCGTCGGCATGATCGTCGCCCTCATCATGCTCGTCGTCGGGTCCAACCTGGCGCGGGCGTTCTCCCTGGTCGGCGCGTTGTCCGTGGTCCGGTTCCGTAACGCGGTCAAGGAGACCCGGGACGTCGGGTTCATATTCCTGGCCATGGCGATCGGCATGGCCTGCGGTGCCCGCTTCTATACGCTCGCCGCGGTCGGCGCGGTCGTGATCTGCGCGGTCGTCGTCATCATGCACAAGTTCGACTGGTTCGCGCTGAACGTGCAGCGCCAGGTGGTCAAGGTCCAGGTCCCGGCGGGCGAGGACTACACGCCGGGCATCCGTGACGTGCTGATCAGGTACACGACCGAATTCGAGCTGGTCTCCACGGAGACGATCCGGGGCGGGGCGCTCAACGAGGTGTTCTACACGGTCCGGATGAAGAAGGGCACCGAGCCCAGCGACCTGGTGACCGCCCTCCAGGAGCGCACCTCCGGCCAGCGCGTGACCGTCCTGACCGGTTACGACACCACCGACCTGTGAGCCCCGTCGACGGCACGCCCCGGGGACGACGGCTGCGCGACCGGATGCCCGTACGCCTGCGGCACCACTGGAAGCCCGCCGGGGCGCTGTGCGCCGGGCTCGCGGTGATGCTGTACGCGTTCGGCGACGCCCGGGTCTCCCCGTACGTCACCTCCGCCTCGCGGGCGGAGGCCGACACGATCACGGATGACGTGAAGGGGACGGTCGGGCTGTACGACACGTCCGTGCAGCACTCCGTGCAACTGGAGTACAAGCAGACCGACTTCGACAAGATGATGAAGGAGTTCAAGAAGGACGGCACGAAGGACGCCATCCCGGCCGACCTCACGATCGACGGGGTCTTCCTGAGCGATGTCGGCATCCGCCTCAAGGGCAACTCGACGCTGATGTCCCTGCGCGGCAACCGGGGCGGCGGCCAGGGAGGCGGTCCGGGAGGCGGCCAGGGCGGGATGCCGGGTGGCGCGGAGGGCGGCATGCCGGGCGGCGGTACGGGGCAGCGCGGCGGTCAGGGCGGTGATGCCGCCGGCGGCGGTCAGGCCCCGGGCGGCGCGGCCGGTGGGCGTGGTGGCGGGATGACGCAGTACAACCTGTCCGCCGACAAGCCCGAGGAGCTGCCCTGGCTCATCAAGACCGACGAGTACGTGGAGGGCCGGGCCTACCAGGGCGAGCGGGAGATCTCGCTGCGCCCGGGCAGCAACGCCCAGGTCCCCCTCAACGAGGCGCTGGCGCTGTCGCTGATCGACGGGACCGGTGAGCCGGCCGAGCGCTACGGCTTCACGACGCTCAAGGTCAACAACCGGCCGGCGGCCGTACGGCTCATGGTCGAGAACCCCGACACCGAGTACGCGGAGGCGGTCGAGGGCGAGTCGGTGGTCTACAAGGCCCGGGCGGGCGGCACGTTCGACTACCAGGGGGACGACCCCTCGAAGTACGAGACGTCGTTCCGGCAGCTCAACAAGGTCGGCAGCCAGGACCTCGAACCGGTGATGAAGCTGGCCAAGTGGGTCGAGGAGTCCTCCGACGAGGAGTTCGCCGCCGACCTCGACAAGCACGTCGACGTCGACTCGTTCGCCCACTACGTCGCCACGCAGAACCTGCTGATGAACTTCGACGACATGGCGGGCCCGGGGAAGAACTACCTCCTCGGATACGACCTGAACAGCAAGAAGTTCTCCGTGCTCGGCTGGGACTACAACCTCACCTTCAGCGGGGACGCGACGGCGGGTCCTGACGACGAGATGAGCATGGGCGGCGGCCGCCCCGGCGGAGGACAGGGAGGCGGTCCGGGCGGCGGCGACGAGCCGGAGGGGATGCCGGAAGGCATGCCCGAGGGCTTCCCCGGAGCACCCGACGGCGGTGACGGCGACGACGCGGCCGGTGGCCGGCGCGGCGGCGGCATGATGTCCGGGCACGCCCTGAAGGAACGGTTCCTGGAGCTCGACGCCTTCGATGCGGTGTACCGGAAGGCGTACCAGGACCTGTACGAGAAGTACTACGCCTCCGGCAAGGCCACGAAGACCCTGGACGACCTCGCGGAGCAGGCCACCCGGGCCGGTGTCCCCGCGAAGGACGTCGAGAGCGCGGCCGGCACCCTGCGCACCACGGTCACCCAGCGCACGGCGGCACTGGCGAAGGACCCGTCCGTCTCGACGAGCAAGGAGGTGACCGGCTGACCTCCGGCGCGCCCCGGACCCCCGCCGGGGCGCGCCGCCGTTCCTGTGAACGCGCACAAGTTCGGCCCGTAGCATCGCGCCGCACGGCGCCGCCCGGACCGTGTCCGCCACGCCGTGAGGTGATCCTTCCCATGGGCGACCGGTCCGCCCGGCACTCCGTCCTGGTCGTCGAGGACGACCCCGGTATCCGTACGCTGCTCACCTCCGCGCTGACGGCGGCCGGTCACCGCGTCGCCTCGGCGGCCAACGGGCGGGACGCGCTGGACGAGGTGGCACGCCGCCGGCCGGACCTGGTCGTGCTGGACGTCATGCTCCCGGACACGGACGGCTTCAGCGTGACGCGGGCGCTGCGGTCCCGGGGCGACTACACCCCGGTGCTGTTCCTGACCGCGCGCACGGACATCGAGGACCGGATCATCGGACTCAGCTCGGGCGGCGACGACTACGTCACCAAGCCGTTCCACATCCAGGAGATCCTGCTGCGGATCCGGGCGATCCTGCGCCGCACCGGTGGCGCGCCCCGCCCTCCGGCCGAGCAGCCGCCGCTGCGGTACGCGGACCTGAGCGTCGACCGCGAGCGGCACACCGTGCACCGGGGCGGGGAGCCGGTGCGGCTGTCGCCGACCGAGTTCCGGCTGCTGGTCTGCCTGGTGTCGCGGGCCGAGAAGGTGGTGGAGAAGCAGGAGATCCTGCTGGACGTGTGGAGCTACGGCTTCTCCGGGGACACCCGCATCGTGGACACGTACATCAAGAATCTGCGCCGCAAGATCGACCGCGCGGACCGGCCGCTGATCCACACCGTGCGCGGCGTGGGCTACTGCCTGCGGCTGCCACGCGAGAGCGCACCGTGAGGTTCCTGCCGCGCCGGCCCCGCTCGGTGCGGACCCGGCTGGTGCTGATCTCGACCGTCCTGGCCACCTTGGCCGTGCTGGTCTCGCAGGCGGCGGGGCTCGCGGTGATGCGGTCCTGGCTGACGGGTCAGATCGACCACCGGCTCGTCCAGTTCCGCCCGCCGCCCCCGGCCGCGTACGGGAGGCCGCCGCACGGCCCCGCGCCCGAGGACGTGCTGCCCTCCGATTTCCGGGTCTTCTTCTACGGCTCCGACGGGCGGCTGCGGCCCGACTCGCTCGGCAGCGGCACCGGCCGCCCCCGGCTGCCCGCCACCGCCTCCGGCCCCGCCCCGGAGCGCGGCCGCCCCGCCACCGTGCCGGACGCGGACGGCGGTTCGGCCTGGCGGGTGGTGGCCGACACGGGTCCGGACGGGCGGCGCGTCGTCGTCGCGCTGCCGCTGGGCACGGTGGAGGGGGCCACGTCGAAGCTGCTGTGGTTCAGCCTCGCGATCGGGGTCGCCACCGCGGCCGGGGTCGGGCTGCTCGGCAGTGCCGCCGTGCGCCTGGGGCTGCGCCCGCTGGCCCGGATGGAGCGGACGGCCCTGCGGATCACCGGGGGCGAGTCGGCCCTGACGGTGACGGACACCGACCCGCGCACGGAGACCGGGCGGCTCGGGCTCGCGTTCAACACGATGCTCGGCCAGGTCCGGGCGGCTCTGCACCGTAAGGACGCCTCCGAACAGCGGTTGCGCCGTTTCATGGCGGACGCGGGGCACGAGCTGCGCACCCCGCTCACCTCGATCCAGGGGTTCGCCGAACTCCTCGTGGAGCAGCCGCGCCTGCCCGCGGCCCGGCGGCGCGAGGCCCATGTGCTGATCGCCCGGAACGCGGAGCGGATGAGCCGGCTCGTGGACGACCTCTTCCTGCTGGCCAAGCTGGGGTACGCCCCCGTGGCGCACCGCGAGACCGTGGACCTGCTGTCGCTCGCGGCGGACGGGGTCGGCGCGGCCGTCGTCGCGCATCCGGGCCGCGAGGTGCGGCTGGCACCGCTGGGCGGGGGCGGGAAGGACGGGTCCGGGTCCGCACTGGACGTGGTGGAGGCGCTGGGCGACGCCCATCAGCTGTCCCAGGTGATCGGCAATCTGCTGGCCAACGCCTGTGTGCACACCCCGCCCGGCGCGTGCGTGGAGGTCCGGGTGGGTGCGGTGCGCACCGGGCCGGACACCGGCGGGACCGACCGGCCCGGCCGCCGCGGTGCGACGGCGGCGCTGCCGGCCGGGGTGGCGGCGTGTGTGGTGGAGGTCGCGGACGACGGGCCGGGACTGCCGGCCGAGGTGGCCCGGCAGGTCTTCGAGCGGTTCTACCGGGGGCCGTCGGCGGACCGGGAGGGCGGCGGGCAGGGATCGGGGCTCGGGCTGTCGATCGCGGCGACCATCGCCGAGGCGCACGGCGGGCGGCTCGAACTCGACACCCGGCCGGGCGAGGGTTCGACGTTCCGGCTGCTGCTGCCCCGGAGCGTCGGCGCGGGTCCGTAAAGCGTGGCGTGACAACGTTCAGCGATGGCCTCCGATGGGCAGGGCTGCTCTTGACGAAGCCATGTCACCTGTCCCCCAGCAGGGAGTTGCCCATGTCAGCCGCACCCCGTCCCACCGCCACCCGGAGGAACGTTCTTGCCGCGGGCGGCGCCGCCGTCTCGATCGCCTTCACCGGCGCGTTCACCGAACTCTTCGCGGGCAGCTCCGCCGCACGCGGTCACGACGCCTACGGCCCGCTCGTGCCGGACCCGGACGGCCTGCTCGACCTGCCGAAAGGCTTCCACTACCGGGTGCTGTCCCGGGAGGGCGACCCGCTCCGCTCCGGCGAGGGGCAAGTGCCCAGCCACTGCGACGGCATGGCCGCGTTCGCCGCCCGGGGCGGGCATGTACGACTGGTCCGCAACCACGAGAACCGGGTGGACGCCGCGATTCCGGTGCCGGTGGTCGAGGGGCTGACATACGACCCGATGGGCAAGGGCGGCTGTACGGCCCTGGAGCTCGACGGCCACAACCGGGTGCTGTCGGAGCGCGTCGCCATCGCCGGTACGGCGGTGAACTGCGCGGGCGGGCGCACCCCCTGGAACACCTGGCTGACCTGTGAGGAGACCGAGGACAAGGCCGGCACCAACGGCTACACCAAGGACCACGGCTACATCTTCGAGGTGGACGGCGCCGATCCGCGCCGCACGGGTGCCGTGCCGCTGACCGCGATGGGCCGCTTCCAGCACGAGGCCGTCGCGATCGACCCGCGCGACGGGACGGTGTACGAGACGGAGGACGCGTTCGAGAAGCCGTTCGGGCTGTTCTACCGCTTCCTGCCGAAGAAGCCGCTGGGCGGTACGGGTTCGCTGCGCGCGGGCGGCCGACTGGAGGCCATGCGGGTGCCGGGGGTGCCCGACCTCTCGGCCGTGCGGGAGACCGGGACGGTGTTCGAGGGCGTCGAGTGGGTGCCCGTACCGGACCCGCAGGCCGCCGAAACCCCTATCCGCTTCCAGGACTTCGGCCGTAAGGGCATCACGCACGGCCAGAAGCTGGAGGGCTGCTACTGGGGCGGTTCGTGCGTCTACTTCGTCTCCAGCTTCGCGCACAGCGCGGAGGGCTCGGCGGCGGACCACTACGGGCAGGTCTGGCGCTACGACCCGCACCGCCGCCGGCTCACCCTGGTCGTCGTCTTCGGCCCGGACACCGACCTCCAGCTCCCCGGCGAGTCCCCCGACAACATCACCCTGGCCCCCGACGGCGGCCTGATGGTCTGTGAGGACGGCGGCGGCGCCCAGCACGTGTTCGGCCTGACCCGGCGCGGCGAGGTGTACGCGATGGCGCGCGGCCGGCAGAACACCGGGACGCCCGAGGAGCCGGAGTGGGGCGAGTTCGCGGGCGTCACGTTCGCACCGGATTACGGGACGATGTACGTGAATGTCTACACACCGGGCACCACGTTCGCCATCACGGGTCCGTGGCGCTGACGGACTGAGCGGAACCGCGGCGCACCCCGCCGCGTCTTTGCAGACGGCAACATGGGGTTTGATCCATCCGGGTGTGCCGGTGCAGGATGGCGGGGTGTGCTTCGGTGCGCCCGCGCTTCGGCGCGCCGGGCGCCCGGACGCTCAGTGGAAGCGATTCTTGACGGGGGGGCACCGTGACCAAGTGGGACATCGACCCGAACGGCGTTCGTCGGGTGCTGAAGAAGACCGCTGAAGTGGGCGGGGAGTTCGAGAAGGAGTTCACGTCCTACAACGAGCACCTGGTGGGATCGGCGACCTCGGCGGGCACGGTGGTGCTGGGCGGGACCGAGGTCCCGAAAGGGGGCGCGTTCGGGCCGGTGGCCCAGGCGTTGCAGGAGTTCCAGGAGCACACGCTCGCCGACCTCAAGTTCCTTCCGGTCCGGGCGGCGAAGTCCATGACGGGGGCGCGGCTGGCCACTGAGGCGTACCTCGCGGGCGACCTGGACATGGCGAAGAACAAGCAGGAGCAGTACTCCAAGGCGCCGACCCCGGAGGAGCTGAAGGGGAAGGGTCCCAAGAAGTGATCGACCTGGCGAAGATCCCCTTCTACACCGGCAATCTGGAGGCCCTGGAGAAGCACGCGGCCACGCTGAAGACGACCGCCTCCGACATTCGGACCACGGGCAAGGACGTCCACACGGCCTTCCAGGCGCTGGACCCGGTCTATGACGCCCCGGAGCAGGAGGAGTTGCTCGACTCCACGATTCCGGTACGGGACAAGGCGGACGGGTTCGCGGACAAGCTGGAGTCGGTGAGCGGGGCGCTCTCGGGATTCGCGACGACGGCCCGGCCGCTGGTGGCCAGGATGAACCGGCTCCGGGAGGACGCGGCGAGGTTCGTCGCGGAGAACAGGGACGACGACGACTGGCAGCAGGACCAGGACAAGATCGACGAGAACGCCCGCCTGGTCCACGAGGTCGGCACGACGTGGGTGGCCTTCCAGGGCGCCGAACGCGACGCGGCCAACAAGATCACGGCGCTCGTGGGCGGGACGCACTTCGTCGTGGACGACGGTTCGCACAAGGCCGGTATGTACGGCTTCAAGGCGGACGACGTCAAGGACGCGGGTGAGACGCCGTGGGGCACCGTGGACGAGCGCGAGTACACCGGATGGCGGGCCGCGTGGGAGTGGACGAAGGACAACGTCGGCGGTGCGCTGAAGGGCTTCTTCGTCGACGGGGTCTGGGGCACGATCAAGGGCCTCGGCAGCATGGTCAACGTCTTCGACTGGGACAACTTCAAGAAGACCTGGTCGGGCATCGGTGACGTCTTCGGCGGCATCAGCGCGTACATCATGACGCCGTACGACTGGGCGATGGACAAGATGTTCGGCCCGGTGGACCACAGCGACACCGACCGCCAGAAGGCGGCCCTGCGCAACTTCGGCAAGTCGCTGGTCGCCTGGGACGAATGGGGCCACGACCCGTCACGCGCCTTCGGCTCGGTGCTGTTCAACGTGGTGACCATCGGCTCCGGTTCTCTGTTGAAGCTGGGCAAGGCCGGCAAGCTGGGCGTGGTCGCGGACGCGGCGTCGGTGGCGGGCAAGGCGGGTGCGCTGGTCGACCCGATGAGCTACCTCGGCAAGGCGGCGGGCCTCACCAAGATCAAGGTCGGCGACCTGATGGACAGCCTGCGGACGAGTTCCACGGGCGTGGACGACATGGCCCGTACGGCCCCGACCGGCACGGCCCCGCACCCGACGACGGAGACCCCCGGCTTCCACTACACCGACCACAACGGCAACCCCCGCGTGGTCGGCGACGACGCGGTCATCCGCGACGAGCACGGCAACCCCGTACCGGACACCGAGCCGGTCCCGGAGCCCCACAAGAACGAACTCCCGGACACCCATGAGCGCGTCCCGGACCACGAAAAGGTCCTGGAGGGCGCGGGGGGCCCGAGCCGCGTGGAGAACTCCGCGAAGCCGCCGCACTCCTCGCCGGAGGGGACGACGCACCACACGACTCCGTCGACGGGCGGGCATGTGACGGAGCATCCGACGGGGTCGGGCGGAGGCGGCGGCTCACACCCGCCTGCCGGTCACGGGGGCGGCGGACACGGCGGCGGGGGACACGGGCCGGGCGGCCACGGAAGCCACGAGCCGGCGGGCCACGGCGGCCAGCACGAGACACCGGGTGGCGGCGACACCGACGGACCGGGCTCGGGCGAAGGCGGCGGCACCGGCAACGGTCCGGAGGGGGGTTCCGGAACGCCGGAGCGCGAGCCGGGCGTCATACTGGAGGGCAATCACACGGCGCAGCAGCCCAGTGGCGTGATGACCGCCGACAAGGAAGCCGCCGTTACGGACGCCCTCAAGGATCTGAAGGTCCCTCCGACGGACCAGGCCCGCATGCTGACGCAGCTGAGGAAGTCGGAA
Source organism: Streptomyces sp. NPDC097595 (assembly GCF_044761525.1). Classification (NCBI taxonomy): domain Bacteria; kingdom Bacillati; phylum Actinomycetota; class Actinomycetes; order Kitasatosporales; family Streptomycetaceae; genus Streptomyces; species Streptomyces sp. NPDC097595. Next base: position 110,609 of record NZ_JBIWCN010000012.1, on the reverse strand, counting down.
TACGGGGCGGCTGTCGCCGACTACATCTCGAGTGGCCGCTTCGCGGACGTGCCGATGTTCAAGGACCCCAAGGGCCTTCTTTTCCAGGTCAAGCAGAAGGACATGATTCCGGCAGTGCACCAGGCTATGGAGCACGCGGCGGAATTGCAGGCCAAGGGAATCAAGAACATCGAGTTCGAGTTGAAACTCCCCGACAAGAATCTCGACCTCGATGTCCTGGTCCGCACCGACGGCCGTATCGAGTACGGTGCTCAGCTCAAGGACGTGGACAGCGTCGCGGGCATCAAGTCGGCGGTCAAGAAGATCGCGGAGAAGCAGCTCGCCGGCGCCGGGGTGGACGTCAAGGTCGGAATCCTCGATATCAAGGGCTTCAGGAACGAACTCACGGAACGCGAGATCCAGGCGGTCCAGCGGGCCGCTGACCGCACCAACGCCTCGTTCGAGCTAAAGTTCAAGGACGGCTCCGTCACTATTTATCCGACCAACGCCGCCAAACCTTAAGGAAGTTCGATCGCTATGCTGACGCGCGCGCCAAGAGAGAGCGGCTCGTGGTTCTGGGACCTGGACGACGTGGTGGAACCAGGCCTGGAATCCGCACTGCTGACGGCGGGACGCATGAGTGCCGTTCTCCGGCAGCACGGCCTTCTGGAGCCGGACGCCCTCGAATGGAACTGGTTCCAGGTCGGTAAGGGCGGTCTCGGTATTCACAGCCGACTGGATCTGGTCGAGCGTTCGCTCGAAGACCCGAAGTTGCCGGAGGCACTCCGTTCCTGTCGGCCCGCCGGATATCCGCAGGCCGAGATGGGCGGAATCCTCGTACTGGGATCCGGAACGTGGTTCGACGCGAAGGGAACACCGCAGAGCGAGCACCGGCTCGTCGAGTTGATGGTGTCTCCGGACGAGATCGGCCCTTCGGCCGAGATCTCCGTATACCACGACATCTGGGGCCCGTGCGATTTCCGGGGTGAGCCCCACCCGGCCATCCACGCGGCCAACGCACCCCGGCTCACGTCGGCACTGGAAGAGATCGTGATGCTGCTCGGCGTCGAACCGGAACCCGGAGAGCCGACGTATTACGGACACGCCAAGGGATACGAACTGGCGGCACCCGACCTTGTCGACGGCCGAGGACCGGACCTCACCGACACGGCGGTGGGCTGATCGCCGACAAGCGAAGCAGGCGCGCTTCGACAGGAGAAATCCAAGCAGACCCGCGCTTCAGGAACTTCTTCAGTGCCCACCTTGATCTCGAACGGGGATACGAGAACACCGGCGAACTGAGGCCCACCCTGTTGAGCTTCAAAGACTCCTACGTGGATTTGATCCGCTCAGGTTTCGAGCAGATCATGTCGGACGAAAATTTCGGACCCGCGGAATACGAACGACTTACCAATATCGAGTTTCCCGACAAGGAGACACTGCACACCTACCTGCGGGAAATGTACGACTACCTCTTCAATGACGCACCGGAACAGCCGACGCCTCCCGAATAGACCTCTCGTGAGCGACTCCCCGCCCTTACCAAGTTACGCAGGTGATCATGCTGGCCGATATTCCTCGGAGCTGGAGCCCAGCCGTTTTCCCTGCCGAGGCGGCGGCAGCCCGTCGGCTGGAGAAGTGGCTCGGCAACGACTGCTACAACCTCAACGGGATGGAGCGGGACTTCCGGGGCGCGGACCTGACGGGTGCGGACCTGGTGAAGGCGAACCTGGACGAGGCCGTTCTCCGGTCGGTGGTGCTCGACGGGGCGGACATGGTCGGTGCGCGCGGCGGGCAGGTTCAGGTGATCCCGCCGCGCCGACCGGCGGTAGGTACGCCTTGAGCGAGCCGATTCAAGCGGACCCCGACTTCAGAGGCTTTTTCAGAACTCAACTCGACCTCGAGGGTGGATATGACATCACAGGCGACTTGAGGCGCACGTTGTGGAGCTTCAGCGATTCCTACGTTGACTTGATCCGCTCCGGATTCGAGCAGATCATGGCAGATGAGAACTTCGGCCCCGCAGAATATGAAGGGCTGACCGATATCGAATTCCCGGACAAGGAGACACTGCACGCCTACCTTCGGGACCTGTATGACTACCTGTTCGGCGATGCGCCGGAACAGCCGATGCCTCCGGGTTAGTCCGAGGAGGAGGACCGAGTGGATCAGGAACGCGACCGTATCGCCGGGCTCATCCGTGTGATGAATGACCCCGGTGCCCCGCCCATGGAACGGTTTCTGGCGTGCCGGGATCTGACCGAAGAGGCCGAGGCGGCCGGGTTCGAAGCCGTGATCCGGGCGGCCGGTGACCCGGAGGGCACCCCCTGGTACGACTTCTCGATCGACCGGAAGTTCTCCGTGGACAGCACGTTCTCTCAACTTGCGGTGGCCGTGGACATGAGCCACTACGAGATCGAGGAGAAGGGAACGGCCGCGCTACGCGAGGAGGCGTTCCGCGCGCTCGTGCGGCTCGCCGACACGCAGTACTTCGAGGACCGCCTCGGCGAACTGATCGACAGCGCCACGGTCAGGGCGGCACTTGGCGAGATCAAGGAAGCCATCGGCCGAGGCGTGCGCGCCTTGGCCGCCGGCCAGAAGCAGCGGTTCGACCTGGCCACCCAGCTCGTGGACCTCGCGTGCGCCGTCGCCCCAGTCGACGGGCCCATGTCCGTTGAACTGGCCATGAGCGTGCTACGGGTCAGCGCTTCGGCCCGCACGCTGGAGCACGCCGTCACCATCGTCTACCGGGCCGAGGGGCCGGAGATCCGGGAGTTCGGCGAATACCTCACGGCGGTCGGCAACGAGCGCGTACGGACGGAAGTCCGCGAGGCGTTCGAAGGCTCGCGGTGACGGAGACGCCGGTCACCGTGCCGGACCCCTGGCAGCCTGCCGCGCTCCCCGTTGACCCTGCGGCCGCCGAGCAGCTCCGTGAGTGGCTCGCCTCCGAGGAATACAACCTTGACGGCATGGGGCGGGACTTCCGGGGCGCTGACCTCTCGGGTGGGGATTTCTCGAATTGCTGGTTCACCGACGCCGTACTGGTCGGTGTACGGCTCATCGGAGCTTCCTTCTACCGTGCCGATCTCCGGTCGGCGGACCTGACAGGCGCGGACCTGACGGGTGCGGACCTGGTGAAGGCGAACCTGGATGAGGCCGTTCTCCGGTCGGCAGTGCTCGACGGGGCGGACATGGTCGGGGCCTCGTTGTCCGACGCAGACGCACGGGGAGCCAGTTTTCGCGGAACACGTTTCATCGGCGCGGAGTTGCTCGACACCGACATGAGGGGCAGCGACCTGTCCGATGCCATGGTCAAGGAGAACTACTTCGAGATCAAGGTCGACGAAACCACGGTTCTTCGCGGCTTGACGGGCACGGTATTCGGGCCGATCACCGTCATCAGCGACGACTCCTCGCGCGAAGTGGGCGGTGCGGAACTCAAAGCGTGGATCAGTGCGCGTGGCGGGCAGGTTCAGGTGATCCCGCCGCGCCGACCGGCGGTAGGTACGCCTTGAGCGAGCCGATTCAAGCGGACCCGGACTTCAGAAATTTCTTCAGAACTCAACTCGATCTTGAGCGCGGATATGAAATCCTGGGCGACTTGAGGCCCACGTTGTGGAGCTTCAGCGACTCCTACGTTGACTTGATCCGCTCTGGGTTCGAGCAGATCATGGCAGACGAGAACTTCGGCCCCGCCGAGTACGAACGGCTGACCGACATCGAGTTCCCCGACCGGGAGACCCTGCACGCCTACCTTCGGGACATGTACGACTACCTGTTCGGTGATGCGCCGGAACAGCCGATGCCCCCGGGTTAGTTCGAGGAAGAGGACCGATTGGACCAGGAACACGACCGCGTCGAGCGCGTGCGGACGGAAGTCCGCGAGGCGTTCCAAGGTTCGCTGTGACGGAGATACCGGACCCCTGGCGGCCGGCCGCGTTCCCCGCCGACCCAGCGGCGGCGCGGCAGGTGAGGGAATGGCTCGATGACACGAGTTACGCCCTGTACGGGATCGGGCACGACTTCCGGGGTGCCGGTCTCGCGAACGGCGACTTCTCCGGCGCGTGGCTCATCGACGCGGTGCTTGCGGACGTGGAGCTCGGAGGCGTGTGTCTCTACCGGGCAGACCTCAGCGGGGCGGACCTGGCCGGGGCGAACCTGGGCGGCGCCGACCTCGTCCGGGCGAAGCTCGACCGGGCGGTGCTCCGGTTCGCCCGGCTCGACGGGGCCGACATGGTCAAGGCGTCACTCCACGACGTCGACGCCTCGGGGGCGAGCCTGCGCGGAACGCGCATCATGGGCGCCTCGCTGTACGACGTGGACCTGCGGGGCGCGGACCTGACGGACGCCGTCCTGTTCCAGAACACGTTCAAGGTCACCATGGACGACACCACGCTGGTACGCGGCCTCACCGGCACGGCCTTCGGGCCGGTCACGGTGGTCAGCGACGAGGGTTCCCGGGAAGTGGGCGGCGCGGACCTTGAGGCGTGGATCAGTGCGCGTGGCGGCGAGGTTCAAGTGATCCCTCCGCAGCGACGGGTGCGGTAGGTGCGAATGGGAGACGTAAGGCTGTTGGACCCGCACGTCAGGAACTTCTTCCGGGTGTACCTGGACCTTGAGCGGGGGTACGAGAACACCGGCCACCTGCGGCGCACCCTGCTGAGCTTCAAGGATTCCTACGTGGACCTGATCCGGACGGGATTCGAGCAGATCATGTCGGACAAGGGTTTCGGGCCCGCCGAATACGAGGACCTGACCGACGTCGAGTTCCCCGACAGGGAGACACTGGACGCATATCTCCGGGACATGTACGACTACCTGTTCGGCGATGCGCCGGAACAGCCGATGCCCCCTGGCTAGCCAGAATCCCCGCCCCCCTGACCCCGAAGGACCCCGCATGACCCAGGACGTCGTCGCACTCACCCGGCGGATGCCCGACTCGCTCGCCGTGCTGGCCGGGTTGCTCGCCGGCGGGCCCGATCTGCGGGTGGGGACCACCGGGGACGGGGCCGTCGTGCAGCTGTGCGACGACGAGGGGCGGCCGCTCGTGTCCGTCGAGGTGCCCCTGTTGATCCAGGTGCCCGGGGAAGCCGTCCGGCTGCTCGGGGCGGAGGCCGCGCCGGAGGGGGACGGGCCCTGGTGGTGGGTCGAGGCGCGGGCCGCCGCCGGGGTCGACCGGGCCGAGGAGCTGGCCGGGGCCTTCGCCGCGCGGCTCACGCTGCTGCTCGGCGGCAGGGTCTGGCCGGCCGACGCCCCCGGCACCACCGGCGCCGCCAGCCCCGTTGACGTCTCGGGCATCACGGCCGTGCCCTCCCCCGCCGCCGCGCAGCCCGCCGTCGACATGCTCACCGACCAGGCCGCCGTCGTCATCCAGGACCGCCCGGTCGTCCCCATGACGAGCTGGCTGACGGAGGCGCTGCGGGCCACCGTGGAGAGCGAGCGGTCGCTCCAGATCGTCACCCCGCCCCACTGCACGCTCTCCCTGCCCACGCGGCTGCTGCTCCAGTCCACCTCCTCGCGCTGGGTCGTCCAGGACGAGCGCTGCGGCTACTACGACGGGCTGACCGGCGCCGTACTCCGCTGGCAGGACGACGCCTTCGCCCCGGACCGGCGCGAGGACGGGCAGACCCCGGTCGCCGAGGCGTTCACCGAGGCCGGGCCCACCGGTGAGCGGCAGCTCGTCGTGTCGCTCCGGACCGTGCACCGCCCCACCGCCGACCTCGTGCTCGGCGGCTCCCTGGAAGCCGCCTGGGAGGCGCTGACCGGCGCACCCCCGGCCGGCTGGGGGACGTCGGAGCCCGCAGGGCTCATCTGGTCGCGGCGGCGGCTGACCGACCTGGCGTACGAGCGCGCGCCCCGGCCCACCTGGCTGGTGGCCGTGGGCAGCCCGGACCACCCCGCCGTCGCCACCCTCCAGGTGAGCCGCACCCCGGACGGGGTGGAGGAGGACATCACCCTCGTCCTCGGCTACGGCCCCGACGAGTCACCGGCCCTGGACGCGCTGCCGGGGCTCGCCGACGAGCTGGTGACCCGGCACGGGCTGCGGACCATGCTCTGCCAGCTGGGCCACGGCCGCCGCGACCTGAACGCCCCGCCCCGCTTCGAACGCCCCCCGCTCCCGTACTCCTTCGCGCTCGGCTCCCCCGAGGTGACCGAGGTGGGCCTCGACACCGCCTCCCGGACCCCGCTCAAGGAGGCGCCGGTGCGGCTGGGCCCCGGCGGCCGGCCGGGCTACTACTACCCGCTCGGCGACGGCGAGACCGCCGAGGGCTGGGCGGCCCTGGAACAGCTGATGCGCCATCTGCGTGGGGCGCCGCCGGTCTAGCGCGCCAGCCCGGGACCGCTTCCGGACGATCGGTTAGCGTCCGGAAATGATCGGATTTGCACATAAGACGGCCGTTCTGGGTGTGTTGGGTGCGGTGCTCGTCGGCTGCGGCCAGGCACAGCCGACGCGCACCGCCGTCGAACGGCCGCCCGCCCCTCACGTCACGGAAAAGCCCGCCGACAAGCCCCCCGTCATGGCCCCCGGCCCCGGCGGCCGGACCCCCGTCTTCAAGCGCGGGCCGCAACGCGCCGCGAAGGTCGTCGCGCTCAGCTTCGACGCCGACATGACGGCCGACGAGGGGCCGCGCGCGGCGGCCGGCGAGCACTTCGACAACCCGGAACTGATCGCCCTGCTGCGCCGCCTGAAGGTGCCCGCGACGGTGTTCATGACCGGGCGCTGGGCCGAGGAGTACCCGGACCAGGCCCGTTCCATCGGGACCGACCCCCTCTTCGAGATCGGCAACCACTCCTACAGCCACTACGCGTTCACCACGCCCTGCTACGGGCTGCCGACGGTGGAGGAGGGCGCGGTGCGCGAGGAGGTCCAGCGGGCGTTCGGGGCGATCCGGGCGACCGGCGCCCGCAACGTCGTGCCGTACTTCCGCTTCCCCGGCGGCTGTTACGACGACGACACGCTGCGCGCCCTCGGACCGGAGAAGGTGACCGCCGTGCAGTGGGACGTCGTCAGCGGCGACGCCTTCGCGACGGACGCGGACGCCGTCGTCGAGCAGGTGCTCGACGGGGTGCGGTCCGGTTCGCTCGTCGTCATGCACTGCACCCGCAGCGCGGCGCCGGTCACCGCCGAAGCGGTCCGCCAGGTCGTGCCGGAGCTACGGAAGCGCGGCTACCGCTTCGTCAAGGTGTCCCGGCTGATGGGCGGCTGAGGCGCCTCAACCCGAGCAGGCCGTGCGCTGGGCCTCCTGCCACTCGCACACCGGGCACAACGTGATCCCCTTGACCGACTCGGCGTACTCGGTCGGCTTCCGGCACAGCACGCACTCGGCGTACGGCGGCCCCTCGGCCCGCTCCGGCGACTCGGCGGGCGACGTCTCGCAGTAGGGCCCCGATTCCTCACTCATACGTACGAGCCTACTCAGCCCCGTACCGAAGTGAGCCGGCAGACGAGCGCGAACACGGCGGCCGCCACGGCGACGGCCCCCAGCAGCGGCAGCACCGGCACGTGGACCCTACCGGTCAGCGAACCGGTGACCAGGCCCGTCACCGCGTACTTCGCGGGCGATCCGGCGGTGACCAGCGCCAGCAGCGCCACGAGCGCCGTCGCCGCGATGGACCAGCCGCGCCCGTGCAGCAGCGGCCGGCCGCACAGCGCCCCGGCGGGCGGCAGGGGCACCCGCACCGAGTGATCCGTGCTGGACGGGTCGCTGATCGCGAGGACCACGACGGTGGCGGCCGTGCCGAGGAGCGCGGCACCGCCCAGGCCGGTGAGCAGGGCCGCCAGATGGGCCTTCGGCTGCCCGCCGGCCGCCGCCGCGACGACCGCCCGGGCGGCGGGCGGCTCCTGGGTGACGCAGACGCGCACCAGCCAGGCGGTGACCGGGAGCATCCCGGCGGCGGTGTAGCCGAGCGAGTCCAGGACGGGCTGCCCGGAGCGGATGCCCACGGCGAGGAAGGCCAGGTAGAGCAGAACCGGGGCCAGCCAGCGCTGGGACAGGACGAGCAGGGCGGCCTGGTAGCGGATGAGCGCGGTCATGGTGCGGGGTCCCCGTCCAGGGTGGGTGAGCGGTGCTGCTGAAGGACTCCGCCCGGCTCCCGCACCTGTTCCACGCCCCCGATGTGCCACCGCGGCCGGGCCGTCAGCAGCGCGCCGAGCAGGGCGTCGGAGTGCGCCGCCGGGACCGTGAGGCGGGCCGTTCCGTCGTCGGTCAGGGTGTACGCGGGAGCGCCGGGCAGTTCGGACGGGAGCGGGGTCCCCGGCGGGGCCGTGGCCTCGATGCGTACGCGGGGCTCAAGGCCCGTCGCGAGCGGGGCGGCGGTCAGGCCCAGCCCCTCCACCCGGTAGGCCGCGTCGGCCGAGCCCGCCAGCCGGCGCGGGTCGTGGTCGACGTAGACCACCGTCGCCCCGGCCGCGACGCGCTCCGCCACGGCCCGGTCCAGCACGTCGCGCGCCTCGGTGTCGAGGCCGGTCCACGCCTCGTCCAAGACCAGGAGCTCGGGTTCCGCGAGGAGCGCCTGGGCGACGGCGACCTTCTGGCTGGTGCCCTTGGAGAGTTCGGCGAGGGGGGTCCGGGCGTGCGCGGCGGCGCCGAACCGGGTGAGCCAGTGGTCCGCCCGGTCGGCCGCCTCGGAGGCACGCAGTCCGTGGACGCGGCCGATCCGGACGAGATACCCGGCGGCCGTGAACGGCAGGGCCGCCGGGAACCGCTCGGGGACGTACGCCGTGCGCGGCCGGCCCGTGACGCGGCCCTCGGAGGGGGCGTCGATCCGGGCCAGCAGCCGCAACAGGGTGGACTTGCCGGTGCCGTTGGCGCCCTCGACGCGGACGAGGGCGCGCGCGGGCAGGACGAGGTCGACCCCGCGCAGCACCCAGGGGCCGGTGAGCCCGTACCGCCGGCCGGCTCCCCGCAGCCGCAGGACCTCCGTGCCGGTGCTCAGTGGGACGACGCCTTCTCGGGCTTCAGCTCGCTGGGCCGTACGATCACGAACCCCTGCCCGTCCAGGCGGAGTTGGATGGCCTCCCCCGAACCGCCCCGGATCATCGAGCCCAGGCTCTGCGAACGGTGCAGCGAGGTGTTCAGCTGGGCGCTCCAGCCGACGACGGCGTCCGTGTCCACGAAGACCGGCTGCTCCGGGGTGACGGGGATGACGATGGGATACCCGTCGCACATCAGGCCCAGCTTGCCGTAGCCGGAGAAGACGCTGTTGAAGAGGCCGCCGCCGGTCATCCCGGCGCCCTTGACGGTCTTTATCTCGTACGAGAGCGACGCGTCGAAGCACAGGACGTTGCGGCCGTTGATCGTGAGGGCGTCGCCCTGCTCCATCTCCACGATGAAGCAGTTCGCGGCCTCGTGCGCGAACCACGCCTCGCCCTGGCCGCGCACGGCCATGAGCGGCAGCCCTTCGCCGGTGACCGCCCGCTTGAGGAGGCCGCCGATGCCCTGGCTCTTGTGCTCGAACTGGAGGTTCCCGCGGAAGGCGACCATCGATCCCTGGCGGGCGTGCATCTCCCCGTTGACCGCGTATTTGATGGACTTGGCGTTCTGCAGCGTCATCCCGGGGACGGTCGCCTGCTCGGCCATGTGCTCGCTGGAAAAGAGATCGCTCTTCATGGACGGCATCCTCGCCCGGAGCCTTCCATTCCGCCAAGAACGGTGTCCGGGGCGGCTGGCAGACTAGGCGGGTGAGCAGCAACGACATCCCCGCGTCCCCGTCCGCCGAGCCGGCCCCCGAGCCCGTGGACAGCCCCTTCCGGTCCGAGCGCACGGACCGGGACGAAGCACCCCAGTACGTACTGCCGTTGGTGGTGCACATCGAGAAGGCCGCGCCGCCGGCCCGCACGGACGCCCTGCGCACGGCCGCCCGCGCGGTGCTCGTGATGCTGTCCGACGAGCGGTCGGTCGGCGAGGGCGAGTGGGCGCGGGTGATGCGGGACTGGCAGGACGCCCGCATCCGCAAGGTGGTCCGGCGGGCCCGGGGCGCGGAGTGGCGCAAGGCGTCGGCCCTGCCCGGGATCACGGTGACGGGCGAGGAGGCGGAGGTGCGGGTCTTCCCGCCGGTGCCCCTGGACGGCTGGCCGAAGGAGCTGGCCAAGCTCCAGGTGTCGGGCACGGACCTGGACGACCCGGAGCCGCCGGCCGCGCCCGACCCGGCGCACCCGGTGCTCTGGCTCAACCCGGAGCTCGGCATGTCGGCGGGCAAGGAGATGGCGCAGGTAGGGCACGGGGCGCAGCTCGCCTGGTGGGAGCTGTCGGAGCCCGAGCGCAAGGCGTGGCGCGAGGCCGGGTTCCCGCTCTCGGTGGCCACGGCGGAGCCGGGCCGCTGGGCGGAGCTGACGGTGAGCGGGCTGCCGGTCGTACGGGACGCGGGCTTCACGGAGATCGCCCCGGGCTCGTGCACGGTGGTCGCGGACCACCCGGCGCTGCGGCGCCGTCGCTGAGAGGACCGGGGCCGGCGGAACCTCAAATGAAGCTCTGAACGTCTCCCCTTGCGGATTCAGGGCCGCGCTCCGGGGCCATCACCCCTGCACGGAACGAGGGGGAAGCGACATGGGGGACGGTATGAGGCTGGGTATCGGGATCGGCTGGCGGCCGGAGATCGCCGGCGAGGTGGAGGCGCTGGAGGGGATCGACTGGGTGGAGGCGGTCGCGGAGAACCTCTGCGCCGATCACCTGCCGGACTCCCTGGTACGGCTGCGGGAGCGCGGGGTCACCGTGGTGCCGCACGGCGTCTCGCTGGGCCTCGGCGGTGCCGACCGCCCCGACCCCGGCAAGCTCGCGGACCTCGCCGCCCGGGCCACGCTGCTCGGCGCGCCGCTGGTGACCGAGCACATCGCCTTCGTGCGGGCGGGCGGGGCGCGCACCGGGTCCCCGGTCCTGGAGGCGGGTCATCTGCTGCCGGTGCCGCGCACCCGGGCGGCGCTGGACGTGCTGTGCGAGAACGTGCGCATCGCACAGGACGCGCTGCCGGTGCCGCTGGCGCTGGAGAACATCGCGGCGCTGATCTCCTGGCCGGACGAGGAGCTGACCGAGGGGCGGTTCCTGGCGGAGCTGGTCGAGCGGACCGGGGTGCGGCTGCTGATCGACGTGGCCAATCTGCACACCAACCACGTGAACCGGGGCGAGGACCCGGCGACGGCGCTGGACGAGCTGCCGGTGGAGGCCATCGCGTACGTGCATGTGGCGGGCGGCGTCGAGAAGGACGGCGTGTGGCACGACACGCACGCCCACCCGGTGACCGCCCCGGTGCTCGACGTGCTGGCGGAACTGCGCTCCCGGGTGGACCCGCCGGGGGTGCTGCTGGAGCGGGACGAGGCGTTCCCGCCGGCCGGTGAGCTGGCGGGCGAGCTGGACGCGATCCGGGGGGTGCTGGAGAAGGGCGGGGGCGCATCGGCGGGCCCTGCCGCCTGGGCCGCCCAGGAAGTCGCGCCCACCTCGCCCGTCGCCGAGTCCGTACGGGACGGTGTCGCCGTCGCCCAGACCGCCCTGCTGTCCGCGCTGGTCGCCGGCACGCCCGCGCCGGAGGGGTTCGCCCCGGGCCGGCTCCGGGTGCAGAGCCGCGCCCTGGCCGCCAAGCGCGCGGACGTCGTGGCCAAGGTGGCGCCCGAGCTGCCGGAGATCCTGGGGGACGGCTACCGGGCCGCGTTCCTCGCGTACGCCGGGGCGCGGCCCATGACGGCGGGGTACCGGCGCGACGCCCTGGACTTCGCCGAGCACCTGCTCGTCGCGGGCCGCCCGGCGGACGACGCGGTCCGGCGGCGGCTCACCCAGTGGTGGCGGGACCGGGCCGCGCCCCGGCCGCCCGGCCGCGCGACCCGCCTGGCCCGGGCCGCCCGCGCCGTACTGGTGGGGCGGTGACGGGCGTGGACGGGATGCTGGTGTTCCTCACGCTCGCGGTGATCGCCTCGTTCACCGTGCTGATCGTCGGCCTGGCCCGCTCCCGCCGAGGGGTGGGCGGTCCGGCGCACGACCTGTCCGAGGTGGCGTTCCTGAACGGCGGGCCCGGCCGGGTGGTCGACACCGCCCTGGCCGCCATGCACGCGGACGGCCGGGTGGCCATCGGCGGTCCCGGCATCGTCGCCGTGCTCCGGCCGGTCGCGTACGACCCGGTGGAGCGGGCGGTTCTGCACGGGCTGGCGGCCGCGCCGAGCGGGTCGCTGGCTGCGCTGCGGGTGGCGGTGATGCGGCACCCGGCGGTGCAGGAGACCGGGGACGGTCTCGCGGCGCGCGGGCTGCTGGCAGCGCCCCGTGCCAGTGTCGTGTGGCGCGTCTGGGGCCTGTTGCAGACGTTTCTGTGCCTCGCGTCCGGCCCGGTCACCATCGGCCTGGCCCTCGCCCGGTTCATGGAGGGCGACGACGGCGCGGGCTGGAGCTACCCGTTCGCGGTGGCGATGATCCCGGCCGTCGTCATCGGCTTCGTGTCCGGCCTGGTCTGCGCGGGGGTGGCCCGGTCGCGGATCACCCGGGCGGGACGCAGGGCGGCGGCGGAGTTCGGGGCCGCGCACGCCCACCGCACCGACCCGGGGTTCCTGGTGGCGACCCGGGGGCTGCGCGGCGTCGCGGACCCGGAGCTGCGGACGCACCTGATCGCGGCGGCGCGGACCCGGCCCACCGCCTCCTCGTACACCCCGTTCGGCGCCGCGGCGCTGACGGTCGCACCGGCGGTGTGGTGCGCGGGGGCGAGCCCGGGCGGTGGCTGCGGTGGCTCCTCGGGCAGCAGCTGCGGCGGAGGCGGCGGGTCGGGTTGCGGGGGCGGGTCGAGCTGCGGCGGCGGCAGCAGTTGCGGCGGAGGCGGGTCGAGTTGCGGGGGCGGCAGCAGCTGCGGCGGCGGTTCCAGCTGCGGGGGCGGGTCGAGCTGCGGCAGCAGTTCCTGAGACGGCCGTCCACTTACTGGACGAGCTATGGCGCCACGGGCGGCGCTGACATAGAACACCGGCATGGTGCCGTTTCTGTTTCTGCTGGTCGCATGGGGTGCGGCAGGTCTTTCCTGCGCCCGGCTCTGCCTCGCGGCTGCCCGCGCGGCCCGGCGGCCGGAGGGCGCGAGCGGCGGGCCCGGGCGGCAACTCACGCTGTACGAGGCGGCGTTCCTGGCGGGCGGGCCCGGCCGGGTCGCCGACCTGGCGCTGGTCTCCATGCATCTGCGGCGCCGGCTGCTGCTGGCCCACACCGGCTGGGCGACGGTCGTGGACCCCGAGGGCCGCGACGAGGTGGAACGTACGGTGATCCGCGCCATAGGGCCGGAGGGCCAGTCGCCGATAGCACCGGTGCGCGCGTCGGCCGCCGCGGCCGACGCCGTACGCGCGGTGGCCGACCGGCTCGTCGCGGCCGGTCTGGCGCTCCCGCGCGGGGCGGACGTCGCCTCGGCGGTGCGGACGGTGCGCGGGGCGGCGCTGCTGGTGGCCGCGCTGGGCGCCGCCGCCCTGCTCGCGCCCGGCGGTGGGGGCACGGCCCCGATGCCGGTGTGGTTCGCGCTGCCGCTCGCGCTGACCCTGGGGTGCCTGGCCATAGCCCGCGTCGAGGCGCACCCCTACGGTTCCTGGGCCTCCCCGGACGGGCAGCGGCTGCTGGCGGCGTGCGCGGTGCCGGGGGACGGTGCGACGGGCGACACGCTGGTGACGGTCGCGGTGTGCGGGGTGGACGCGGTGGACGACCCGGCGCTGCGGGCGGCGCTGACCGGCCGGGCGGGCGTACGCATGCGGCTGGGCCGGTAATGACAAACGGTGCGGCGCGCAGGAAGCGCGCCGCACCGCTGAGCCGAACCCGGTGTCGCTGGACCAGCGGACGGCACGAGGTGCCGTGGGCCCGCCGTCTGATCTTCCGGGTTGGGGTGGTCGAAAGCCCGTTCGCTACGCGAGCCCGGCCACCAGGTCCGCGACCGACTTGCGCCGGCCGGTGTAGAAGGGGACCTCCTCGCGGACGTGCATCCGCGCCTCGGAGGCCCTGAGGTGACGCATCAGGTCCACGATGCGGTACAGCTCGTCCGCCTCGAAGGCCAGCATCCACTCGTAGTCGCCGAGCGAGAACGAGGCGACGGTGTTGGCGCGCACGTCGGGGTAGCCGCGGGCCATCTTGCCGTGGTCGGCGAGCATGCGGCGGCGGTCCTCGTCGGGCAGCAGGTACCAGTCGTACGAGCGCACGAAGGGGTACACGCTGACGTAGTTGCGCGGCGTCTCGTCGGCGAGGAACGCCGGGATGTGCGACTTGTTGAACTCGGCGGGGCGGTGCAGCGCCATGTTCGACCAGACCGGCTCCAGGTGGCGGCCGAGCCGGGTGCGGCGGAAGAGGTTGTACGCCTCCTGGAGCTCGTCCGCGGTCTCCGCGTGCCACCAGATCATGAGGTCGGCGTCGGCCCGGAGGCCCGAGACGTCGTACGTGCCGCGGATGGTGATGTCCTTCGCGGCGAGCTGGTCGAACAGCTCCTGGACCTCACCGGACACGGCAGCGCGGTCCGTGTCGGCGGGCAGGACGTCGCGCAGCTTGAAGACGGACCACAGCGTGTAGCGGATGACGTCGTTGAGGTCCTTGGCCTTCTTGCCGGCGTTCGGAGCCTTGCTTGATGTCGCAGTCTCGGGTGCACTCATACGGCTATTGTCCCGCCTCGCTCCGAGTGCCCTGAACCAGGGTCGGAGTGGCGATGATCTCCCCGGTGGGACCCCCGCCGAGATCCCCGGCGATCTCGTTCGCCGCCCGGTGGGCGCTCGCCACGCAGGCCGGGATGCCGACCCCGTCGTACACCGCGCCGCACACCCGCAGCGCGGGCAGCTTCGCGACCGCGTCGCGGATGCGGGCGACCCGGGTGAGGTGGCCCACCGGGTACTGCGGCAGTCCGCCGATCCACCGGGTGACCTCGGTCGCCACGGGCCGGGCGGTGAGCCCGGTCGCGGCGGCCAGGTCGCGCAGGGACACCCCGACCAGCTCGACGTCCTCGCGGTGCAGGTGCTCCTCCTCGCCGTACCGGCCGACCGAGGTCCGCAGTACGAAGAGGTCCGGGGCCGCGTCGGCGACCCACTGCCACTTGTGCGTGGAGAAGGTGGCGGCCTTGATGGTGTGCCCGTCGACCGGCGGTACGAGGAAGCCGGAGCGCCCGTCGAAGGCCGTACCGCTCACGTCGGAGCGCCGGAACGCCATGGTGACCAGCGCCATCGACGCGTACTCGACGCCCGCCAGCTCGGCCGAGGCCCCCGGCGACTCGGCGGCGAGGAGCGTGGCGGCGGACCAGGCGGGCACGGCGAGGACGATGCCGTCCGCGGAGACGACCCCGGTGTCCGTGCGGATGTCCCAGCCGTCGGCGTTACGGGTCAGGCCCAGCACGGGGGTCTCGGTGAGGATCTCGCCGCCCCCGGCGCGCACGGCGTCGGCGACGGCCCCCGGGAGGGTGCCGATGCCGCCCTCGATGCCCTGGAAGACGGGCCCGGTCTGCTGCCGGGCGGCGGCCCGTTCCTGGAGCCGGGTGACCCCGTCGAGCAGGGAGCCGCCTTCCCGGGCGGCCTCGAAGAGCTGCGGTACGGCGGCGCGCATCGAGATCCGGTAGGCGTCGCCCGCGTACACCCCGCCGAGCAGCGGCTCCACCAGCCGGTCCACGACCTCCCGGCCCAGCCGGTCCGCCACGTACGCGCCGACCGCGACGTCCTCGCCGACCGCCACCGGGGGCAGTTCGCGGTCCTCGGCGATCCGGGCCAGCCCCTCGGCCGACAGCACCTCGCCCAGGACGGACGGGTCGCCCGGGACGCCCATCACATGGCCCTTGGGCATCGGGCGCAGCGCGTCGCGCGTCCACAGCGCGGCGGTGGCCGTGGCGGGCGGCTGGAGGCGGTCGCCGAGGCCCACGGCGCGGGCCAGGGCGACGGCCTCCGGGCGGCGGGCGAGCATGGACTCGGCGCCGAGGTCGACCCGGACACCGGCGACCTCGCCGGTCATGAGCTTGCCGCCGAGCCGGTCGGTCGCCTCCAGGACGGTGACCCTCAGCCCGGCGCCGACGAGCCGGTGGGCGGCCGCGAGTCCGGCGATGCCGCCGCCGATGACGACGACATGGCGGGGGGCCCGGTCCGCGCGGTGTGTGGATGGCTGCATGGCTCCACTCTCTCAAACCGGTTCCGAGTCCCGACCGTGACCGGTTCGAAACCGGATTCGCGGGTCCTTCAGCGCGCCCCGGTACGTCCCACCGCCGTCATCAATCACCCGTCCTGGGGGGACAGTTATGCGAGGAGCACCTTTCGTAAGCACCGGCAGAGGCATGCGCGCCGCGCCGGCCGCCGTGCTGCTGGCCGCCGTGCTGGCGCTAAGCGGCTGCGGCGCGTCCGGCGACCATTCGAGTGCGAGCGCCGACCGGGGCGTCGCCGGGACGCAACAGCAGAAGAGCGGCAAGGCCGGTGCGCCGGCGGCCGACGCGGAGCGGCCGGAGCAGCCGCGTAAGAACGCGAAGCCGTCCGCGGCCCACGTCATCCGCACCGCCACCCTCTCCGTCGAGGTGAAGGACACGTCGAAGGCCGCGGCGCACGCCCGTGCGGCGGCGCAGGACGCGGGCGGGCTGGTCGAGAAGGAGACCACGGAGCGGATCGACTCGACGCGGGAATCCTCGAACCTCGTGCTGCGCGTACCGCAGGACTCGTACGACGAGGTGCTGCGGGAACTGTCGGGCGCGGGAAAGCTGGTCTCCCGTACCTCGGCGGCCAAGGACGTCACCGACCAGGTCGTGGACACCGACAGCCGGATCGCCACCCAGCGGGCGAGCGTGGCGCGGGTCCGCGAGCTGATGGACCGGGCCGACAAACTGGCCGATGTGGTCACGCTGGAGGGTGAACTGAGCAGTCGTCAGGCGGAGCTGGAGTCGCTGCTCGCGCAGCAGGCGTCGCTGAAGGACCGTACGACGCTGGCGACCATCACGCTCGACCTGGTGGAGCCGGAGACGGCGGACGGGGCGGCCGACGACGACCCGGGCTTCCCGGACGCCGTCGCCGGGGGCTGGCACGCCTTCATGACGATGCTGCGCTGGCTGGCGATGGCGATCGGCGCCGCGGCCCCGTTCCTCGGCGTGGCGGCCCTCCTGGCCGTGCTGTGGCGGCTGCTGCACCGCCGCCGGGGCGCGAAGGGCGAGTGAGTACGCCACCGACGCGGCCCGCGCCGTAGCGTGGGTGCTTTCGGAGAATCTGCGGAGGGACCCGGCATGGCGGCGGAACGACTGGTGGTCATCGGCGGGGACGCGGCGGGCATGTCCGCCGCGTCCCAGGCGCGGCGGCTCAAGGGCCCGGACGAGCTGAGCATCACCGCCTTCGAGCGGGGCCACTTCACCTCGTACTCCGCGTGCGGCATCCCGTACTGGGTCAGCGGCGACGTCACCGACCGGGACGACCTCATCGCCCGTACGCCCGAGGAGCACCGAGCCCGCGACATCGATCTGCGTACCCGTACCGAGGTGACGGAGATCGATGTGGCGGGGCGGCGGGTGCGCGCCCTGGACCGGGAGTCCGGCGAGACGTACTGGACCGGGTTCGACAAGCTCGTCATCGCCACCGGGGCCCGCCCGGTGCGTCCGGACCTGCCCGGCATGGACGCGCCCGGGGTGCACGGGGTGCAGACCCTGGACGACGGGCAGGCGCTGCTGGACAGCCTGGACCGGACGGAGGGCCGGCGCGCGGTCGTCGTCGGCGCGGGGTACATCGGCGTCGAGATGGCCGAGGCGATGCTGAAGCGCGGCTTCGAGGTGACCGTCCTCAACCGGGGCGAGCAGCCGATGGCCACGCTCGACCCGGACATGGGGCGCCTGGTCCACGACGCGATGGACGGGCTCGGGATCACCACGGTGAACGGGGCGGCGGTCACCGCGATCCGGACCGGCGACGACGGCCGGGTCACCGAGGTCGTCACGGACGACGCGTCCTACCCGGCGGACATCGTGGTGCTCGGCATCGGCGTCGCGCCGGAGACGGCCCTCGCCCGGGAGGCCGGGCTGCCGCTCGGGCCGCACGGCGGACTGCTCACCGACCTGGCGATGCGGGTCCAGGGCCACGAGAACATCTGGGCGGGCGGCGACTGCGTGGAGGTCCAGGACCTGGTGGCGGGCCACACCCGGCACATCGCGCTCGGCACGCACGCCAACAAGCACGGCCAGGTCATTGGCTCCAACGTGGGCGGCGGCTACGGCACGTTCCCCGGTGTGGTGGGTACGGCGGTGAGCAAGGTGTGCGACCTGGAGATCGCCCGGACCGGGCTGCGCGAGAAGGACGCCCGGGCGGTGGGCCTGCGGTACGTCACGGCGACGATCGAGTCGACCAGCCGGGCGGGCTACTACCCGGGCGCGGGGAACATGACGGTGAAGATGCTCGCGGAGTACCGCACGGGCCGGCTGCTCGGCGTGCAGATCGTGGGCCGCGAGGGCGCCGGGAAGCGGGTGGACGTGGCGGCGGTGGCGCTCACCGCCCGGATGACGGTCGAGCAGATGACCGCCCTGGACCTGGGGTACGCCCCACCGTTCTCGCCGGTCTGGGACCCGGTCCTGGTGGCGGCCCGCAAGACCGTGTCGGTGCTGCGGAAGGCGGGCACCGACTGAGCGGCGCCCGCCTTCGCGCGGGGTTCAGCGGGCGGTGCTGGTGTGGACGTACTCGACGAGGCGGGAGAGCGCGTCCGGGTCCATGTTCGGCATGACGCCGTGGCCCAGGTTGAAGATGTGGCCCTCCAGACCGGCGGCCGCGTCCAGCACCTCCCGGGTCTTGGCCTCCACCGCGGAGGTCGGCGCGAACAGCACCGCCGGGTCGAGGTTGCCCTGGAGCGCCTTGCCGGGGCCGACGCGGCGCGCGGCCTCGTCCAGCGACACCCGCCAGTCGACGCCGACGACGTCCGCCCCGGCCTCGCCCATCAGGCCGAGCAGTTCGCCGGTGCCGACGCCGAAGTGGATGCGGGGCACGTCGTACGCGGCGACGGCCTCGAAGACCTTCGCGGAGGCGGGCAGCACGAAGCGCCGGTAGTCGGCGGGGGCCAGGGCGCCGACCCAGGAGTCGAAGAGCTGGACGGCCGAGGCGCCCGCCTCGATCTGGACCTTGAGGAAGGCGCCGGTGATCTCGGCGAGCCGGTCGAGCAGGTCGGCCCAGAGCTCCGGGTCGCCGTACATCATGGCCTTGGTGTGCTCGTGGTTGCGGGAGGGCCCGCCCTCCACGAGGTAGCTCGCGAGGGTGAACGGCGCACCCGCGAAGCCGATCAGCGGGGTCTCCCCCAGCTCGGCGGTGAGCAGCCGGACGGCCTCGGTGACGTACGGGACGTCCTCCGGGGTCAGGTCGCGCAGCCGGGCGAGGTCGGCGCGGGTGCGGATCGGCTCGGCGATCACGGGGCCGACGCCGGGCTTGATGTCGAGGTCGATGCCGATCGCCTTGAGCGGGACGACGATGTCGCTGTAGTAGACGGCGGCGTCGACCTTGTGCCGGCGTACGGGCTGCATCGTGATCTCGGCGACGAGCTCCGGCATCGTGCAGGACTCAAGCATCGGGATGCCTTCGCGCACCTTCAGGTACTCGGGCAGCGACCGTCCCGCCTGGCGCATGAACCAGATCGGCGTGTGCGGGACCGGCTCGCGCCGGCACGCCTTGAGGAACGCCGAGTCATAGGTGGCGGAAGTCTTCGTCTGCGGCCCGGAGGGGCGGTCGTTGGCACTCACGCACAGAATCTTCGCACGCGTGGGCAACGAGCCCGGCCCCGCACGGGTGTCCTTCCGCGCGCAGAGCTCCCGTTCCGCCTACTCTTCCCCGCATGGCTGCGGCTCAGGGACACATCTCCGGTCAATCCGATGGCGCTGACGGCACGGAGGGCGCGGAGGGTGGTGCCGTCCCGCCCGCGTTCCGTTCGGCGGTGGACGCGCTGCGCGCGGCGCGGCTGCGTCCCGAGCTGGAGGTGGAGCCGACCCGGCCGCCGAAGCGGCTCGCCCCGCACGCGTACGCGCTGGAGGCGGCGGTCGTCGACGGCGAGGACGACCTCGCCGACGGGCGGCTCGTCCTGCTCCACGACCCGGCCGGCCACGAGGCGTGGCAGGGCGCCTTCCGGCTCGTCACCCTGGTCCGCGCCGAGCTGGAGCCGGAGATGGCCGCCGACCCGCTGCTCCCCGAGGTCTGCTGGTCCTGGCTGACCGGCGCGCTGGAGGCCCGCGGCCTGTTCTACGGGGAGGCGGGCGGGACGGTCACGATGGCGGGCTCGCACTACTTCGGCGCGCTGGAGACCCGGCGCCCCGCTACGCAGATCGAGATCCGGGCCTCCTGGACCCCGCGCGAGGGGCTGGGCGGGGCACCGGACGCGGCGGCGCACCTGGTCGCCTGGGGCGACCTGCTCTGCCAGATCGCGGGCCTGCCGCCGTCGGGCCCTCTCGACGCGGCGGTGGTCACGCTCCCACAGCGCCGGGGGCCGCAGGGGCCGTAGTCCCTGCCGTGAGCGGGACGAGCGGGGCGGCCTCCGGGCCGCCCCGTTTTTCGTGCCGCCGGGTCGTGCGATTTTCCGTGACACCGCGTCATGCGATCACTTTCGGCCAGCGGAAAACGCTCTCAGGAATCGATCGAGAACCCCATTTGCCCGAATTGTTACTCAACAAATCGTGATCTTCCCCTAAAGGAGCAGGGGTCTGCTGCCGAAGGAGTCAATGACCCTTCAAGCACGGTTCGCCCCGGCTTCATCCCCGAGCCGGCCCGTCCCGCCACTCCCCAGGAGGCCTGGTGTCCGTTCTCCTCGAGCAGCCCGCAAGCCTGGTCGCCTACCGCCCGAACAAGCCGACGGCCATGGTCGTCGTGGCCGACCCGCGCGTCCGTTCCACCGTGACCCGTCATCTGTGGGCCCTCGGAGTTCGTGACGTCATCGAGGCGTCGTCCATCGCGGAGGCCCGTCCCCGCGTCGGCAACCCGCGCGACATCTGCGTAGCCGACGTCCACCTGCCCGACGGTTCCGGGCTGACCCTGCTGTCCGAAACCCGAGCCGCCGGCTGGCCCAACGGTCTCGCCCTGTCCGCCGCCGACGACATCGGTGCCGTGCGCAACGCCCTCGCGGGCGGCGTCAAGGGCTACGTCGTCACCGGCACCCGTACCAACATCGGCCACCCGGCCCGTCCCGGCGTCGCCCCCATCGGCGCCACCGCCGCCCGTATGCACCGCCGGCCCCCCGGCACCCCGAGCCACCCGGGCGGCTACCGCGAACTGTCCGGCCGCGAGGTGGAGGTCCTGCGGCTCGTCGCCGAGGGCCAGTCCAACAAGGCCATCGGTGTCTCCATGGGCCTTTCCGCCCTGACCGTGAAGAGCCACCTCGCCCGCATCGCCCGCAAGCTGGGCACCGGCGACCGCGCCGGAATGGTCGCGGTGGCCCTGCGGACGGGCATCATCCACTGATTCCCCGCCCCGGCCGGTGCACGGCGTACGGAACCGGCTGGATTACGTGCATCGGCGCCTGCCGACGGAACGTTCCGTCGGCAGGCGCCGCGCACACACAGATACCCTTGACACGTGACCGACGCCCAAGAGACCGCAGCAGACACATCACTGCGAACCACCGGGGGCGCTCCCCCGGACGACGTCGCCCCGGCGCCGATCCCCTTGCTCGAACCGCGCGAGGGCATTCCGCCGGTGGTGGCGTCCGACGACGCCCTGGCCGGGGTGATCGCCGCATTCGCCGCGGGCTCGGGCCCGGTGGCCGTGGACGCCGAGCGGGCGTCCGGCTACCGCTACGGCCAGCGCGCCTACCTGGTCCAGCTGCGCCGTGACGGGGCGGGCAGCGCGCTCGTCGACCCCGTCGGCTGCCCCGACCTGTCCGGGCTCGGCGAGGCCCTGCGCGGCACCGAGTGGATCCTGCACGCGGCGACGCAGGACCTGCCCTGTCTGCGCGAGATAGGGATGACGCCGACCGGGCTCTTCGACACCGAGCTCGCCGGACGGCTGGCCGGCTTCCCGCGCGTCGGCCTCGGCGCCATGGTCGAGAACGTCCTCGGCTACTCGCTGGAGAAGGGCCACTCCGCCGTCGACTGGTCCACCCGCCCGCTGCCCGAGCCCTGGCTGCGTTACGCCGCGCTCGACGTCGAGCTCCTCATCGACCTGCGCAACGCGCTGGAGGACGAGCTCGACCGGCAGGGCAAGCTGGAATGGGCCCAGGAGGAGTTCTCCGCCATCGCCTCGGCGCCCCCCGCTCCCCCGCGCCAGGACCCGTGGCGCCGCACCTCCGGGATGCACAAGGTCCGCCGCCGCCGCCAGATGGCGGTCGTCCGGGAGCTGTGGACCGCCCGGGACCAGATCGCCCGGCGGCGCGACGTCTCGCCCGGCAAGGTGCTCGGGGACGCGGCGATCATCGAGGCCGCGCTCTCGCTTCCGGCCAACACGCAGGCGCTGACCGCCCTCACCGGCTTCGGTCCGCGCATGGGCCGGCGCCAGCTGGAGCAGTGGCAGGCCGCCGTGGACCGGGCCAAGGCGCTGCCCGACACGGAGCTGCCGCAGCCCGGCCAGGCCCTCGCGGGACCTCCGCCGCCGCGCGCCTGGGCCGACAAGGACCCGGCCGCCGCCGCCCGGCTCTCGGCGGCCCGCGCCGCGGTGTCCGCGCTGGCGGAGCGGCTGCACCTGCCGCAGGAGAACCTGATCACTCCGGACACGGTGCGGCGGGTCTGCTGGGAGCCGCCGAAGAACCCGACGCCGGAGACGGTGGAGTCGGCGCTCGCCGGGTACGGCGCGCGGCACTGGCAGATCGAGCAGGTGGCCCCGCTGCTGTACCGGGCGCTGACGCAGCCCTCGTGACGGCGCATGGCCCTCGTACGGCATAGGACAGGGGCGTAATCACGCCAGGTTCCGCGCCGCCCCGCTCGGCTCGCGAATGGCCCGGACGGACTCGAAAACGAGTCCGTCCGGGCCATTCGCCGTGTGCGGAGGGGCGCTCTCCGGGCAGTTTCCGCGTGTGACCTTCGCCGCTCCGGCACCAGGGGGTGGGCAGTCTGGTTACCCGCAAGTAGCATGACCGGAGCGGCGTGCCTCCGGGCGCGCCCCGCAGCAGTGCCATCCCGCACCCTGGAGGAGAGCCATCGTGCCTCGCACCATCCGGGACGTCGTCTTCGTAGACGGCGTCCGCACCCCGTTCGGCAAGGCGGGCCCGAAGGGCATCTACCACGAGACCCGCGCCGACGATCTCGTCGTGAAGGCCATCCGGGAGCTGCTGCGCCGCAACCCGGACCTGGACCCCAAGAAGATCGACGAGGTCGCCATCGCCGCGACCACGCAGATCGGCGACCAGGGTCTGACCCTCGGCCGCACCGCCGGCATCCTTGCGGGTCTGCCGCAGTCCGTCCCGGGCTACTCCATCGACCGCATGTGTGCGGGCGCCCTGACCGCCGTCACCTCGACGGCAGGCTCCATCGCCTTCGGCGCGTACGACGTCGTCGTCGCCGGCGGTGTCGAGCACATGGGCCGCCACCCGATGGGCGAGGGCGTCGACCCGAACCCGCGGTTCGTGTCGGAGAAGCTGGTCGACGAGTCCGCCCTCTTCATGGGCATGACCGCGGAGAACCTGCACGACCGGTACCCCACGATCACCAAGGAGCGCGCCGACGCCTACGCGGTGCGGTCGCAGGAGAAGGCCGCCAAGGCGTACGCCAACGGCAAGATCCAGCAGGACCTGGTGCCCGTCTCGGTGCGCCGCACGAACGCGGAGGCCGGTGAGACCGGCTGGGGCCTGGTCACCGCCGACGAGCCGATGCGCCCGGGCACCACCATGGAGTCCCTGGCCGGCCTGAAGACCCCGTTCCGCCCCCACGGCCGCGTCACGGCCGGTAACGCCGCGGGTCTCAACGACGGCGCCACCGCCTCGCTGCTCGCCGCCGAGGACGTCGCCCGCGAGCTGGGCCTCCCGGTCAAGATGCGCCTCGTCTCGTACGCCTTCGCGGGCGTCGAGCCGGAGGTCATGGGCTACGGGCCGATCCCGGCCACCGAGAAGGCCCTCGCGCAGGCCGAGCTGTCCATCTCGGACATCGGTCTCTTCGAGATCAACGAGGCGTTCGCCGTACAGGTGCTGGCCTTCCTGGAGCACTACGGCATCGCCGACGACGACGCCCGCGTCAACCAGTACGGCGGCGCGATCGCCTACGGTCACCCGCTGGCCTCCTCGGGCGTCCGGCTGATGACCCAGCTGGCCCGCCAGTTCGAGGAGCACCCCGAGGTCCGCTACGGCCTCACGACCATGTGCGTCGGCTTCGGCATGGGCGCCACGGTCGTCTGGGAGAACCCGCACTTCGAGAACGCCGGAGGCGACAAGTGAGCACCACCACCGAGCTTCTGAAGGGTGCGGCCGAGCTGTTCCCGGACGAGGTCGTCACCCAGGCGCACGTACGCCACCTGGACCTGCCGGCCGGTGCGGGGCGCTTCGCCCTCATCACGCTGGACAACGGCCTGGACCACACCAAGCCGACCACCTTCGGACCGCAGTCGCTGGCGAACCTCGACGCCGCGATCGACCAGGTCGAGAAGGAGGCCGCCGACGGCGCGATCACCGGCGTCGGCATCACCGGCAAGCCGTTCATCTTCGCGGTCGGCGCCGACCTCAAGGGCGTCGAGCTGCTCAAGGAGCACAAGGACGCGCTGGCCATCGGCAAGGGCGGCCACGACGTCTTCCGCCGGCTCTCGGGTCTGGCGGTACCCACGTTCGCGTACTACAACGGCGCGGCGATGGGCGGCGGTGTCGAGGTCGGGCTGCACTGCACGTACCGCACCGTCTCCAAGGCGCTGCCGGCGTTCTCGCTGCCCGAGGTCTTCCTCGGTCTGGTCCCCGGCTGGGGCGGCTGCGTGCTGCTGCCGAACCTGATCGGCGCCGACCGCGCGGTCTCGGTGATCATCGAGAACTCGCTGAACCAGAACCGCCAGCTCAAGGGCAAGCAGGTCTTCGAGCTCGGCATCGCGGACGCGCTCTTCGAGGGCGCGGACTTCCTGGAGCGGTCCCTCGTCTGGACCGCCGACGTGCTCAACGGCACGGTCGCCGTCGAGCGCCCCGAGATCGACCGCGGGGACGCCTGGGACCAGGCCGTCGCGCGCGGCCGGGCCATCGCCGACTCCAAGGTGCACGGTGCGGCCCCGGCCGCGTACCGCGCGCTGGAGATCGTCGCCGCGGCCAAGGACGGCGACCTGTCCGCCGGCTTCGACCGCGAGGACCAGGCCCTGGCGGACCTGATCATGGGCGGCGAGCTGCGGTCCGGGATCTACTCCTTCAACCTGGTCCAGAAGCGCGCCAAGCGCCCGGCCGGGGCCCCGGACAAGAACCTGGCGCGCCCGGTCACCAAGGTCGGCGTGGTGGGCGCGGGCCTGATGGCCAGCCAGCTCGCCCTGCTCTTCCTGCGCCGCCTGGAGGTGCCGGTCGTGCTGACCGACATCGACCAGGAGCGCGTCGACAAGGGTGTGGGCTACGTCCACGCCGAGATCGAGAAGCTGCTCGGCAAGGGCCGCGTCAACCAGGACAAGGCCAACCGCCTGAAGGCCCTGGTCTCCGGTGTGCTGGACAAGGCGGAGGGCTTCTCCGACGCCGACTTCATCATCGAGGCGGTCTTCGAGGAGATCGGCGTCAAGCAGCAGGTGTTCGCGGAGGTCGAGGCGGTCGCCCCGGCGCACGCGATCCTCGCCACCAACACCTCGTCCCTCTCGGTCACCGAGATGGCGTCGAAGCTGAAGAACCCCGAGCGGGTCGTCGGCTTCCACTTCTTCAACCCGGTCGCGATCCTCCCGCTCCTGGAGATCGTGCGCGGCGAGCGGACGGACGACGCCTCGCTGGCCACCGCCTTCGGTGTGGCCCGCAAGCTGAAGAAGACCGCGGTGCTGGTGAAGGACGCCCCGGCGTTCGTCGTCAACCGCATCCTCACCCGCTTCATGGGCGAGATCCAGAACGTCATCGACGAGGGCACCCCGGTCGAGACCGCGGAGAAGGCCATCGAGCCGCTCGGCCTGCCGATGTCCCCGCTGGTGCTCCTGGAGCTGGTCGGCCCGGCGATCGGCCTGCACGTCTCCGAGACCCTGAACCGCGCCTTCCCGGAGCGCTTCACCGTCTCCGAGAACCTGGCGGCGGTCGTCAAGGCCGGCAAGCGCGGCTTCTACGTCTACGACTCGGGTGCGCCGGTCCTCGACCCCGAGGTCGCCGCCCTCCTCAAGCAGGGCGACACCGTCCTGACCGAGGAGCAGGTCCGCGACCGCGTCCTGGACGCGGTCGCCCAGGAGATCGGCCTGATGCTGGACGAGGGCGTCGTGGCCGAGGCCCAGGACATCGACCTCTGTCTGATCACGGGCGCCGGCTGGCCCTTCCACCTGGGCGGCATCACGCCGTACCTGGACCGCGAGGGCGTCTCGGAGCGCGTGAACGGGAAGAAGTTCCTGGCGGCGGGCGTGGCCAGCGTTCCGGCGTAACAGGCTCACTGAGCTGATCGCGGCCCGGCACACGTGTGCCGGGCCGCGGTTCATTCGGCGATCACCGCCAGGGCGGTGGCCACCGCCCGTTCGGTCCGCGCGCCGCCCGGGGAGTCGGTCGGCCTGTTCCACACCTCGCCGTCGACCACCATGGTGGTCGATCCGCCCCCGTCCAGGTTGACGGCGTCCGTCGCGCCCAGTGCGATCATGATGTCCGCCGCTTCCGGCATGGAAACGCCGACGCTGACGCCTGGCTGCCGCCCGTCGAAGGTCACCAGCAGCAGCGTGCCGTCCGCCGTGACGCCCGCCGCGGTTCTGGGCTCCCGCTGGGCGAGCGCCGCCCGGGTCAGGCCGTTTGCCTCGCCGTTGATCCAGCGGCGGCCGTCGCGGACGAGTGCGGGGCCGGCCCCGACCACCGAGGTCTCCGCACCGGACAGCTGGACGCCCCGGCTGTCGCGGACCTCGGACGTCAGGTTCACGTGTGCCCCCGGCCGGGCGTGCGACCTGAGCCAGGCCGCGCCCTTGCCCGTGCCGCTCAGGACGCGTGCGCCCCGGGGGACGGGTCCTCCGGCGGGCGCCCGCAGCGCCGTCACCCGTCCGGCGCGGTCCAGGAGCGCCTCCGCACTGTCGACGCCGCCCTTCGGGGTCGGGGCGCCCCACTCGCCCGTGAAGGCCACGATCTCGTCCTCGTCCACGCACAGCTGGTTGTGCGCGGGGGCCGACATGGGTTCGCCGGTTCGGGCGAGCCGGTCGCCGCCCACTCCCCCGCATCCCACGATGCGTCCGGGCGCCCGGTTGATCCCGTCCAGCTCCCGGTGCGCGCCGTCGGAGGCGGTCAGGGAGGAGGACGAGGTGACTTCGCCGATCCGGGGCCTGGCCGCCCCTCCGCCGAGGATCAGGGCGGTCCGTCCGTCGGCCGCCTCGCTCAGCAGGCCGCCCCTCGACACGTAGACGCCGAGCGGGTCCCCCTCGTAGCCGCTGAACGCGGGCCCGCTGCGGATGTCGAAGAAGGAACCGTTCACCGCCGCCCAGGCGCCCGCCGTTCCGGCCATTGCGCGCACGGTCTCCGAGCGGGCGAGGGAGGTGCCGTGCACCCCCTCCACGCGCAGCGACGCGTCGGGGGACACGGTGATCGCGCTGACCCGGACCGGGCTTCCGTCGGCGAGCCTGCGGGTGGACCGGGTCAGTTCGGCCCCGGCCGGCACCGATGGACGGAGGCTGCCCGCGTGCGGCGCCGCGCCCTCGTCGCCGGTCCCGCTGCCGCCCGGGGCGCAGGAGGACAGCAGCAGGCAGGCGGCCAGGGCGTACGCGCCCGTACGGCTCATGCCGGCCGCCCCTCTGGTAGTCACTCGGCGGTCCTCGTTCCGGTCGGCGAGGGGAGCACGCCGGTACGCGCGCCGCGGGCCTCAGCCCGCGATCACGCCCGGTGTCATGGTCAGGTCGCCCACGTAGACGGTGACCTGCGCGCGCGTGAGCCGTTCCGCCGGATCGGCGAGCACGTAGTCAAATGAGTCGTAGCCGGCGAAGCCGGCGACCGGGCTGTAGGTCACCAACCCGTCCGGAGTCACGGAGGTCTCTCCGAACCGGGCGGGGCCGACGCCGACGAGCCGCACCCCCTCGCCGAGCCCGTCCGTCAGCCCGTTGAGCGCACCTCGGTATCCCGGCGGCACCATGAGCTTCCGCCCCTGGGGCGGGAGGGGGGCGATCCGGTAGCCGAGCTGCTTGACCGACCGCGTGCTCGCCGTGAGGCTGCTGCCGCCGTCGGCGATGATGCCCGCGCGCAACTGGGGGACGAGGAAGGCGTGGCGCGGCACGTTCTCGTGCACCGTGAGCGCGAACCGGGCCGTGCGCACCTCCCCCGAGACCGTCGAGGTGGCATAACGGTCGCCCACCGCGAGCAGGCTCATGCCGGCGGCCCGCTCGATCGCCGCGGCCTCGCTGAAGGACTCCACCATCAGATAGCCGTAGTAGCGCGACCCCGGGCCCTCGGGGATGACCTTGAACTCGAACTCGACCGTCTCGCCCGGCCGCAGGGGAAGCGCGGGGTCCTTGTCCCCGTGCAGCTCCACCGTGCAGACGATCTCCGATCGGCCGGGCTGGACGCTCCGCAGCCGGGCTATCGGGTACATGTGCCGTACGTCCGTCACAGTTCCGCTCCCGCGCCGGAGGTCCGGGCATGGGTCAGGGCCGCGTGCGCCTCGTCGTCCAACCAGGTCACCGCGGAGGGCGGGAAGTCCTGCCGATCGAGGTCGACGGTCCAGTTCGCCGGGATGATCTGCTGCGCCACCAGTGAGTAGGCGACGAACCTGGCGCAGGCGATGGCCCCGGCCGGGACCAAGTGCCCGGGATCATCGAACCCCTCGGGGTAGTTGGGGTGCTCCCCCGGCCCGAGGTGGATGAAGAAGGAGCGGGTGCCCTCGTCGCCCAGCTCCGACCACCAGGAGAGGCTCTGGTGGTACAGGTCGATGTAGGGCGTGCTGGTCTCCGCGGCGACGTCGCTCATCGCCATGGCGTACTCCACGTGCTCCCGCGGCAGATTTCCGTGCGCGTCGTGGGTGTTCCGCTCGTGCGTGCTCACCAGCACGGGGTGCGCGTTGCGGGAGCGGGCGCCGTCCACGAAGTGGCGGAGGTAGGTGCGGAAGTCGCCGAACGCCTCGGTCCTCAGCCATTTTTCGGGCTTGGCGTCGTTGATGCCGAACGAGATCAGCATGTAGTCGCCGGGCCGGATGTTCTGGAGAATCCAGTCGAGCCTGCCGCGTTCGCTGAACGTACGGGAACTGGCACCCGCGCGGGCGCAGTTCACCACCTCGATCCGGCGGTCGAAGAAGAGCGGGAGCACCTGCCCCCAGCCCGTCATCGGCGCCCGGCTCATCTCCCGCGCGACCGATGTCGAGTCACCGGCGATGAAGATACGGCAGGCGGCCTCGGCGCCCGCGCCGTTCTCATGCAGCACTTGCCCACACCCTCTCCGTCTGCCGCACGTGCTCCGGAACGGTCGGCCCCGGAGGGGCGAGCTCACTCGCACCGGCGGTTCCCAGGCTGTCGATCGCCTCGAAGACCCGCTCGCAGTTGCCGTGGTCCCGGTGGGCGAAGAACTGTTCGGCCCGTTCGCGGTACGGCGACTGCACGACGAACCGGTTCCTGATCGAGGCGATGATCTCCTCCACGGCCTCGTCCACCGTGCGGCACACCGGACCGAAGCCGTCCGCCGACAGGTTGAAGTACCCGCGCTTGTAATGCCGGCCGTAGAAGTCCTCCTCGTCGAAGGGGACGTAGACGATCGGCGTGTCCATGTAGGCGACGTCGAAGAAGACGGAGGAGTAGTCCGTCACCATCAGCGAGCATTCCTTCATGGCCTGCTGGACGTTACGCGACTGCGGATCGGCCACGATGATGGACGGCGAGTCCAGCTGGAAGTGATGCAGATACGGGCGGATCTCGTAGTGCGGGAAGAACTCCAGGTCCACGCCGAACCGGTCCAGCGCCTGCGCCAGCCGGGGGTCGGACAGGAGCGCGCGGTAGAACCGGAAGTACTCGGACTGCGTGAACGAGGTCTTCGCCGGGCCCGCGCCCTTCTTGTACGAGGCGGTCACGATCCACTGGCGCCAGGTGGGCATGAGCAGGATGCGAGGGCGCTGCCTCGGCTCCTTGTCCAGGGCGTCGAAGCGGGTGAACCCCGCGAGGACGGCACGCTCCCCGTAGCCCGCCTCCTCGGCGAAGAACTCCCGTTCCTGGCGTCCACCCGTGATGATCATGTCGTAGCTGGTGATCCACTGCGACGCACCGCTGGTCACGTCGTTGTACGTGATGCCGTGCTGGAGGAATATCCGCTGGTATCGGATCAGCTCACCGAACCGGTGCAGGTACAGGGCCTTCCGGTATCCCTGCGGTACCAGATAGGACTCGGAGTCGTACGCCCCGATGAGCTTGGTGGCGTGGAGCAGGTACATCCGGTGCTTCCACGAGCCGAGCTTCAGCACATTGCCGTACGGGCTCACCTTGGCGAGGTCCGGGGAATCGCCGTCGATGACGTAGTAGGCGTTGCACCGCTTGCGGTTCTGCCTGATCCACTTGAAGAAGTGGTACGAGTTGTCCTGGGCGGTGTCGGACCGCTCGCCGATCACCCATATCTCGCGGGAGTGCAGCAGGGGGTAGGTCAGCCAGTAGGCCAGCCTCATCCGCCACCCGGGGTTGCGCCGCTTCATGATCCTGATCTCGCGCGCGGTCCGCCAGAGGATCTGCTTCGCGCGGGCCAGTGGGGTGCGGCCGATCAGCCTGAAGTGCAGGGAGTCGCCGTCACCGATGGTGAGCATGTACGAGTGCCGGCCGATCTCGCCGATGCCCTTGAGGCGGTGCAGGGGCAGCCGGGCCTTCATCACGACGTTGCGGTGACGCGCGCCGTCGGGGGAATGGACGCGCAGCCGGAAGTCGCCCGCCTTGAATCCCCCTTCGGCCAGCTTCTCCAGCGGGATCTCGGCGTACCAGCCGGCGTAGACGTCCTTGCCGTTCCTCGCGTTGCTGAGGTCGCGCCGGTAGATCTGGCGCAGCGGGACGACGATCTTCTCGACGGACGTCTGGTGCACGAATTCCAGGCGGTTGACGAACTTCGAGTCGATGTTCAGGCCCGGGAAGGACATGCAGCCCTCGACCACCAGGACGGAGCCGCGCGAGCGCACGGACTCCACGACGACGTTGGGGTCCTTGACCCGGGCGGAGCTCGACTGGTTCGCTGGCCCGCCGAACATGCGGAAGAAGCCCTTGCCGTCCATGTGGACGGCCAGCGGCACGTTGTCCAGCACGCTCTCGGGCGAGACGAACAGCTCGAAGTTGCCGGTCTTCGCCGCGTAGTGGTCGAGCTGCTGGGCGGGGTTGGTGACGAACTCGTCGATCACCTCGTCCGGGATGTCCGCGTAGTGCGCCCGCAGTCCGGGGAAGATCTCTTCGAGCTGGGACCGGCCCATCATGTTGCGGGCGTTGCAGAGGAAGCCCTTGTAGGTACGCGTGACGTACCGGTGGAACATCCTGCGGATCTCCGGTGACTCACCGCGCGACACTTCGAGCAGGAACTGGTTCAGCTTGAGGTGGTCCCAGTAGTTCGCCGGCTTACTCCACAGGGAGTCCATGATGGACGAGCCGTCGGGGCGTCCGCGGTAGTAGTAGACGGGCCGGTCCACCACGCTGATGGCCCGGGCGCGCAGCATGGCGGGCAGCGTCAGCCACGCGTCCTCGAAGTGGACGCCCTCCCCGAAGCGCAGGCCGAGCTCGCGCAGCAGGCGGGTGCTGAACAGCTTGTTGCAGGCCGAACCGCTGAAGATCAGGTCGGGCAGCTCCGCGAAGTCCTGGACGACGCGGTCGCCCTCGCCGAAGTACTTCTTCCAGGGGCCGTAGGGCCGGTCCGGGAAGTTGACGAGGTCGCCGACCACCACGTCCGAGCCGTCGCGCCGGGCGGCCTGGAGCATCGCGGCCAGCGCGTCCTCGCCGAGGATGTCGTCGGAGTCCAGGAAGGTGACGTACGGGGCGGTCACCATGTCGAGCCCGTTGTTGCGGGCGTTGCCGAGGCCGCCGTTCTTCTGGTGGACGACGACCACGTTGGCGTAGAACGAGGCGAAGTGGTCCAGCATCCTCGACGTGTCGTCGGTGGCGCCGTCGTCCACGAGGATCACCTGGGTGCTCGCGAACCCGCGCTGGGCGGCGATGGAGCCGAGGCAGTCGTCGATGTACTTCTCGACGTTGTAGCAGGGCACCACGACGGCCAGCTCGTACAGGTCCGGCGCGTGCGGGAGCGGCGCGGAGACGCTGTCGCGCCACCACATCCACGGGGCGGTCGGGTCGCTCTGCTCGGCGTCGAAGGTGCGGCCCCCGTCGACGGCGCACCGCAGCGCGAGGTTGCCGCTGACCGTGCGGTACCCCTCCAGGTCCTGGCCGTGGGCCCGGAAGGTGAACGCGGAGAGGTCGGTGTCCCGTACGTTGAGCGGGGACCGGGACCGGGACCGCTTCCACTCCACGATGACGGAGACGTTCCAGACGGTGCTGTCGGAGAAGTCCTTGCCCAGCAGGGACTCCAGCTCCGCCGTCCCCCGGAAGCCGACGAGCCGCTCGCCGATTTCGACGGCCGTCCCCGGGACGGGAGCGGTGAGGTCGCGCTTGGTGTGCCGGTTGCGGACGGCCAGCGTGAGCTTGAGGTCGTCGCCGGAGCCGATGCGCCCGAAGCGGTTGACGAGGCTGCCTTCGAAGCTCAGTCTCCCGTCCGTGACGGACCACTGGTCGAGCTGGGCGAAGAGCGGGACCTGGGAGAGGTTCGCGGTCGAGAGCCCGAGCTCCGTCACGTCGAGCATCCGCCGCGCCTCCGGCAGATGCAGGTGGTCGCCCGACCAGTAGACGCGCCCCTCCTCCTCGACCAGGAAGGAAGACAGCATGCTCTTGCGCTGCGCGTAGTCCAGCGTGGTGAGGGCCGCCTCGATCTCCTGGTACATGAGGAAGAAGGCACGGACCCGGTCCACGGGATCGCAGAGCTCGAACGCCTCCTCACTGATGGAGAAGAGGTAGTTGCTCGCTATCTGCGCGAAGCCCTGCTGGAAGTCCGGACCGCCTTCGGCGAGCGCCCTCATGTACAGCCGGAGGTCGTGGGCGAGGAACTTGGAGTCCTTGCGCACCTTGAGCTGCCACAGTCCGCGGTCCAGGAGGAACGCGTCGGTGGCACGGTGCACCGCGACGCGGTCCGTGATGCTGCGCAGCTCACCGGTGCGGCCGGTGATCGAGGCCCCTTCGGACTCCCACATCCACCGGTAGACGGGGTCGGTGATGATGGTGATCCCGTCGGCGAGGCAGCCGGCCACGGTGGAGAAGTAGGTGTCCTCGTAGAAGACCCCTTCGGGGAAGAAGACGCCCTGCGACCGGAGGAATTCCACCCGGTAGAGCTTCGCCGCCGCGATGGGGTCGGTGAGCATCAGCGGGAATTCCACCAGGTTGGGGACGGTGCGCCCCAGGGCGAAGACCTCGGGAGCCCATGCCTGGCTGTCACCGGTGGCCCGGTTGACCCTGATGGCCTTGCCCGCGGTGATGTCGCTGCCGGTCTCCAGAGCGCTGGCGAGCAACAGCTCGCAGGCTCTCGGGGGCAGCTCGTCGTCGGCGTCGAGGAACATCACGTAGCGGCCGGCGGCCTGGGCGATGCCCATGTTGCGCGGCGCGCCCACTCCGCCGCTGTTCTGGCCTCGGCGCAGGACCCGCACCCGCGGGTTGTGGCCGGCGAAGTTCTTGACGACGTCGAGGGTGTTGTCCGTCGAGGCGTCGTCCACGACCACGACCTCGACCAGCTCGTACGTCTGGTTGACGGCGGACTGGACGGCCTTGCCGATCGTCGTCGCGGCGTTGTAGGCCGGTATGACCACCGTCACCCAGACATCGGGCGTGTCCCGTTCGTTCTTCATCGGACGCTCTCTCGCTCACCCGGGTACCGGCGCTGCTGCGGCAGGGAGGAGGGGCGTGCACCGAGTGACCCGCCCGGCACCTGGAGGCGGAGGGTGTGGCCCTCCTCCCAGCCGCCCGTCTCCTGCGATGTGTAGGGCTCGGGGTACGGCTGGAAGAACGGGTCCTCGTCGGGCTGCGGGTCGATGAGCCGCTGGTCGGCCAGGAGGGCTTCCTGCTCGCCCCGGCGGTGCCGGCCGCGGTGCAGATGGGGTGCGATGGTGCCGGCCTGGGTGGGGGTGACGCTCAGCTCCTCCATGACGGCGGTGAAGTCACGGGTGGAGAGCCAGAACTTGTACATGATGACCAGCTCGAAGATGCCGAGCAGCACCGCGGATATCAGGGTGACCGCCAGGATCCGGCCGATGAGCGGGCCGACGATGAAGATGAACATCTGGAACTCGATGCCGCTGATGAGGTGCGGCCTGATCCGGCTGCGGAGCAGAGCCTGGCGGAACCGCTGGTACCAGGGGAAGCGGTGGCGGAACTGTGCGTGGAGGTCCACGACGTTCCCGGCGGTGGCCTGCTCCTTGAGGGTCTGAGCCTCTGCCTCGGGGTTCTCGCGCAGCAGGTCTTCCATGAACTGGATCTTCGGGGCGGCCGGCTCCTCCGCCGTCCCCTGCACGGCCTCGGCCGCGGCGAGTTCGGCCTCCTGCTTCTCGCGGGTGACCTTCTCGATCTTGGAGCGCATCGACATGCGCATCTTGTAGATCTGGAGGGCGTCCACGTAACGGAGCATGTCGAGGAAGACGACGAGCAGCGCCGCCAGCAGAAAACGCTCGTCCTCGGTGCGCAGGTACTGACCGCCCATCAGGGCCAAGGCGCAGAAGAGCACGCGAATGCGGTCGAAGACATAGTCCAGCCAGCCGCCGAACACGGTGCCATTGCCCTTGAGGCGCGCCAGCTTGCCGTCGATGCAGTCGAAGATGAAGCTCAGGTGGTAGAGCGCGGCTCCGATGATGAGGGACTGTGTGTCGCCCCTGAGGAACATCGCGGCCGAACCGAGCCCCACGAACAGCGCGGCCCAGGTCACGCGGTTGGGCGTGATGAAGCGGAACCGGGCCATGACGATGAGCATCCGGGTCGCGACGGGGTCGACCAGGACCACCGTCCACCAAGCGTCGCGCTTCTTGCATGTCAGCTTCTGGACAGCGCGCAGGGACAGTTTGGCCATAACCCCTCAGTCACGAGAACGACAGCGAACAGGCCCGCCGACGCGTTCAACGTGAAGGTGCCTTCATGTTCACAACATGCACACGGGTCCCTCACAAGAAGGCTTGCAGACCTTATCAAAACTTGATCCAGCCCCAACCATAATTGATCGTCAGCGATCAGCGGGGCGATCGGCGGCGATCGTCAATATCACGCTGAGTACCAAGATCCAAAGGTGAAGCCCTCGGCGTGTGACTCTCGGTGAGATACCGCGAGTCGCGCCCCCTCCGTCAGGGTCGCGACCGTGACCGTTCCGGTACGGTCCCGGAGCACCGCGGGCACCCCGTGCACGGCCTCCCCCGCCAGTCCGTTCCACCAGACGCCCGCGTCGGGCCGCCCCTCCGCGAAGGCGCCGACCTCGCAGGATCCACCTGCCCCGGAGCGTACGAGGAGCGAGTAGTCCCACCCGTCGACGCGGACCCCGGGCACCCCGGTGACCGGCCCCTCGCCGTCGGCCGCCCCCAGGGGGACCGGGGCAGGCGCCCCCAGCTGCCAGACGCACGGCTCGTTCGTCCGCAGATCGCGGAAGACCACCGTGCCCGGTTCGGGCCCCGACGCCATGGAGCCGGGGCGGGGGGCGAACGGCACCGCGCGGTCCTCGGTCCAGTCGGCGTCGTATCCGCGGCGGTGCCAGCGGACGACGCCCGGGGTGTCCCGCAGCCGGGCGAAGACCTGGACGTCGCCCTTGGGCATGGTGACGGTCACGACTTCGTCCGCGACACGCAGGCCCGAGAGGTGGCGCCAGGGGGTCCAGGCACTCTCCGACCGCTGCTCGCGGTAGCTCACGCTGTGCCCGAAGTTCCGCGCGAAGACCACGACGCCGCCCGCAGCGTCGAATCCGGCCGCCGGGAATCCGACCTCGCGGCTCTTGTACGCGTCCCCGGTGTTCGGGCTCCCGAGGGAATGCCACGGAGTGAGCGGATGCCCCGAGCGGTACTGGGCGGCGTGGACGATCTCCACGTTCTCCCCGCCGTCCGAGCGCGCGGTCCGCCGCAGCGCGAAGAGGTGGGCGAAGCCCGAGAGGTCGCGCACGACACGGAGTCCGGGCATCAGCCTCGGCCCCGGCAGGAGTTCGGGTCCGCCCCAGTCGGCGCCGTGCGGGCGCAGCTGAGTCCACCGCAGCACACCGGCCGCCGAAGGGAGGAAGGCGGTCGCCCGGCCGTCGAACCCCTCGGTCAGCCACCCCGTCACGGCCGGGTAGCGGGGACAGGAGGTGACGGGCAGCTGCGGAGTGGCCGCCTCCGTACGCCGGCAGTCGACCAGCACGGGCGTCGCCGATTCCCGCTGGAAGAGGCGTGCGGCGTCCAGCGCGAGCAGCGCGGCGGCGGCGCGCTCCGGCGGCTCGTCGTGCACGGGGCGGTTCCGGTCCATATCCCAGCCCTGATGGATCGGATCAGGATCCGGGATGCGGATGCGCAGGGGCTGGAGGGCCCGCAGCTCCTTCACGATTCCGGGGACCCCGGACCCGTCGGCGATCCGGGGCCGCCCCCGCACCTCGCACCCCCGCGCGGCGGCATCGGCGAGCGCGCGGTCCAGGGCGGCCCGCCCCTTTTCGCCGTCGTCCCGGAGACAGATCACCGCGATCTCCGGCCCGGCGGCCGCCTCGGCCGCGACGAGCAGCGCGGCGTCGGCCGCGCACTCCGCTACGACGGCCACACGGCCGTTCCCCGCAGGGGCTTTCATATCCGGCTCCAGTCACCCAGGGTCAGACCGGGCCCGTCCGTCTGCCGCGCGAGGACGGGGCGTCCGTCGGCCCCGGCCACGGCCACGACCACCCGTCCGTATCCGTCGAGAGCGAGCGAGGGGTCACCGACGGCGGTCGTACCGGTGTCGGTCCACCACATTCCGCCCCGCTCCTCCTCAGTGGAGCAGGCGCCCAGATGGACCGAGCCGTCCGTTCCCCGTACGGCGAGCACCGTGCAGTCGAAACCGTCCACCGCCCCCCGCACGGCCGCGATGCGGCCGTCGCCCGGGGTTCCGCCCAGCGGCATCGGCCAGTTCCCGGGCCGGAAGGCGACGACTCCGGCGCCGCGGACGTCGGTCAGGTAGTGCGTCATGCGCCCCGGAGCGGTCTCCAGAGCCGTCGCGCTGCCGGGCAGCGGAACGACGCCGGCGTCATAGCCCCGGACCAGGCCCTCGCCCTGGCCGCTCTGGCGGAGGTGGAGAGCCGCCGCACGGGTGGGGGCGAGCAGCTCGACCAGTCCGCCGGCCGTCGCCGCGAGCGACGGCCGGTCGGTGACTCCGGCGATGTCGAGCTCCTTCCACGCCTCCCACTGCCCTTTCCGGTCCTCGCGTCGCAGCGCCGCGCCGCCCCAGGCCGTCGGTACGCAGACGTACAGCGCGCCGCCGTTCGCCACGGCCGCGCTGGGTACGCCCACCTGCTCGGAGCGTTCGAGGTCCTTGAAGGGGTTGCCCAGCGACCGCCACTCGGTGACGGGCCGGCCGGTCTGGTACTGGGTGGCGCACACGATGTCCACGGCCGACCTGCCGTCGGCCTTCGGCCGTACCCGGCGCCCGATGAAGTGGACGTAACGATTCTGCCCCTGAGCCACCGTGAGGCTGGTGAGGTCCCTCACCGGATGGGCGTCCGGCCCCGACCAGCGCGAAGCCCCGACCGCCTCCTGCGTCCAGCGGAGCAGCGCGTCCCCGGTGTGCAGATAGACGGTGAGCCGGCCGTCGTGTCCGGCAAGCAGCCAGGGACCGCCCTCGACGCGGCCGAGGTCCCCCTCGCTATCGGCAGAGGGCGCGTTCCGCCGCTCCGTTCCGTACAGCGAGGCACCCCGCATGGCTCGTCCTCAACCTTTCAGGGCAGCGGGCCCCCACAACGGGGCCAGGGAATCGAGACATCATAGACAGGAACGGAACAAACGAGCGATGACCGCCCGGTCTGTCACAGTTACGCCACAGCCTTCGTACGTACACCTGATCGACTGTTTATAGTTCTCATCCCGGGAAAACGCGGACCGGCTCCACCCCCCACCCGAGTCCCACCCCCATCACCTGCGCCCTGACCAGGCCACAAGCTGTGAGGACTCACTCAGGATGAGCCAAGACGACACCACCCCCGGCCAGGGGAGCTCCCCGGAGACCCCCCGCCGCCGCGGGCGCAAGCGTGTCCGGACGCGGGGCCAGCGCATACGACGGGTGATCCTGGTCTCGGCCCTGGTGCTCGTCCTCGCCGCAGGCGGTACCGCGTGGTGGTTCTGGAGCCACCTCAACGGCAACATCAAGGGCGTCGACATCAACAAGGCGCTCGGCGAGGACCGTCCCGA
Source organism: Streptomyces sp. NPDC097595 (assembly GCF_044761525.1). Classification (NCBI taxonomy): domain Bacteria; kingdom Bacillati; phylum Actinomycetota; class Actinomycetes; order Kitasatosporales; family Streptomycetaceae; genus Streptomyces; species Streptomyces sp. NPDC097595. The sequence goes on along the minus strand of NZ_JBIWCN010000012.1, from coordinate 72,311 downwards.
GAAGCTGCCCACCAGCGGGCAGAACCTGCTGGTCCTGGGGTCCGACTCGCGGGCCGGCGCGGAGAACAAGGAGCTGGGCGGCGGGGCCGGGGTCAGCGGGGCCCGGTCCGACACGGCGCTCGTCGTGCACATTCCGGAGGGCCGTGACAAGGCCGTCGCCGTGTCCATCCCGCGCGACACCCTGGTGACCCGGCCCGACTGCACCAAGGGCGACGGCTCCACGGTGGCGGGCAAGGACCGTGTGATGTTCAACTCGGTCTACTCGCAGGTCGGTCCGGCGTGTGTGGTCAAGACCGTCGAGAAGATGTCCGGGGTGCGCATCGACCACTACCTGGAGATCAACTTCGCCGGGTTCAAGGGGCTCGTGGACGCCATCGGCGGCGTGAACATCGACGTCAAGGAGCCCATCCACGACAAGAAGACCGGGCTGAACGTCGACGCCGGACCGCACAAGTTCGACGGCACCGAGTCCCTGAAGTTCGTCCGGACCCGGTACAGCCTCAGCGACGGCACCGACCTGAGCCGCATCGGCCTCCAGCAGCAGTTCCTCATGGCGCTGCTCAAGGAGGTCCAGAGCCAGGACCTGCTGGGCAGCCCGACGAGCGCCTACAAGATCGCCAACTCGGCCACGGCGGCCCTGACCACCGACGACGAGCTGGCCTCGCTCACCTCGCTCGCGAAGTTCGCCCGCTCCATGAACGGGGTCAACCCGGACACGATGGAGACGATCATGCTCCCCGTCGAGTACGACAAGATCGACCACAACCGCGTCGTGGCCGTGGAGTCGCGGGCGAAGGCCCTGTGGAAGGCGATCCGCGAGGACAGCCCGATCCCCGAGTCCGCCAAGAAGTCCCCGGCGCTCGGCCAGGGCTGACCGGACAACACGTCAACGGCCCCGGGAACGCTCCCGGGGCCGTACGCGTCACCTCACACGGGCCGGGCGCATGTGTCCCACCCGAGCCGTACGCTTCACACCCGCTGCGCCGGTCCCAGCGCGAGCCCGGGCTCGTCGTTCTGCCGGGCCACGTACAGCCCGCCGCGCTCGCCGATCATCGCGAGCACCACGCGCCCCTCGCCGTCGAGCGCCAACGCCGGGGGCGCCGAGGTGCGTTCGCCGGTCGCCGCCCACCACAGGCCGCCCGCCTCGTTCTCCGTACCGCAGGCCGCGAGCAGCACGCGGCCGTCGCGGGTGCGGTGGGCGAGCACCGTGCAGTCGTAGTCGTCCAGCTCGGCGCGGAGCACGGCGACCGGGCCCTCGGCCGGGGTGTCCCCGATCGTGATGGGCGGGGTGTCCAGGCGGTGGGCGACCAGGGTGCCGGTGGAGGCGTCGGTCCAGTAGAAGGTGTTGCGGTCGGGCGCGGTCTCCAGCACGCTCACCGCGCCGCCGGCGATCTTGACGGTGAGGTTGTCGCCCTTCTGGAAGGCGCCGCCCGGCTCGGCCTGGGCCCACCGCATGGCCTTGTTGGTGCCGGGGACCAGGAGCTCCATGCGGCCCGACTCGGCGACCGCGACGGCCATCGTCTCCTTGCCGAGGGTGCCCCTGAGGTCCTTCCACCCCTCCCACTTGCCGTTCTTCGCCTCGCGGCGCAGCATCATGCCGCCGTTGGCGTTGCGCACGAAGACGTGGACCATGCCGGTCGGGGCGACGGCGGCGGCCGGCGGGCCGATGCGGGCGGCGCGCTCGTCGCCGTCCTTGTACGGATTGCCCACGGTCCGCCACGCGGTGACCGGGCGGCCCGTCTGGTACTGGATGGCGTGCACGAGGTCGACCTGCGGCTGCTCCTCGTCGCCGTGGACCGCGCGGCGGCCGATGAAGTGGACGTAGCCGTCCGGGCCCTGGGCGAGGCCGAGGTGGGTCAGGTCCGGCACCGGGAAGAACTCGGGGCCCTCCCAGCCGGGACCGCCGGGGCGCTCCTCGGTCCAGCGCAGGAGCCCGTCCTCGTCGCGGGCGTAGGCGGTGAGCCTGCCGTCCTTGCCACGTACGAGCCAGTGTCCGTCGACCGGGGTCTCGCCGGTCCCACGGGTGCTTTCGACGTCTCGCAGGGCATCGTCGCCCTTGCCCGAGGCGCTCCCCTGGGCACGTCTCGACCTGACTCGCATGTCGTGGCGTCTTCCTTCCGTGATGGTCCGCCCCCGATCTGCGGCTTTGTGTCACGACCGGCATCCGGAAGGCGGGGAGCACCCATCATAGAATCACCGTTCGAACCCTTGGAATCACCGCGTCCGCACCGCTTGCGCGGCACTTCGGCACACCCCGGACATGACAGGGTGGTCCCATGCCGAATCCGCTGCCCCTGGTGATCGTCGACGCCGCCAATGTCGTCGGGTCCGTCCCGGACGGCTGGTGGCGCGACCGGCGGGGCGCGGCAGAGCGGCTGCGCGACTCGCTGGTGCCCTACGCCTCCGACGGCCTGCCCGGTACGCCAGGACCCGTCGACCTGGTGCTGGTGGTGGAGGGGCGGGCCCGGGACGTCGCGCCGGTGCCCGGGGTGCGGGTGGAGGCGGCCCCGGGCAGCGGTGACGACCTGATCGCCGAGCTGGCGGCACAGGCGGCGCCGCGCCCCTGCGTCGTGGTCACCGCCGACCGTGAGCTGCGCCGCCGGGTCGAGGCGCACGGGGCGCGGTGCACGGGGCCGCGTACGGTGCGGCCGGGGGCCTGAGGGTCAGACCCGGTCGCGGTTCACCCGGCTGTGCGAGCGGCCGTACGCGAAGTAGATGACCACGCCGATCACCATCCAGACCGCGAACCGCAGCCAGGTCTCGGCCGGCAGGTTGAGCATCAGCCAGACCGAGGCGGCCACCGACACGATCGGGACCGCCGGCACCCACGGCGTGCGGAAGGCGCGGTGCAGGTCCGGGCGGGTGCGGCGCAGCACGATGACGCCTAGGGCGACGACCACGAAGGCGAAGAGCGTACCGATGTTCACCAGCGTGGCGAGCTCGTTGATGCTGGTCACCCCGGCGACGACGGCGATGATCACGCCGAGCAGGATGGTCGGGCGGTACGGGGTGTGGAAGCGCGGGTGCGTCTTGGAGAAGAACCTCGGGAGCAGGCCGTCGCGGCTCATCGCGAAGAACACCCGGGTCTGGCCGAGCAGCAGGATCATGCAGACCGTGGTGAGGCCGACGGCGGCGCCGAAGCTGATGACGCCCGCGTAGAAGGGATGTCCGACGGCCTTGAAGGCGTCGGCGAGCGGGGCGCTGACGGACAGTTCGGTGTAGTGCTGCATGCCGGTGACGACGATCGACACGGCGACGTAGAGCACGGTGCAGATGAACAGCGAGGCCAGGATGCCGCGCGGCATGTCGCGCTGCGGCAGCTTCGTCTCCTCCGCGGCCGTGGCGACGACGTCGAAGCCGATGAAGGCGAAGAAGACGATGGAGGCGGCGGTGAAGATGCCCATGACGCCGAAGTTCGTCGGGGCGTAGCCGAAGATCAGCTGGACCAGCGGGGCGTCGAACCCGGACCCGGAGGGCTGGGGCTGGGCTTCCGGGATGAACGGCGAGTAGTTGCCGGTGTCGATGAAGAACAGGCCCGCGATGATGACGATCAGCACGACGGCGATCTTGATGGCGACCACCACCGTGGTGACCCGGGCGGAGAGCTTCATGCCCAGTACCAGGATCACGGTCAGGACCAGCACCAGCGCGAAGGCCAGGATGTCGAAGCCGAAGCCGTCCGCCACGTCCGGCCCGGACAGCACGTCCGGCAGGTGCCAGCCCGCGTTGTCCAGCAGCGAGCGGACGTAGCCGGACCAGCCGACCGCGACCACCGCCGTGCCCAGCGCGAATTCCAGCACCAGGTCCCAGCCGATGATCCAGGCGACCAGTTCGCCCAGCGAGGCGTACGAGAAGGTGTACGCGGACCCCGCGACCGGGACGGTGGACGCGAACTCCGCGTAGCACAGGGCGGCCAGCGCGCAGACGACGCCCGCGACGACGAAGGCGAGGGCGGTGGCCGGGCCCGCCGTCTCCTTGGCGACCTTGCCGGTGAGGACGAAGATGCCGGTGCCGATGACGACGCCGACCCCGAAGACCGTGAGGTCCAGGGCCGAGAGCGACTTCTTGAGGGCGTGCTCCGGCTCCTCGGTGTCGCGGATGGACTGCTCGACCGTCTTGGTCCTGAACAGCCCGTTCCCGCTCGGGGGCAGGTCCTGCTGCGTGCTCACCGGCGTACCTCCACGCACTCGTCGTGCGTGCCATGTTCCGGACCGGGCCCCACCACTCGTTCGCGGCACGCCTGCCACGGCCGGATTTCACGCGAACGGGCCGGTCGGACCACTCGTTACGGGTGGTCCGACCGGCCCGTTCGGCCGAGCTGCTACGGGTCAGTCCCGGACGCGCTCCGCGACGGTGCGGTCCTCCGCGCCCGGCTCGTAGCGCCCGTCCAGCTTGGCGACCAGGCCGGTGACCTGGCGGGCGATGTCCGGGGCGGTCAGCCCGATCTCGGCCATGACCTCCTTGCGGGAGGCGTGGTCGAGGAAGACCGGCGGGATGCCGAAGTCGCGCAGCGGCACGTCCACGTCCGCGTCGCGCAGCGCCTGGGAGACCGCGGAGCCGACGCCGCCGGCCCTGCTGTTGTCCTCGACGGTGACGACGACGCGGTGGCGCGCGGCGAGCGGGGCCAGGGCCTCGTCCACCGGCTTCACCCAGCGGGGGTCCACGACGGTCGTGGAGATGCCCTGGGCGTCGAGCAGGTCGGCGATCTCCAGGCACATCGGGGCGAGCGCGCCGATGGAGACGAGGAGCACGTCGGGCCGGGCGGTGCCGGGCTCGCGGAGCACGTCCATGCCGCCCACCGTGCCGACGGCCGCCACCGAGGGGCCGACGGCGCCCTTGGAGAAGCGGACGACCGTGGGTGCGTCGTCCACCTCGACGGCCTCGCGCAGCTGGGCGCGGACCTGGTCGGCGTCGCGCGGGGCGGCGATCCGGAGGCCGGGCACGACCTGGAGGATCGACATGTCCCACATGCCGTTGTGCGAGGCGCCGTCCGTACCGGTGACGCCGGCCCGGTCCAGGACGAAGGTGACCCCGCACTTGTGCAGGGCGACGTCCATCAGGACCTGGTCGAAGGCGCGGTTGAGGAAGGTGGCGTACACCGCGAAGACCGGGTGGAGGCCGCCGGTGGCGAGGCCGGCCGCGGAGACCGCGCCGTGCTGCTCGGCGATGCCGACGTCGTAGATCCGGTCCGGGAACTCCTTCTCGAAGCCGGTCAGGCCGACCGGCTGGAGCATGGCCGCGGTGATCGCGACGATGTCCTCGCGCTCGTGGCCGAGCTTGACCATCTCCTCGCCGAACACCGAGGTCCAGTCGAGGCCGGAGGTGGCGACGGGCAGGCCCGTGTCGGGGTGGATCTTGCCGACGGCGTGGAAGCGGTCGGCCTCGTCCTGGAGCGCGGGGGTGTAGCCGCGGCCCTTCTCGGTGAGGCAGTGCACGATGACCGGGCCGCCGAAGCGCTTGGCGCGCTGGAGGGCGGACTCCAGGGCCTCGATGTCGTGGCCGTCGATGGGGCCGACGTACTTGAGGCCGAGGTCCTCGAACATGCCCTGCGGGGCGATGAAGTCCTTCAGGCCCTTCTTGGCGCCGTGCAGCGTCTCGTACAGCGGCTTGCCGACGACGGGGGTGCGCTCCAGGAGGTCCTTGCCGCGGGCCAGGAAGCGCTCGTAGCCGTCGGTGGTGCGCAGGGTGGCCAGGTGGTTGGCGAGGCCGCCGATGGTGGGCGCGTAGGAGCGCTCGTTGTCGTTGACGACGATGACGAGGGGGCGGTCCTTGGCGGCGGCGATGTTGTTCAGCGCCTCCCAGGCCATGCCGCCGGTGAGGGCGCCGTCGCCGATGACCGCGACGACGTGGTCGTCCTTGCCGCGGACCTCGTTGGCCTTGGCGAGGCCGTCGGCCCAGCCGAGGACGGTGGAGGCGTGCGAGTTCTCGATGACGTCGTGCTCGGACTCGGCGCGCGAGGGGTAGCCGGAGAGGCCGCCCTTGCTCTTGAGCCTGCTGAAGTCCTGGCGGCCGGTGAGGAGCTTGTGCACGTAGCTCTGGTGGCCGGTGTCGAAGAGGACCTTGTCCTTCGGCGAGTCGAAGACCCGGTGCAGGGCGATGGTGAGCTCGACCACGCCGAGGTTGGGTCCGAGGTGTCCGCCGGTCTTGGAGACCGCGTCGACCAGGAAGGTCCGGATCTCCTCGGCGAGCTGCTCCAGCTGCTCGGGAGTGAGCCGGTCGAGGTCACGCGGTCCGCCGATGCGGGTCAGCAGATCCCATCCGTCGCCCGCCCGTGCGTGACGCGCTTCGCGCGGCTGAGTCACCGTGCCTCCTTGCGATTGTGCTGGTCGAGCATGCCGATCCGATGAGTCTAACGGCCTCCCCCCGAAGCGGGAGTCGGGGCGTGCTGCCCCTTCCGTGCCGGTACGTGCCGGAGCCCGGCGCCCTCCGTGGGGGCGCCGGGCTCCGGCGGGTGGTGCGTACGGCGCGCGGCCTGCGGTGTTGCGTGTCGCAACACGCCCTAGGCGCGCCCGGCGGTCTTCTGCGTCTTGCGGGAGACCGAGTCGATGATCACGGCGATGAGGAGGACCGCACCGGTGATCATGTACTGGATCGCGTTGGACGACAGGTTCATCTGGTTGAGGCCCTGGACGATCGACTGGATGACCAGGATGCCGAGGAGCGCCGACCAGACCTTGCCGCGTCCGCCGAACAGGGACGTACCGCCGATGACGGCCGCGGCGATGCACATCATGAGCTGGTTGCCGCCGCCGAGGGAGCGGTCGGCGCCGCCGGTCGCGGAGGCCAGGAAGAGGCCGCCGACCGCACCGAGCGTGCCGGAGATCATGAACACCGAGATGCGGATCCAGGAGACGTTGATACCGGCGCGGCGCGCGGCCTCGACGCCACCGCCGACCGCGAAGACCTGACGGCCGTACGTGGTGCGGCGCAGCACGAAGTCGGTGAAGACCAGGATCGCGAGGAAGATCACCAGGGAGAGCGGGAGGCCCTGCTCCTGGTTGAACGCGTACGCGGCGAGGAGGGCCAGGACCGCGAGCAGCGCGGTGCGCAGGATGATCTCGCTCTGCGGGCGGTGCGGCAGCTCCGCGGTCTTGCGGCGCTTCGCGTCGCGCAGCTGCGTGAGGTAGAAGGCGACGATCACGACGATGGCGAGGCCGTAGGCGGCGGCGACGTCCTCGAAGTAGTAGCTGGTCAGGTCGCGGACGAAGCTGCCGAGCGGGGTGGTGATGGTGGACTTCTCGCCCATCACCCAGGTCTGCATGCCGGCCCAGCCCAGGAAGCCCGCCAGGGTCACGACGAACGCGGGCACGCCGATCTTGGCGAAGACGATGCCGTGGAAGGCGCCGATGACCGTGCCGGACAGGATGCCCAGCAGGATGGCGAGGCCGTCGGGCATGTCGGAGCCGAGGACGGCCCAGACCGCGCCCGCGAGACCGGCGACGGAGCCGACCGCGAGGTCGATCTCGCCCAGCAGCAGGACGAAGACGATGCCGACGGCCATGATGCCGGGGCCCGCCGCGTACAGCGTGATCTGGTCGAGGTTGTACGAGGTGAGGAAGTTGCCGGTCTCGGCCTGGAAGACGATGGCGATGATGATCAGGCCGACCACGACGGGCAGCGAGCCGATCTCGCCCGAGCGCACCTTGCGCTTGAACTCGGTCCAGTAGCCCTTGAAGCCCTGCTCGCGGACGAGCAGCCGGGGGTCGACGACCCGCACCGCGCCCTCGGCCGCCGCGGGGGCCTCGGAGGTCTCGGTGGTCTCCGCCTGGGCCGGGATCTTGGCCGAGGTCTCGTTGGTGTTGCTCACTTGGATGCCTCCGCGCTGCGCGACTTGCGGCGGGTCACGGCGTTGTCCGTGGCGCCCGTGATCGCGGCGATGATTTCTTCGTGGCTGGTCGTGGCCACGGGGAAGACGCCGTTGTTGTGGCCGAGTCGCAGCACGGCGACCTGGTCGGCCACGGCCTTCACATCGGCCATGTTGTGGCTGATGAGGATGACGCCGAGGTTCTGCTCGCGCAGCCGCTCCACCAGGTCGAGGACCTGGGCGGTCTGCTCGACGCCGAGGGCCGCGGTGGGCTCGTCCAGGATCACGATCTTGGGGTTGCCGACCAGGGCGCGGGCGATGGCCACGACCTGGCGCTGACCGCCGGAGAGCGCGGCGACCGGGATGCGGACGCTGGGGATGCGGATGGAGAGGGTGGACAGGAGGTCCTGGGCCCGCTTCTCCATGGCGACCTCGTCGAGGACGCCGCCCTTCTTGATCTCGCGCCCGAGGAAGAGGTTGGCGACGACGTCGAGGTTGTCGCAGAGCGCGAGGTCCTGGTAGACGGTGGCGACGCCGAGGTTCTGGGCGTCGTGCGGACGGTCGATGTCCACCTTCTTGCCCTCCCACTCGATGACGCCCTCATCGATGGGGTGCACGCCGGCGATCGTCTTGACCAGCGTGGACTTTCCGGCACCGTTGTCGCCGACGAGGGCGACCACTTCTCCGGCGTGGACTTCGAGATCGACACCGGAGAGGACCTGGACCGCTCCGAATCGCTTGAAGACTCCACGCAACGCCAGCACGGGCGTCTGTGACACGTGAACCATCTCCTTCGCCGCCTGACCGGCGGGGATGTGCCGCCTGACCGGCGGAGACGCCGCGCCGCGAGGGCAGCGTCGACATACGGGAAGCACTGGGGGGTGAAGAGTGTCCGGCACCCGGCCGGAAGCGGGGTGTGAGCCGGCCGGGGCCGGACAGTCATGGGGGCGGGGCGGTTCGCCGTGCGGGGCGGAACCGGACCCGCACGCGCCGGAGCCGTCAGGCCCCGGCGCGAGGAGGGACTACTTGATGCCCAGCGCGGTGCACTTGGCGGCGATGTCCTTGACGCAGACGTCGGCGACCTTGTAGATGCCGTCCTTGATCACGGTGGACTCGATGTTGTCCTTGTTCACCACGGTCGGCTCCAGCAGCGTGGACGGAACGCCGTCCGTCTCGCCCTGGGCGCCGATGTCCTTGCCGTGGAGCAGGTTGACCGCGAACTTGGCGGCCTCGGGGGCCAGCTGCTTCGGCGACTTGTAGATCGTGAAGGTCTGCGTGCCGGCGATGATCCGCTGGATGCCGGGGAGCTCGGCGTCCTGGCCGCCCACCGGGATGTCCTTGATGCCGGCGTTGGTCAGGGAGGTGATGATGCCGCCCGCCATGCCGTCGTTGGCGGAGTAGACGGCGTCGATCTTGCTCTTGCCGACCGACGAGATGCCGGCGGTCATCTTCTCGCCGGCGATCTTCGGGTCCCACTCGCCGGACGCCTCGTAGGCGATCTTGATCTTGCCGTCGAGGGACGCGTGGGCGCCCTTCTTGAACAGACCGGCGTTCGGGTCCTTCTCGTCGCCGTTGATCATGACGAGGTTGGCCTTGGCCGCCTTGGCGCCCAGGGCGTCGAGGATGGCCTGGCCCTGGAGCCGGCCGATCTTCTCGTTGTCGTGGCTGACGTAGGCGTCGGCACCGGCGATGGCGCGGTCGTACGCGACGACCTTGACGCCCTTCTTGTGCGCGCCGGCGATCCAGCTGGCGGACTTCTCGGAGTCGACCGAGGAGATCGCGATGACCTTGACGCCGTCGGCGATCTGCTGCTCGAACTGCTGCTTCTGCTGGCCGCCGTCGCCGCCCGCGTTGTTGTAGACGACCTCGCAGTCGGCGCAGCTCTTCTTGACCGCCTCGATGAACAGCGGCTTGTCCAGCGTCTCGTAGCGGGCGGTCTTGTTCTCCGGGAGCAGCAGACCGATCTTGGTCTTGCTGCCCGAGTCCGCCGAGTCCTTCTTGTCGTCGCCGGCCTTGCCGCAAGCGGCGAGGGAGACGGCCATCGAAACGGCGGCCGTGCCTATGACGATGCGTCGCGTCATTGCGTTCATTGGGGGTTTGCCTCCCTGACGAGGCCGCAACGTCGCGGCCGAGGTGGCTGGAAGTCAACTCGGCCGCGAGGGCGGCGTCAAGGAGTAAATCCTTAACGAGATGACAACGGTGCCATTCGTTATCTAAGTGAAGGCAGGAGTGGCCGCAGGGAGGGTGCTCTCCAAAAGGGTTGAATCCCCCATCTCGCTCAGGACGAGCGCCAGCGCGCCCAGCACCTCCGCACGGCCGCCCAAGGCCCCCGGAAGCACGGACAGCTGCCGGGCCGCGCTCGGGATGGCGTAACGCGACACGGAGTCCCTGATGGGCCCCAGGACCAGCTCCCCGGCCTCCGCCAGCGAGCCGCCCAGCACCACGCGGCTCGGGTTCAGCAGATTGCAGAGGTTGGCCACCCCGCTGCCGATGTGGCGCCCGACGTCGCCGATCACCCGCCGGCACCCCGGATCGCCCTCGCGGGCCAGCTGGACCACCCGCTCCATGGTGAGATCGTGGCCGTGGCTGGGCTGGAGCAGGGGCAGGACGTAGCGCGCGGCCGTGAAGGTCTCCAGGCAGCCGCGGTTGCCGCAGCGGCAGACCGGGCCCGATTCGTCCAGGGTGATGTGGCCGATCTCGCCGGCCGTGCCGCCCGGGCCCCGGTAGATGTGCCCGTCGATCACCAGACCGGCGCCGACACCGCTCGCGACCTTGATGTACGCGAGGTCCCTGACCCCCCGGCCGCTCCCCCAGACCAGCTCGCCCAGGGCCCCGAGGTTGGCGTCGTTGTCCACGTAGACCGGCACGCCGAGGCGGGCGGCGAGCTCCTCGCTGGGGTTGATGCCCGTCCACCCCGGCAGGATCGACGTGGAGCCCAGGGTGCCGGACTCGACGTCGATCGGGCCGGGTACACCGAGGCCCACCCCGATGACCTTGCCGGGGCTGATCCCGGTGGTCTCGATCAGCCGGTTGACCAGCTGTTCCGCCCGTCCGAAGCCTTCGGCGGAGGAGGCGTCGACGTCCAGCGGCTCGGACTCCTCGGCGAGCACCTGGTGGGCCAGGTTGCCGACCGCCACGCGCAGGTGGGTGTGGCCGAAGTCGACGCCGATCACGATGCCCGCGTCGCCGCTGAGCGAGACGCTGCGGGCCCGGCGGCCGCCCGCCGAGGTGGGGGTCACCTCGACCGTGCCGCTTTCCTTCAGTTCGCGAACGATATTGGAGACGGTGGCCGCGGAGAGGCCCGTACTCCTGGCGATCTCCGCCTGGGTGAGCGAACCAGCCATGCGTACGGCGCGCACGACCCGCTCAAGGTTGGCGCGATGCAGAGACGTCTGCGACCCCGGAGTCTCCATCGACTCACTCACTCCTGCCATATTCTCCAACATGTGAACTCTAAGCTGACCGTTTTCGGGCGGGCCCCGTCAAGACCTTGAGCAGTCGGAGCCACCGATGAGCACCGCTCCTCCACCCCGCGGCCCGGGCGAACTCCCCCGTACGCAGACGAACCGCCCGCCGGCTGGGATGCCGGCGGGCGGTTCGCTTCGTTCGTGAAGTGCGTTCAGGGTGTACGGGGCGTTACTTCACCGCTCCCGCGGTCAGCCCCGCCACGACCTGGCGCTGGAAGATGATGTAGGCCGCGAGGACCGGCAGCATCGCCATCACCAGACCGGCGAAGAGCCCTGACCAGTCGCCCTTGTAGCCCTGGCTGGTGGCCAGTTCGACCAGACCCTGCGAGAGCACCCGGTAGTTCGGGTCCGTGTTCAGCACCGTGGGCAGCATGTACTGGTTCCACTGGCCCAGGAAGTTGAAGATGCCGACGCTGATCAGGCCGGGCTTGGCCATCGGCAGCATGACCTGGAAGAACGTCCGGGTGTGCGAGGCCCCGTCGATCATCGCCGCTTCCGCCACCGACCCCGGCAGCGTCCGGAAGAAGGAGGTGAGGAAGAAGACGGTGAAGGGCAGCGAGTACGCGATGTAGACCAGGATCAGTCCGTGCCGCGTGTTCAGCATCCCCATGTTGTTCATCACGAAGAACAGCGGGACCAGCGCCAGGATGATCGGGAAGCTCATCCCGCCGATGAACAGGTAGTAGATGAAGCGGTTGCCCGGGAAGTCGAACCGGGCGAGCACATAGGCCGCCATCGACCCGAGCAGCAGCGTGCCGATCAGCGAACAGCCCACCACGACGATCGTGTTGAAGAAGTAGTCGCTCATGTGCGCCTGGCTCCAGGCGCGCGACCAGTTCTCGAAGTGGAGCTTGTCCGGCAGCTTCCACGGCGTGGACAGGATCGAGTCGTCGGTCTTGAACGACGACATGATCGCCCAGAGCAGCGGCAGCACCACCAGGATCGCCCAGATGATCAGCACGCCGTGCGAGAAGACGTTGAGGACCTTGCCCTCGCTGCCCTTCTCGGCCTTCTTGCCGCCCGGGGCGGGCGACTTGGACACGGGGGCCGGATCCGTCGCCGCGACCGCGGGAGGGGTTTCAGTGGCCTTCACGCGTGCTCACCTCGTACTACTGTCGAGCCGGCCGCCGCGGCCGGGCTGTCTTGCCTGCTGGGGGTCCGGGGAACGCGTCCCACGAAGCGCGGCATCAGAACTCCAGCCGCTCGCGCCGGCCCAGCCGCATCACGACGGCGGCGAACGCCATGGTGACGATGAGGAGTCCGACACCGATCGTCGTCGCGTAGCCGGCCTGACCGTCGCGGAAGGCGGTCTGGTAGACGTACAGCGGCAGGATCGTGGTCGAGTAGTCGGGGCCGCCGGGGCCGACCGTCATGACCTGCACGGCCGTGAACGCCTCGACGCCGAGGGCCAGGATGCCCATGTACACCCAGCCCGACTGGATGGTGTCCCAGAGCAGCGGCACCGTGATCTTGAAGAACGTGGTGATGCGGCTGGCCCCGTCCAGGAGCGCCGCCTCATAGAAGTCCTTCGGAATGGACGCCATTCCGGCCGAGAAGAGGACGACGAAGAAGCCGACCGTCGACCAGACCAGCACCACCATGACGCAGATCAGCGCCAGGTTCGGATCGCCCAGCCACTCCGGCTGGAGGGAGTCCAGGCCGATCCCCTTCAGCGCCGAATTCACCATGCCGGACGTCGGGTTGTACGCGAACTGGAACAGCAGGGCGACGATGACGATGGAGAGGACCTGGGGGAAGAAGTAGGCGATCTTGTAGAAGGCCGAGCCCCGCACGCCGGAGACCGCGGCGTTCTTCCGCCGGCGGCCTCCGACGTTGAGCATGAAGGCGAAGAAGAGCGCGAGGCCCAACGTCACCAGCGGCAGCACCAGCACGAGAATCACGCTGTGCTGGAGGGACTTCCAGAAGATGTCGTCCTTCAGCATCCGCGAATAGTTGCCGAAGCCGACCATCTTGAAGTCCGGGCTCAGTCCGGTCCAGTCGGTGAAGGAATAGTAGATGGCCTGGATGAACGGCCAGATGACGAAGACCGCGTACAAGGCCAAGGGGACTACCAGGAACCCCACAATGAACCGGTACTTGCCGTGCTGCATCGTTTACCGACCCCGATCTTTCCGCGGGTGCCGCCGCTGGTGACGGTTGCTCACTGGTGCTTGTAGTGCTTGATGGACTGGTCCTTGGCCGCGGCGTCCGCGTAGGCCTGGATCTTCTTGATGGCCTCGGCGGGCGTCAGACGCCCGGCCATCATCTCGCCGAGACCGGCGCCGATCTGCTCCTTCTGGAGCTTCACGTACCAGTCCTGCATGCGCGGGTTCACCACGTTGTCGCCGGCCTTCTTCAGCGCGTCGACGCCGGCCTGCATGGCCGTGGAGAGGGTCAGACCGTCGGTTCCGCCGTTGTAGGCGCTCAGCGACTTGACCTGCTTGGTGAAGTTCTTCGAGGACTCCTCGGAGAGCATGATGCGCAGCTGCTCCATGCCGCCCTGCGGGTTGGCCGCCTTGGCCGGGACGACGAAGGGCTCGCCGCCGGACGCCCAGATGGTGCCGAAGGGCATCTTGTCGGACGAGTCCAGGCTGGACGGGGCCGAGACCATCATCTTGAAGTCCTTGGGCGTGGTCGGCGCCGCCTCGTTCTCCACCCACGAACCGTTCGGGAGGAAGAGCGCCTTGCCCTTGGTCCACTCGGTCTGCGACTGGATGTGGGTCAGGCCGGTGGTGCCGTTGAGAATGTAGCCCTTCTGCTTCAGCTCGTAGTACGCCTCGAACGCGGCCTTGACGGCCGGGTCCTTCCAGGCGTTCGGCTCCAGGTTGTCGATCTTGTCGAGAACCTCCCGGCCGCCGATCTTGGCGATGAACGGGTAGAGGGAGAACGGCAGGTAGTACGGGTACTTACCGGCGTACGTCCAGCCCGCGATGCCCTTCTTCTTCGCCTTGGCGCAGAGGGCGAGCATGTCGTCCCAGTTCTCGGGGTACTGGGCGTCCAGCTTCTCCAGGTTGGTCTGCGAGTACCACACGCCGTACACGGTGTACGCGTAGTACATGATCCAGACCGGGTCGCCGTCGAACTGGCCCATCTCCAGGACGCCCGGACGCAGCGTGTCGCGGACCTTCTTGTTCGGGTCGTCGTAGGACGGGGCGTCCATCAGCGGGGTCAGGTCGAGCAGCTGCTTCTTGCCGACGAGGACACCCATGTCCATCTGCTCGGCGCCCGAGTTGTCGATCAGGTCCGGCGGGGTGCCACCGTTGAAGCGCGGCTGGAGCTGCGACTGGATCTTCTGCGTCGAGGTGTGCTTGACCTTGGCCTTCGGGAACGCCTCGCCGTACTTCTTCTCGGCGTCCTTGGCGTACTGGTCGCCGAAGCCGCCGTTGAAGATGACCACGTCGAGCGCGGCGCTCTCGTTGACGCCCAGCGGGTTCTTCGCGCTGGTCTTGCCCTTCTTGACGGGCTCGTCGCCGCCGCTGTCGCCGCTCGCGCAGGCAGACAGGAAGCTCATGGTCGGAACGGTGATCAGACCGAGTGCGGCAGAACGCTTGATCACATCGCGACGGCCAAGGCCCTCATTGTTGTGGGCGGAGGTGGATCCCATGCTCAAGTCCTCGCCTTCTCCAGGACTCAGGCGGTGTGTACCGGTCGCCCCGTCGAAATTCGCCTCAGCGAAGGGCCCCGCCACCGCGGTCAGTTGCGCTTGGGTGGTTCAGATTTCAGGCTAACGATTGCCGTGGGGGGCGACGGGGGACCGAACAGCCGACGCACCTGCGGCGTCGCGTTGTCCTGCCCCCGTGTCCCCCAGCCGCACAACCGGTGAACCAGCTGTGCAGACGCCGACAGGTATAGTCCACTTGCCGCCAACTGAGCAAGATCGAAAGCAAGGTTGCATGGCAGTCTTTCCCGAGTTGAGACCTCGCGGATACCTCGACACTCCGGCCCCTCCTTCAGATGTAACGATTTCCGCATTCCGGTCGATTCGGCGGCGGGCCTCGATCCAACTCCCTTGACACCATCAGCCACTTGCCTCCCTACTTGTTCCTGCGCATCTTCTGACAACGTTGTCCAAGCGCACACTTCCCCGGGAGGAATGGCTCGGCATGCACCCCCGACACCGTTCTCGTACGAGACGAAGCAGCACGGCAGCGCTGATCGCGGCCTCTTTGGTCCTGGTCGTGACAGCCCCCACGGCGGCCGCCGCTCAATCGGCCGGGTCTGGCCCCGGAGGCCAAAGGCCCACGGGTGACCGGACGTTCAACACGTCCTTCGAAGAAGACGAAAAGCAGCCGGACTGGCGCAATTCCGTAGAAGAGGGCCCCGACGGAAAGAAGCGGTCATCGGGTGTCGATGGCGGATTCTCCTCCGGAATACCGGGCAATGTGACCGACCAGGTCACAGACGTCCGCGCCAGTGACGAGAACACCGGCGGCGGGGAGGTGAAGGAAAACCTCGTGGACGGCGAATCCGGTACGAAGTGGCTGTCGTTCGAGCCCACCGGCTGGCTGGAGTTCGACCTCGCCGCACCGGTCAAGGTCGTGACGTACGCGCTCACCTCCGCCGACGACCACGACGAGCGCGACCCCAAGGACTGGACGCTCCAGGGCTCCGAGGACGGCAAGACCTGGACGGACCTGGACACCCGGACGGGCCAGACCTTCAGCGAGCGCTTCCAGACCAAGTCGTACGACTTCGAGACGGACAAGGCGTACCAGCACTTCCGCCTGAACATCACCAAGAACAACGGCGCCACCGACGCCACCCAGCTCGCCGACGTCCAGTTCTCCGACGGCGACACCTCCGCCCCCGCGCCCTCCGACATGCGCACGCAGATCAGCAACGGCCCCTCCGGCTCCCCCACCGCCAAGGCCGGCGCGGGCTTCACCGGCAGGAAGGCGCTGCGGTACGCGGGCACCCACAAGGCGGACGGCCGGGCGTACTCGTACAACAAGGTCTTCGACGTCAACACGCGCGTCGACCGGGACACCGAGCTGTCCTACCTGGTCTACCCGCAGATGGGCGAGACGGACCTGTCCTACCCGGCCACGCACGTCGCGGTGGACCTGGCCTTCACGGACGGCACCTACCTGAGCGACCTGCACGCCACCGACACCAACGGCGGGCTGCTGACGCCGCAGGGCCAGGCGGACGCCAAGCGGCTCTACGTCAACCAGTGGAACAAGGTCGAGGCCGGCATCGGCTCGGTCGCCGCGGGGAAGACCGTCGACCGCATCCTGGTCGCGTACGACTCCCCCAAGGGCCCGGCCAAGTTCCAGGGCTGGATCGACGACCTGAAGATCGCGCCCGCGAAGCCGGAGAAGCGCAAGGCGCACCTCGCGGACTACGCCTCGACCATCCGGGGCACCAACTCCAGCGGCTCCTTCTCGCGCGGCAACAACTTCCCCGCGACGGCCGTCCCCAATGGGTTCAACTTCTGGACGCCGGTCACCAACGCCGGCTCGACCAGCTGGCTGTACGACTACGCGCGGGGCAACAACGAGGACAACCTCCCCACGCTCCAGGCGTTCGCCGCGAGCCACGAGCCCAGCCCCTGGATGGGTGACCGGCAGACCTTCCAGCTGATGCCGTCGGCGGCCTCCGGCACCCCGGACGCCTCCCGCACGGCCCGCGCGCTGCCGTTCAAGCACGAGAACGAGACCGCGCGGCCGCACTACTACGGCGTGACGTTCGAGAACGGCCTCAAGGCCGAGATGACGCCGACCGACCACGCGGCGCGGATGCGGTTCACGTATCCGGGCAAGGACGCGAGCATGGTCTTCGACAACGTCTCCAACGACGGCGGGCTCACCCTGGACCCGGCCACCAGCTCGTTCACCGGCTTCTCGGACGTGAAGAGCGGCGGCTCCACCGGGGCGACGCGGCTGTTCGTGTACGGCGTCTTCGACGCGCCGGTCACCGCGAGCGGCAAGCTCTCCGGCGGCGGCGGTGAGGACGTCACCGGCTACCTGCGCTTCGACGCGGGCAAGGACCGCACGGTGAACCTCCGCCTGGCGACCTCGCTGATCAGCATCGACCAGGCGAAGAAGAACCTGGCCGCCGAGATCCCCGCCTCGCGCTCCTTCGGCCGGGTCGAGGACAAGGCGCAGGACGCCTGGGACGACCTGCTCGGCAAGGTGGAGGTCGAGGGCGCCACCGCCGACCAGCTGACCACGCTGTACTCCAGCCTGTACCGGCTCTACCTCTACCCGAACTCGGGGTCGGAGAGGGTCGACGGCAAGGACAAGTACGCTTCCCCGTTCTCCCCGCAGGTCGGCTCGGACACCCCGACGCACACCGGCGCGAAGATCGTGGACGGCAAGGTGTACGTCAACAACGGCTTCTGGGACACCTACCGGACGACCTGGCCGGCGTACTCGCTGCTGACACCAAAGAAGGCCGGTGAGATGGTCGACGGCTTCGTCCAGCAGTACAAGGACGGCGGCTGGATCTCCCGCTGGTCGTCGCCGGGTTACGCGGACCTGATGACCGGGACCTCCTCGGACGTGGCGTTCGCCGACGCGTACGTCAAGGGCGTGGACTTCGACGCGAAGGCGGCGTACGACGCGGCCGTGAAGAACGCGACGGTCGTCCCGCCGTCCTCGGGCGTGGGCCGCAAGGGCATGGAGACGTCCCCGTTCAAGGGGTACGCCGACACCACGACCCACGAGGGCATGTCCTGGTCGATGGAGGGTTACGTCAACGACTACGGCATCGCGAAGATGGGCGAGGCGCTCTACAAGAAGACGCACGAGCAGCGCTACAAGGACGAGTCCGAGTACTTCATGAACCGGGCCCGCGACTACGTGGAGCTGTTCGACGACAAGGCCGGCTTCTTCCAGGGCAAGGACGCCAAGGGCGACTGGCGGCTGCCGTCCGGTCTGTACGACCCGCGCGTCTGGGGCTACGACTACACGGAGACCAACGGCTGGGGCTACGCCTTCACCGCTCCGCAGGACAGCAAGGGCCTGGCCAATCTGTACGGCGGCCGCGACGGGCTCGCCAAGAAGCTGGACACGTACTTCGCCACCCCGGAGACCGGCACCCCGGAGTTCGCGGGCAGTTACGGCGGCGTCATCCACGAGATGACGGAGGCCCGTGACGTACGGATGGGCCAGTACGGGCACAGCAACCAGGTCGCCCACCACGTCACGTACATGTACGACGCCGCCTCGCAGCCGTACAAGACGCAGGAGAAGGTCCGCGAGGTCCTGGGCCGCCTGTACACGGGCAGCGAGATCGGCCAGGGCTACCACGGCGACGAGGACAACGGCGAGCAGTCGGCCTGGTTCCTCTTCTCCTCGCTCGGCTTCTACCCGCTGGTGATGGGCAGTGGCGAGTACGCGATCGGCTCGCCGCTCTTCACCAAGGCGACGGTGCACCTGGAGAACGGCCGCACGCTGGTCGTGAAGGCGCCGAAGAACAGCGCGAAGAACATCTACGTCCAGGGCCTCAAGGTGAACGGCAAGAAGTGGACCTCCACCTCGCTGTCGCACGACCTGCTGGCCAAGGGCGGGACGCTGGACTTCGACATGGGCCCGAAGCCGTCCTCCTGGGGCACCGGCAAGGACGCCGCTCCGGTCTCCATCACCAAGGACGACCAGGTGCCGTCCCCGCGCAAGGACGTGCTGAAGGGCGAGGGCCCGCTGTTCGACGACACCTCGGCCACCACCGGCACCGCCGCCACGGTCGAGCTGCCCGTCCCGTCCGCCACGAAGGGCGTCCAGTACACGCTGACCTCGGCCGCCAAGGCGACGGCACCGAAGGGCTGGGTGCTCCAGGGCTCCTCGGACGGCAAGAGCTGGAAGGACCTCGACAAGCGGTCCGGCCAGTCCTTCGCCTGGGACAAGCAGACGCGGGCCTTCTCCGTGAAGTCCCCCGGCTCGTACGCGCACTACCGGCTGGTGTTCGACGGTGAGGCATCGCTCGCGGAGGTGGAGCTGATCGCCTGACCGAGCTGTCCGACACGACCGGGCGGGGCCTTCTGGTCCCGCCCGGTCGTGCTGCGTACAGCGGGTTCGGCCGAAATTGGTCTACACCAAGTTTCCCCCAAGTCCCGCCCCACGCTTGACCCGGCGCATTGGTCCAGTCCAATCTCCGCACAAGGCGGCCGCCTGACATGCACACATAAACCGCACCCGTACCCGGAGGTGGCACGATGTCCGCACGCCCAGCAGGCTCCCCGACCGCGCAGGTGCGCGGACCGGCGGCCCGCGCCCGGCGCAACGGAGCGCTGGCGGTCGCCGCCGTGCTCGTCGCCTCCGGGGCCGCCCTGGCCGCCGTCCCCGGGCACGCCGCCGCGGCCGACGCCGAACTCCTCACCAACACCGGCTTCGAGGCCGGCTCCCTGAGCGGCTGGACCTGTACGAACGGGGGCTCGGTCACCACCACCGCGCACAGCGGATCGGGCGGCCTGGCCGGCAACGCCACCGCCGCCGACACCGGACAGTGCGGCCAGACCGTGGCCGTGCGGCCCAACACCTCGTACACCCTGTCCGGGTGGGTGCAGGGCTCGTACGTCTACCTCGGCGCGACCGGCACCGGGGTGGACGCGAGCGCCTGGGCGCCCTCCGCGCCCTCCTGGCAGAAGCTGTCCACGACCTTCAAGACCGGCGCCAACACCACCTCGGTGACGGTCTACACGCACGGCTGGTACGGGCAGGGCGCCTACCACGCGGACGACCTCAGCCTCACGGGACCGGGCGGCTCCACGACCCCGCCCACCGACCCGCCGAAGGACCCGACCGATCCCCCCACGGACCCGACCGACCCGCCGACCGATCCGCCCACCGACCCCAACGGGCCCGCCGGTGACGGCAAGGTCACCACCCCCACGGGGCTGACCGCGTCGAAGGTCACCGGGAACGCCGCCGTGCTCACGTGGAAGGGGTCGACGACCTCCTCGCAGGACGGCGCCGTCGCCTCGTACAAGGTGTGGTCGGGCGGACAGCTGGTGGCGACCTCCATGGGCACCACCGTCGCCGTCAGCTCGCTGCTGCCGAACCACGCCTACACCTTCACCGTGCAGGGCTACCAGGGCTCGCACGCCTCGGCCCAGTCCACGGCGGTCACCGTGACGACCGGGGCGGCGCCCGCCGCGAAGCCGTACGCCTCCGCCTACTTCGACCAGTGGGGCATCTACGAGAACGCCTACTACCCGAAGCAGATCGGCACCAGCGGGGCCGCCGCCGGCCTTGACGTGGTCACCTACGCGTTCGAGAACATCCACCCCACGACCCACAAGTGCTTCGAGACGATCAAGGCGTCCGACGCGGGCAACGAGGACAACCCGAACGCCGGCGACGGTGCCGGTGACGCCTACGCCGACTACCAGGCCGACGTCTCGGCGGCGGACAGCGTGGACGGCACCGCCGACGTCTACGAGCAGCCGCTGAAGGGGAACTTCAACCAGCTGCGCGCGCTGAAGGCGAAGTACCCGAACCTGCGGTTCACCGTCTCGCTCGGCGGCTGGACCTACTCCAAGTACTTCTCCGACGCCGCCGCGACCGCCGCCTCGCGGAAGGCGTATGTCTCCTCCTGCATCGACATGTTCATGAAGGGCAACCTGCCGAAGAACGTCCAGGGCGATCCGTCCGGCGGCCCCGCGTCCGCCGCCGGCATCTTCGACGGGATCGACATCGACTGGGAGTACCCGGGCTCGTCCGGCGGTCACACCGGCAACCACTACTCCGCCGCCGACAAGGCCAACTTCACCCTGCTGCTCAAGGAGTTCCGCACGCAGCTCGACGCGTACGGGGCGACGGTCGGCAAGCGGTTCCTGCTCACCGCCGCGCTGCCCAGCGGCCAGGACAAGATCGCGTACCTGGAGACCGACCGGATCGGTGACTACCTGGACTACGCGGACGTCATGACGTACGACATGCACGGCGCCTGGGACGCCACCGGCCCCACCAACCACCAGGACCCGCTGCACGACAGCCCCGCCGACCCGACGACGCCGATCGCGCCCGGCACCGCCAAGTACAACCTGGACACCGCCGTCACCGCCTACACCGTCGGGCTCCCCGACTACGGCATCCCGGGCGGTTTCCCCGCCTCCAAGCTGGTGCTCGGCGTGCCGTTCTACTGGCGCGGCTGGACCGGCGTCCCGGCCGGTGACGACTACGGGCTCTATCAGGCGGCCACCGGCCCCACGCCCGCCAAGCAGCTCAGCCAGGAGGCGGGGCTCGCCGCCTGGAAGGAGCTGAACGCCACGGAGGCGCAGACCCATTGGGACCCGGTCACCGAGAGCTCCTGGATCTACGACGGCACGAACTTCTGGACCGGTGACACCCCCCGCGCCATCCAGGCACGGGCGGACTACGCCAGGAGCAAGGGCCTGGCCGGCATGTTCGCCTTCTCGCTGGAGAACGACGACGCGTCGGGCACCCTGCTCAACGCGATGACCGACGGCCTGCGGTGAGGCCGCCGGGCCGGGCCGCCGGGGTCACGTCCGCTCCGGTGTCTCCGGGACCGCCGCCGGGAACAGGCTCTCCGGCAGGGTGACGTTCCACGCGGTGATGACCGGGTTGCCGTGTTCCCGGCCCAGCCGGGACACGGCGCCGGTGGCCAGCTGGAAGAGGGTCCCCTCGGCCGGGGTCAGCCGCAGGTAGCGGGCGGTCAGGACGCGCAGGAAGTGCGAGTGGGCGACGAGCACGATGTCCTCGTCACCGGCGCGTCCGGCCGCCTCCGCCACCTCGGCCAGCACCCGGTCGGCCCGGGCCCCGACCTCGGCCGGGGTCTCGCCGGGGTGGGCCTCGGGGCCGGCGCCGACCCCGTCGGTCCAGAGGTTCCAGTCGGGCCGGGTGCGGCGGATCTCGTCCGTGGTGATGCCCTCGTAGCCGCCGTAGTCCCACTCGCGCAGCTCCGGAGTGATGCGGGGCGCGGCGAGCCCGGCGAGTTCGGCGGTGCGCCGGGCCCGGACCAGCGGGCTGACCAGGGTGAGGGCGATGCGCCGGTCGGCGAGCAGGGGGGCCAGGGCGCGGGCCTGACGCTCACCGAGGGGGGTC
Source organism: Streptomyces sp. NPDC097595 (assembly GCF_044761525.1). Taxonomy (NCBI): domain Bacteria; kingdom Bacillati; phylum Actinomycetota; class Actinomycetes; order Kitasatosporales; family Streptomycetaceae; genus Streptomyces; species Streptomyces sp. NPDC097595. The sequence goes on along the minus strand of NZ_JBIWCN010000012.1, from coordinate 50,034 downwards.
AAGGGCAGATCGGTGTAACTGGTGTGGCGCCCGTTGCGGGACCACTCCGTCTCGCCGTGCCGGATCAGGATCAGCTCGCCCATGTGAAGGCCATCCGCTCTCAGTGCTGTTACCGCTCGCGTTCACGTTCCGTACAGACGCTAACCCGCCGGTCCACGATCGCATTCCGGCCGGGGCGGTGCGGGCGGGCGCGCCCGTGAGAGGTCAGTCCCTGAGCCGTCCGGCGTCGGCCGATGCCTCGGCGAACGCGCGGATCAGCGGGGTCTCCGCCGCCGTGCGCCAGACCAGGGCCCAGCGGCAGGGCGGCGCGTCGCGGATGGGGACGTAGGCCAGGCTCGGCCAGGCGTAGAAGTCCGGCGTCTCGGCCGGGACGGCGGCGGTGGCCTGGCCCGAGGCGACGACGCTGAGTGCCTCCTGCCAGGTGGTGACCCGGGGGCCCCTGCGGACCGGGCGGCCGGAGGGGGTGCGCCGGGGGTTGAGGACCTCCTCCATGGCGGCGGGGATCGAGCCGCCCTCGACCACGGCGCAGTCGCCGAAGTCCTCCAGGCAGACGGACTCCCGCTCGGCGAAGGGGTGCCCGGCGGAGACCATCAGGAGCAGTGCGGAGGTGTGCGCGGTCGGCCGGACAATCAGTCCGGGTCCGTCGACGGGCAGCCATACGTAGACCATGTCCACGTCGCCCGACAGGAGCAGGTCGAGCGGTGAGGCGGGCTGGATCTCGCGGTGCCGGACGCGGGCGTCGGGGTGGCGGGCCTGGAAGAGTTCGAGGGTGTCCTTGATCTGGAGGGCGTACGGGCCCATGGTGCCGAGGGTCAGGGTGCCCCTGGTGCCCCGGGCGGTGGCCTTGGCGGCCTCGATGCCCTGGGTGATCTGTTCGTGGCCGCGCTTCAGCGCCTCGTACAGCTGCTCCCCGAGGGGCGAGAGGCGCACGGTGCGGGTGGTGCGGTCGAAGAGGGGGCCGCCGATGAGGCGTTCCTGTTTCTTGACCAGCTGGCTGACCCGGCCGGGGCTGACGCCCAGCCGCTCGGCGGTGCGGCTGAAGTGCAGCTCCTCCGCGAGCGTCAGGAATATCTCGATCTCCCGCATTTCCACGCCCGGCCCCCCGGATTCTTTAGTCCAGAGTCAAAAGACGTTACCAGTCACGTCGTTGATGCCTCGCGGGCGTGAGGGAAGACTGGTGGGCGCCGCCCTCGACCTGGGGTGCGCGCGAGTGGGCAGGCCCGGCTGCCGTTCCAGGAGGTGCCGTGCCTGTCGGATATCTGATACCCGTGCTCATCGTCGCGATCGGCACCTGGTGTGCGCTGCGGCCGGTGCCGTTCGAGCACCCGCTGGGCCGCCCCAGCTACATTTTCGGGCTGGCCGCCAACGAGCTGCCGTTCGCCGCGTTCTTCTGGATGCTGTTCGTGCCGACGGCGATGGCCTTCGCCCAGGACGACGTCATGGAGTCACCGGGCGCCTGGGGCATCGTCGCGCTGGCCGCCGTGACCGCCGCCGGGCTCGCGGTGGTCGCCCACCGCGCGTGGGGTGACCGGGACCGGATCGAGCGCGCGATGGCCGAGGGGCTGGGCAAGGGGTGGCGCGCCGAGATCGACGCGGACCTCGCCGAGGGGCTGCGGCACCGGCCCCCGTGGCTCCGCGTCCTGTTCGTGCCGATCCTCAAGCGCCGTGCGGACGTGCGGCGCGTGGCCGACCTGTCGTACGGGGATGCGGGGCGCCGCAATCTGCTCGACGTGTACCACCACCGGGCCCGCCCGCAGGGTGCGCCTGTGCTGATCCACATGCACGGCGGCGGCTACACCGGCGGCCACAAGAACAGCCAGTCGCTGCCGCTCCTGTACCGGCTGGCGAGCCGGGGTTGGGTGACCATCAGCGCCAACTACCGGCTGAAGCCGCAGGTCCGGCACCCCGAGCACCTGATCGACCTGAAGCGGGTCATCGCCTGGGCCCGGGAGCACGCCCACGAGTACGGTGCCGACCCCTCGACCCTGTTCGTGTCGGGCAGTTCGGCGGGCGGCCACATGGGCTCGATCGCCGCGCTGACCCCGAACGACCCCGCGTACCAGCCGGGCTTCGAGGGCGCCGACACCTCGGTCAGCGGGGTCGTCGTGCTGAACGGCTTCCTGGGCGGCTACTGGCACCAGGGCCCCGAGTCGTCCCCGCTGGGCCATGCCCGGCCGGACGCGCCGCCCCTGCTGATCGTCCACGGCGACCTGGACCCGCTGGTGCCGGTGGCCGATATCCGCGAGGTGGCCGCGGGACTCCACGACGCGTCCGAGAGCCCGGTGGTCTACGCCGAACTGCGCGGCGGGCACCACGCCTTCGACCTGTACCACTCGCTCCGGTTCGACGCGGTGGTGGACGCGGTCGAGGCGTTCACCGCCTGGGTCAGATCGCGGGAGCGCTCGCCCCGCCCGTGACGTCCACCGCCTCGTACGGCCGGTCCGTGTCGGCCGTGACCCGCAGCGTGCCGGCCTCGCGGATCACCTCGTACGTGGCGGCGGGCTCGCCGGTGAGTCCGGGGACGGTGACCGTGCGGCGGAGGTCGCCGGTCCCCTCGGCGGCGTACACGCGCAGCTGGAGGTTCTCCGTCCACTCGCCGTCCGGCCGGGAGGGGTCCGCGCCGACCGGGAGGACCGCGCCGGGGCGGACCAGCAGCGGGAGGCTGTCGAAGCCGTGGGTGTCCCGGTGCCAGGCCGGGCCGGTGACCGTCTCGCCGGTGAGCAGGTGGGTCCAGGTGCCTTCGGGGACGTAGTACTCCACCTCGCCGTCCTCGCTGAAGACCGGGGCGACCAGGAGGTCGGGGCCGAGCATGTACTGCCGGTCGGCGGTGCGGGCGGCCGGGTCGTCCGGGAATTCCAGGAGCATCGGGCGCATGACGGGGACGCCGGTGCGGTGGGCCTCGACGGCGGCACCGTACAGGTAGGGCATGAGGCGGTGCTTGAGCTCCGTGAAGCGCCGGGCGACCGCGACCGCCTCGTCGCCGAACTCCCACGGGACGCGGTAGGACGAGGAGCCGTGCAGCCTGCTGTGCGAGGAGAGCAGGCCGAAGGCGAGCCAGCGCTTGAAGACCGCCGGGTCCGGGGTGCCCTCGAAGCCGCCGATGTCATGGCTCCAGAAGCCGAAGCCGGAGAGGGAGAGCGACAGGCCGCCGCGCAGCGACTCCGCCATCGCCTCGAAGGAGGACCAGCAGTCGCCGCCCCAGTGCACGGGGAACTGCTGGCCGCCGGCGGTGGCGGAGCGGGCGAAGAGGACGGCCTCGCCCTGGCCGCGCTCCTTCTCCAGGAGCTCGAAGACGGCCTTGTTGTACAGGTGCGTGTAGTAGTTGTGCATGCGCTCCGGGTCGGAGCCGTCGTGCCAGACGACGTCGGTGGGGATGCGCTCGCCGAAGTCCGTCTTGAAGCCGTCGACGCCCTGGCCGATGAGGGTGCGCAGCTTGCCCTGGAACCAGGCGGTGGCCTCCGGGTTGGTGAAGTCCACGAGGGCCATGCCGGCCTGCCACTTGTCCCACTGCCAGACATCGCCCTCGCGGGTGCGGACGAAGTAGCCCCGGGCCGCGCCCTCCGCGTACAGGGGGCTCTTCTGCGCGATGTACGGGTTGATCCAGACGCAGATCCGCAGGCCCCTGGCCTTGAGGCGGGCGAGCATGCCCTCCGGGTCGGGGAAGACGGCCGGATCCCACTCGAAGTCGCACCACTGGTACTCGCGCATCCAGAAGCAGTCGAAGTGGAAGACGGAGAGCGGGATGCCCCGTTCGGCCATGCCGTCCACGAATGAGGTGACGGTCGCCTCGTCGTACGCGGTGGTGAACGAGGTGGTCAGCCAGAGCCCGAAGGACCAGGCCGGGGGCAGCGCCGGGCGGCCGGTCAGCGCGGTGTAGCGGGCCAGCACCTCCTTGGGGGTGGGTCCGGCGACCACGAAGTACTCCAGCGTCTGGTCCTCGACGCTGAACTGCACCTGGCCGACCGCCTCGGAGCCGACCTCGAAGGACACCTTGCCGGGGTGGTTGACGAAGACGCCGTAGCCGCGCGAGGAGAGGTAGAACGGGACGTTCTTGTACGCCTGCTCGCTGCTGGTCCCCCCGTCCGCCTGCCACATGTCGACCGCCTGGCCGTTCTTCACGTACGGGGTGAACCGCTCGCCGAGCCCGTGGATCGTCTCGCCGACGCCCAGCGCGAGCTGCGCGACCATGTGGTGCGCGCCGTCGCCGGTGGTGGCGAAGGCGGTCCCCTTGCGCCCGGCGGCGGTCAGGAGGCGCCCGTCCGCGTCCGCGTCCGCGTCCCGGAACTCCAGGCCGAAGCCGTCGGCGGGGAGCCGGAGGGTGAGCGGGCCGCTGGTCAGCTCGGCGGCCCCGCCGTCCTCGCGGGTGGCGGCGGAGGGGTCGCCGATGGCGCCGGGCAGGGCGAAGTCGGGGCCCGGGTGGCGCTTGCCCGCGAGGTGGGTGACGCGGACGCCGATGACGCCTTCGGCGGGGGCGTACGCCTCCACGGTGATCAGCGGGGCGTTCAGGGTGTCCCCGCGCCGTGTCACGCGCTGGACCGCCGCGTAGGCGGTGAGGCGGTCGGCGTCGAGGCGGAGGTCGCGGAGTTCGGTGGCGTACGAGGCGTGGACACCGTCTCGCATCTGCCAGAAGCCGTCGGTGAACTTCATGGGGGGTCCGTTCCTGTGGTTCCTGATTTTGATCGTACACAAAACAAATATTTTTCGAAGCGCTTCGATTCAGCGGTCGGAGCCTATGGATCCGCCGGAACAAGGGCCCGAACACCCCGCGGGAGCGGCCATGTTGCCCCTGTGTGACCTGTGCGTCACCAGGACGGTCTAGAAACGGGCGCCCCTATGACGTATTAGTACTGGCAGCAAACAAATCGGTCGGGCGGCAGCGCAGCCGCCCGGGCCCTTGCCGACAAGAGGCAGCTGAATGTCGAACCGCTTCACCCCACGGGTCGCCGTCCCGCTCACCGTCGTCTCCGCGCTGATCGGCGGTGCGGTCCTGTCGGGCTGCGGCCAGCAGCGGGACCCGGACGTCTACACCGTTCTGAACTCCTCCACCGACGAGTCGTACCACCGCTGGGACGCCCAGACGCTGGCCCGGTGCGGCAAGGAGCTGGGGGTGACCATCGAGCAGCAGAGCGTCCCGGCCTCGCAGGTGATGACCAAGGCACTGCGGATGGCGTCCTCGAAGTCGCTGCCCGACGTGCTCCAGCTGGACGCCTCCGAGATGCCGACGTTCGCCGACGCGGGCGGGCTGATCCCGCTGAAGGACCTGGGGCTGACCACGCGGGACATCCCCGAGGGGATCGTGGACTTCGGCTCGTACGAGGGGACGTACTACGGGGCCGCGCGCACGGTGAACACGCTGGCGCTCTTCTACAACAAGGACACCCTCGACCGGGCCGGCCTGAAGGTGCCCACCACCTGGGCCGAGATGCGCGAGACCGCGAAGAAGCTGACTCAGGGCAAGCGGTACGGACTGGCGCTCAGCGCGGGCGGCGCGGAGGACGGCGTCTTCCAGTTCACGCCCTTCATGTGGTCCAACGGCGGCGACGAGACGAAGCTCGACAGCGCCGAGGTGGCCGGGGCGCTGGACTACTGGAAGAGCCTTCTCAAGGACGGCTCGCTGTCCAAGTCCACGGTCAACTGGACCCAGGCCGACGTGAACGACCAGTTCATGGCGGGCAACGCGGCGATGATGATCAACGGCCCCTGGCAGGTGGAGACCCTGAACTCCAAGAAGGGGCTGAACTGGGGCATCGCCGAGATCCCGGTCCCGAAGGCCGGCGACGACTCGGTGGGCCCGCTGGGCGGCGGCGTACTGACCGTGCCCAACACCGGTGACGAGAAGCGCGAGAAGATGTCCGCGAAGATCATCGGCTGCATGTCCGGCGAGCAGGAGCAGATCACCTACGCGCTGAACAGCTGGATGGTCCCGGCCAACGAGAAGGCCGCCGCCGAGTGGCGCCGGAAGGTGCCGGAGCTGGACGCCCTGGCCGACCAGGTCGCCACGGCCCGTTCGCGTACCGCAAAGCTCGGCGCGCGGTGGTCGTCCGTCTCCCTCGCGCTCCAGAGCGCGTTCCAGTCCGCCCTGACCGGCGAGTCGAGCGAGGCCGCCCTCACCCGCGCCCAGAAGCGCGCGACGAGCGGGAACTGAGGTATCCGAACCATGTCGACCCCCACCGCCGCCCCGGCTCTCGTGACCGCGAAGTCCACGAAGACCGCGAAGCCGCCGAACCCCGCCCGTGTCCGGCGCCGCAGGCGGCTCTCCCAGTGGGGCTTCATCGCCCCCGCCGTGATCTTCATGGCGCTGTTCTTCGGCTACCCGCTCGTCCGGAACATCGTGATGAGCTTCCAGGACTACTCGCCGTCCACCTTCTTCACGGGCGAGTCCCCGTTCAACGGGACGGACAACTGGAGCAAGGTCTTCAACGACGAGCTCTTCGGCAAGGCCCTGTGGCATACCGTCCTGTTCACGATCGGCTCGCTGATCGGACAGTTCTGCATCGGCCTCGGCCTCGCCGTCTTCTTCAACCGCCGCTTCCCGCTGAACGGCGTGCTGCGGTCGCTCATCCTGCTGCCATGGCTGGTCCCGATGGTCGTCTCGGGCGTCGTCTGGCGGCGCATCCTCGACCAGGACACCGGTGTCCTCAACTCCTTCCTCGGCACGATCGGCCTCGGCGGCGACACCCCGTGGCTGACCAGTACGGGCATGGCGCTGGTCTCGGTGATCCTGGTGAACATCTGGATCGGCATCCCGTTCAACATGGTGATCCTCTACGGGGGACTCCAGGAGGTCCCCAAGGAGCTGTACGAGGCGGCCTCGCTGGACGGCGCCTCCGCCTGGCGGACGTTCCGCTCGATCACGCTGCCGATGCTGCGGCCGGTGATCACCGTGGTCCTGGTGCTCGGCTTCATGTCGACGGTGAAGATCCTCGACCTGATCCTGGCGCTCACGGACGGCGGACCCGCCGACTCCACCCAGACCCTCGGCACTCTCACGTACCAGAACTCCTTCGTCCAGCTGGACTTCGGGGCCGGTGCCGTGGTCGGCAACATCCTGATCCTGATCTCCGCCGTCTTCGCGGTGTTCTATCTGCGGGCCAACCGCAACGAGGGGAAGTGACCGGCATGGCGAGCACCGTGCGTACCCCCGCCGCGTCCACGCGGGCCACCGGCCGGCCCGGGCGGCGCTGGGGCGCCACCGTCTTCGGCGTCCTGGTGCTGTGCGTGATGCTGTTCCCGCTGTACTGGATGGTGAACACCGCGTTGCAGCCCGAGTCCGGGCTGCTTGAGGTCGACCCCGTCCCGCACGGCCTGGACCTGTCGGGCTTCCGCTCGGCACTCACCGACCAGGGCGGCAATCTGCTGACCTCGCTCGCGGTGGCGCTCGGCGCGGTCGTCATCTGCCTGGCGGTCTCGGCGCCCGCCGCGTACGGGCTGGCGCAGTTCAGGCTGCGCGGCACCCGGACGATCGTCTTCTCCACGCTGATCACGCAGATGGTGCCGGGCATCGTCATCGCCAACGCCCTGTACAGCGCGTACGTGGATCTCGGCCTGGTCAACTCGTACGCCGGTCTGATGCTGGCCGACGCCTCGCTCGGGATACCGTTCGCCATCGTGCTGATGCGGTCGTTCATGGTGGCGATCCCGCGCGAGGTCATCGAGGCCGCCGAGGTCGACGGGGCCGGGCGCTTCCGGACGTTCGTGCGGGTCGTGCTGCCGATGAGCCGCAACTCGCTGATCACGGCCGGACTGTTCTCGTTCCTGTACGCGTGGAGCGACTTCATGTTCGCGCTGACGCTGAACACCACGGACGACGTGAAGCCGATCACGCTGGGCATCTACCAGTACATCGGCGCCCATGTCGGCGACTGGGGCTCGGTGATGGCCGCTTCCGTACTGTCGGCGGTGCCGGCGGCGGTGCTGCTCGTCCTGTCCCAGAAGTACATCGCCGCCGGGATCACCGGTGGCTCGGTCAAGTAGGGGTATCCATGAGTGAGTTCCCGGCCTTCCCGCCCGGTTTCGTCTTCGGCGCGGCCACCGCCTCGTACCAGATCGAAGGGGCCGCGCGGGAGGACGGACGCGGCCCGTCCATCTGGGACACCTACAGCCACACGCCCGGGAAGACGGACGGCGGCGACACGGGTGACGTGGCCTGCGACCACTACCACCGCTACCGGGAGGACGTGGCGCTGCTGCGGGAGCTGGGCGTCGGCTCGTACCGCTTCTCGATCGCCTGGTCGCGCATCCTGCCGGAGGGCTCCGGCGCGGTGAACCCGAAGGGGCTCGACTTCTACTCCCGGCTGGTGGACGAGCTCCTGGAGGCGGGCATAGAGCCGGCCGCCACCCTCTACCACTGGGACCTGCCGCAGGCCCTGGAGGACCGGGGCGGCTGGCGGGTACGGGAGACGGCCGAGCGGTTCGGCGAGTACACGGAGATCGTGGCGGAGCACCTGGCCGACCGGGTGCCGCGCTGGATCACCCTCAACGAGCCGTGGTGCAGCGCCTTCCTCGGCTACTCCGTGGGCCGGCACGCGCCCGGCGCGAAGGAGGGGCGCGGTGCCCTGGCCGCCGCGCACCACCTGCTCGTCGGCCACGGCCTCGCGATGAAGGCGCTCCGGGCCGCGGGGGTCCGCGAGGCGGGCATCACGCTGAACCTGGACCGCAATGTCCCGGCCGCCCCGACGGACGCCGACCGGGCCGCGGTGGTCCGCGCCGACACCCAGCACAACCTGGTGTGGACGGACCCGATCCTCGTGGGCCGCTACCCGGCCACCGAGGAGGACACCTGGGGTGAGCTGATCACCGGGCAGGACTTCCGGCGCGAGGGCGACCTCGACCTGATCTCCCAGCCCCTGGACTTCCTGGGCATCAACTACTACCGCCCGATCGTGGTGGCCGACGCCCCGCACCGCGAGCCGGACCCCGCGCTGCGGGTCGCCACGGACAACCGGTACGCCGAGGGGCAGTACCCGGACGTGCGGCGGACGGCGATGGGCTGGCCGGTGGTGCCGGAGTCCTTCACCGACCTGCTGACCGCGCTGAAGGACACCTACGGCGACGCGCTGCCGCCGGTGCACATCACGGAGAACGGCTCGGCGGAGCACGACGCGGTGGAGCCGGACGGTGCGGTGCGGGACGCGGACCGGGTGGAATACCTGCGTACGCATCTGGCGGCGCTGCGGTCCGCGATGGACGCGGGCGTCGATGTGCGGGGCTACTACGTGTGGTCGCTGCTGGACAACTTCGAGTGGGCGCTCGGGTACGCGAAGCGGTTCGGCATCATCCGGGTCGACTACGACACCCTGGAGCGCACCCCGAAGGACAGCTACCGCTGGTATCAGGCGCTGATCGCGGCGCACCGGGCCTGACGACGACATGGCGAACGCCCTGCCTCGCCGCTTCTCGCGGCGGGGCAGGGCGTTCGTCGTACGCGCGGGGGGGTCAGGCGCGTCGTCGGGCCCACATCGGGCTGATGAAGGCGATGAGCACGGCGGCCACACCGATCTGGAAGATGTGGCGGATCCAGTCGATGCCCCCGGTGTCACGCACACCGAAGGCGGTGGCGAGGGCGTTGCCGGCGATGGCGCCGACGATACCGAGCAGGACGGTCAGCCACAGGGGAATGGGCTGACGGCCGGGAACGACCAGCTTGGCCAGCAGGCCGATGATGAGTCCCGCGATGATGGCCCAGAGAAATGACACGACAACTCCTCTTCTACCGCTGTCCGACTGGTTTCGGGAAGCTGACTTCCGCGTGCCCGGCATGCACCGGTGTACGCATGCCGCCGCGCACAAAGGACGGCTGGAGCCCTTGGGGTGTCCGCATACCGGGGCGAAGGCGATGTGTTGGCCTCATTTCGACAAACCCTTGGAGACGTGAGGGAGTCGTGAAAGGATCACCCTCAAATTCCGTGGCGTGTCCCCGTATCCCGCGGCGCGTCACGCCTCGTCCCACCATCCATGGAGAACACACGTGGCCAAGATCTCTGGCCGTCGGCTCGCCGCCGCCGCGATAACCGCGGCCCTGGTCGTCACCGGCGCTGCCGCCGCCTCCGCCTCCGCCGCCGAGGTCGGCGACGCGCCCATGTTCGGCCTTTACGGCCTCGACGGCTCGGGCAACGCGTACACCTACGTGCCGCAGGGTGACGGCACCCTCTCGGCGCGCGTCCAGTTCGAAACCGGCATGACGGGCCTCAAGTTCGTCGGCCTGGTGGACAACGACGCGGACAACCTGGCGGACGGCCGCTGGCAGCTCGGCACCTCGGGCAACATTTGGTATTACGAGGGCAACTCCCCCGCCAAGAAGGTCGGTTACGGCTGGGACACCTACAACACCGTCGTCTCCGTCGGCCAGTTCGGCGGCGCCGAGGGCGGCGACCTGCTCGCCCGCGACAACAAGGGCGACGTCTACCTGTACCTGGGTTACGGCGACGGTACGGTCACCAAGCGCCTGAAGGTCGGCTACGGCTGGGACATCTACAGCCAGATCGCGGGCAACGGCGACCTGGACGGCGACGGCAAGGGCGACCTCGTCGCGCGCGACAAGTCGGGCGTCCTGTGGCTGTACAAGGGCACCGGCGACCAGAAGGCCCCGTACGCCAAGCGCACCAAGATCGGCAGCGGCTGGAACCAGTACAACACCCTCTTCGCCGCCGGTGACCTGAACATGGACGGCCGGACCGACCTGGTCGCCCGCAACGCCAAGGGTGAGCTGTACCTGTACGCGGGCACCGGCAACGGAGCCGCCCCGTACAAGGCGAAGGCCCTCATCGGGACCTCGGGCTGGAACACGTACCGCCTCTTCTTCTGAGCGGTCACCGTCACAGCGGTTACACACTCATGACGAAACGTGAAGGTTTCACGAACGAAATCGTGACACGATTTCCGTGAATCGGTGGCCCGTCGCCAACGTGCGGCGGGCCACTCCCACTTCACGATCCATGGAGTACTTGTGGCCAAAACCACTGGCCGGCACCACATGCGCATCGCCGCTCGCGCGGCAGCCGCGGCGCTCACCGCCGCCCTCGTCGCCACCGGCACCTCCGCCGTGGCCGCCGACGCCCCGCAGCCTTCGCTCGGCGCCTCGGCCGACCAGCCGGCAGCGGCTGCTGCCGCCGCCAACCCGCACTTCTCGCTCTACGCGGTCAACTCCGCGGGCCTCGCGTACGCGTACGGCCCGAACGGCAAGGGCGGGCTCACCGCCCGCGAGCAGTACGGCGAGGGCTGGACCACCGTCACCGCGATGATGCAGGTCGACCACCAGAACGACGGTGACAGCGACGGTCTTTGGTTCCGTGAGAGCAACGGAGACCTGGGCTGGCTGCCGTTCGGCTCGTCGGCCGTCAAGGTCGGCTACGGCTACAACACCTACAGCAAGCTCGTCTCCCCCGGCCAGATCGGCGGAGGCGCCGGTGGTGACATCCTCGCCGTCGACACCAAGGGCGACCTGTACGTCTACCTCGGCTACGGCAACGGCAAGGTCACCAAGCGCATCAAGGCCGGTTACGGCTGGAACATCTACAGCGAGATCGCCGGCAACGGCGACCTGAACGGCGACGGCAAGAACGACGTCGTCGCGCGCGACAAGTCGGGCGTCCTGTGGCTGTACAAGGGCACCGGCAACCAGAACGCGCCGTTCGCCAAGCGCACCGAGATCGGCAGCGGCTGGAACCAGTACAACCGCCTGGTCTCCACGGGTGACATCGACCTGGACGGCAAGACCGACCTGATCGCCCGCAAGGGCGGCGCGCTGTACCTGTACAGCGGCACCGGCAACGCCGCGGCCCCGTACAAGGCCAAGAAGCAGATCGGCACGAGCGGCTGGGACGGCTACAAGTTCCTGTTCTGATCCGCACGGCAGTGCTTCTCGGAGCATGAGAGAGGGCCGCACCCCCGTCGCCGGGGGTGCGGCCCTCTCGCCGTACTGCGGCTGATCCCTACTTGCGGATCAGGCTGCGGAGCACGTACTGCAGGATGCCGCCGTTGCGGTAGTAGTCCGCCTCACCGGGGGTGTCGATGCGGACGACGCCGTCGAACTCCACACCGGTGTCGGTGGTGACCTTGACCGTGCGCGGGGTCGTGCCGTCGTTCAGCTCGGTGACGCCGGTGACCGAGAAGGTCTCCTCGCCGGTGAGGCCCAGGGTCGCGGCGGTCTGGCCCTCGGGGAACTGGAGCGGCAGGACGCCCATGCCGATGAGGTTCGAGCGGTGGATGCGCTCGTACGACTCGGCGACGACGGCCTTGACGCCGAGGAGCGCGGTGCCCTTGGCCGCCCAGTCGCGGGACGAGCCGGAGCCGTACTCCTTGCCCGCCAGGATGACGAGCGGGGTGCCGGCGGCCTGGTAGTTCTGCGAGGCGTCGTAGATGAACGACACCGGACCGTCGGCCTGGGTGAAGTCGCGGGTGAAGCCGCCCTCCGTGCCCGGCGCGATCTGGTTGCGCAGGCGGATGTTGGCGAACGTGCCGCGGATCATGACCTCGTGGTTGCCACGGCGCGAGCCGTAGGAGTTGAAGTCACGGCGCTCGATGCCGTGCTCTGTGAGGTACTGACCGGCCGGGGTGTCGGCCTTGATCGCACCGGCCGGGGAGATGTGGTCGGTGGTGACCGAGTCGCCCAGCTTGGCGAGGACCCGGGCGCCGGTGATGTCCTCGACCGGCGAGGTCTCCATGGTCATGCCCTCGAAGTACGGGGGCTTGCGCACGTAGGTGGACTCGGAGTCCCACTCGAAGGTGTTGCCGGTCGGGATGGACAGCGCCTGCCACTGGGCGTCGCCCGCGAAGACGTCCTGGTAGGACTTGTTGAACATGTCCTCGCCGATGGCGTTCGCCACGACGTCGTTGACCTCGGCCTCGGAGGGCCAGATGTCTTCCAGGTGGACGGGCTTGCCGTCCTGGTCGACGCCGAGCGCGTCCTTGGTGATGTCCACCTTCATCGAACCGGCGAGGGCGTACGCGACGACCAGCGGCGGGGAGGCCAGGTAGTTCATCTTGACGTCGGGGTTGATCCGGCCCTCGAAGTTGCGGTTGCCGGAGAGCACCGAGGTCACGGCCAGGTCGTGCTCGTTGACCGCCTTGGAGACCTCCTCCGGCAGCGGGCCGGAGTTGCCGATGCAGGTGGTGCAGCCGTAGCCGACGAGGTTGAAGCCGACCTTGTCGAGGTACGGGGTCAGGCCCGCCTTGTCGAAGTAGTCGGTGACGACCTTGGAGCCCGGGGCGAGGGTGGTCTTGACCCACGGCTTGCGGGTCAGGCCCTTCTCGACCGCCTTCTTCGCCACGAGCGCCGCGGCGACCATGACGTACGGGTTCGAGGTGTTGGTGCAGGAGGTGATCGCGGCGACGGTCACGGCGCCGTGGTCCAGCTCGTACGTGGTGCCGTCGGGGGCGGTGACGGTGACCGGGTTCGAAGGGACGCCGTTGGCGGCGGCCGGCGAGTCCGAGGCCGGGAAGGACTCCTTGCCCGCCTCCTCGTCGTCGTCGACGTAGTTGCGGACGTCCTGGGCGAACTGGGCCTTGGCGTTGGCGAGGACGATGCGGTCCTGCGGGCGCTTCGGGCCGGCGATGGACGGGACGACCGTGGAGAGGTCGAGCTCCAGCTTCTCGGAGAAGTCGGGCTCGGCGGCCGGGTCCAGCCAGAGGCCCTGCTCCTTGGCGTACGCCTCGACGAGGGCGACCTGCTGGGCCTCGCGGCCGGTCAGGCGCAGGTAGTTGAGGGTCTCGTCGTCGATCGGGAAGATCGCGGCGGTGGAGCCGAACTCCGGCGACATGTTGCCGATGGTGGCGCGGTTGGCGAGCGAGGTGGCGGCCACACCCTCACCGTAGAACTCCACGAACTTGCCGACGACGCCGTGCTTGCGGAGCATCTCGGTGATGGTCAGCACGAGGTCGGTGGCGGTGGTGCCGGCCGGGAGCTCGCCGGTCAGCTTGAAGCCGACGACGCGCGGGATGAGCATGGAGACCGGCTGGCCGAGCATCGCGGCCTCGGCCTCGATGCCGCCGACGCCCCAGCCCAGCACGCCGAGGCCGTTGACCATGGTGGTGTGCGAGTCGGTGCCGACGAGGGTGTCGGGGTACGCCTGGCCGTTGCGGACCATGACCGTACGGGCCAGGTGCTCGATGTTGACCTGGTGGACGATGCCGGTGCCCGGCGGGACGACCTTGAACTCGCTGAACGCGGTCTGGCCCCAGCGCAGGAACTGGTAGCGCTCCTTGTTGCGGCCGTACTCCAGCTCGACGTTCTGGCCGAAGGCGTCCTTCGTGCCGAACTTGTCGGCGATGACGGAGTGGTCGATGACCAGCTCGGCCGGGGCGAGCGGGTTGATGCGCTCCGGGTCGCCGCCGAGCTCCTTGACGGCCTCACGCATGGTCGCGAGGTCCACGACGCAGGGCACACCGGTGAAGTCCTGCATGATCACGCGGGCCGGCGTGAACTGGATCTCCTGGCTGGGCTGGGCCTGGGAGTCCCAGCCGCCGAGCGCGCGGATGTGGTCGGCGGTGATGTTCGCGCCGTCCTCCGTGCGGAGCAGGTTCTCCAGCAGCACCTTCAGGCTGTAAGGGAGGCGCGCGGAGCCCTCGACCTTGTCCAGCTTGAAGATCTCGTACGACTCGTCGCCCACGCGCAGCGTGCTGCGGGCGTCGAAGCTGTTCGCCGACACGACAGTCTCCTTCATCAATGTGCGCGTAACTCCGCGCCGCGCCTCACCACGGCGGGCGCCGCGTGGTGCCGCCTCGGACCACCGGGCCATCCGCTAAGGTAAGGCTTAGTTAGGTAACCCTTACCGTGGGCGGCTCGCTGTGCGCCTTCGGCATATATCTCGATGTCGAGATAACTCTAGTACATGACCGCGGAAGGGTCATGTCCGGGCGCCCCGATCGGGGCGCGTGGCGTCCATGCGGCGGCGGACCGCCTCCTTCGTCTCGTCGGGCAGCGCGTCGGCGACGAGGAGGCGCGGCAGCAGCTCCGGTTCCAGGGTCGTGGCCCGGAACTCCAGCGCGACGGTCACCTCGTGCGCGGGCCGGTGCACGATCTCCAGGCGGTCGCCGGAGCGGATCTCGCCGGGCTCGATCACCCGGAGGTACGCGCCGGGCAGGGCCGCCCGCGTGAACCGCTTGATCCAGCCGTCCCGCTCCAGCCAGCCCTGGAAGGTCCCGCACGGGATCCGCGCGCACGACACCTCCAGGACGACGTCCGGCCCGATCCGCCAGCGCTCCCCGATCAGGGCGCCGTTGACGTCCACGCCGAGGGTGGTCAGGTTCTCGCCGAACACCCCGTTGGCGAGCGGCCGGCCGAGCTCGGCCTCCCAGCCGTCCAGGTCCTCGCGCGCGTAGGCGTAGACGGCCTGGTCGGTGCCGCCGTGGTGCTTCACGTCGTAGACGCGGTCACCGGCGAGGCCGACGGCGCCGGTGCCCTTGGGTCCGGGGGCGGTCACCGCGACCGGCCCGTCGACGGGCCGCTTGTCGATGCCGGTCTCGCTGATCCCCTTCCAGGGGTTGGGGCGGGGACGGCCGATGTTGACGGAGAGCACGTGCGTGCCGCGGGAATCCATGGGGCGGGACCCTATGAGGGGCGGGGCCGGGACGCGAGGGGGTTTCGACCACCGCCCTTCACTCCCCCGCCCCCTCCGGCACACCGCTCTCACCCGAACGGCACACCCCCACGCGAGTGCAATCTCATATCTGAGATAGCCTTTCGGCATGTCAGATGACTACCTCGTACGTATCGGCAAGCTCATCCGTGACGCCCGTCAGCACCGGGGCTGGACACAGAGCCAGCTCGCCGAGGCGCTAGGCACCAGCCAGAGCGCGGTGAACCGCATCGAGCGCGGCAATCAAAACATCAGCCTTGAGATGATCGCCCGTATCGGTGAAGCACTCGACAGCGAAATCGTCTCGCTCGGCTACGCCGGTCCCATGCATCTGCGCGTGGTCGGCGGCCGCCGCCTCTCCGGCGCGATCGACGTCAAAACCAGCAAGAACGCCTGCGTGGCTCTGCTGTGCGCGTCGCTGCTCAACAAGGGCCGTACGGTGCTGCGCCGCGTGGCCCGTATCGAGGAGGTCTACCGCCTCCTCGAAGTGCTCAACTCCATCGGCGTGCGCGCCCGCTGGATCAACGACGGCACCGACCTGGAGATCGTGCCGCCGGCCCGGCTGGACATGGACGCGATCGACGCGGACGCCGCCCGCCGCACGCGCTCCATCATCATGTTCCTCGGCCCGCTGCTGCACCGCATGGACGCGTTCAAGCTGCCGTACGCGGGCGGCTGCGACCTCGGTACGCGGACGATCGAGCCGCACATGATCGCGCTGCGCCGCTTCGGCCTGGACATCGCCGCGACCGAGGGCATCTACCACGCCCGGGTGGACCACTCCGTCACGCCCGGCCGCCCGATCGTGCTGACCGAGCGCGGTGACACGGTGACCGAGAACGCCCTGCTGGCCGCCGCCCGCCACGACGGCACCACGGTCATCCGGAATGCCTCCTCCAACTACATGGTCCAGGACCTGTGCTTCTTCCTGGAGGCACTGGGCGTACGCGTGGACGGCGTCGGTACGACGACCCTCACGGTGCACGGTGTGCCCGAGATCGACGTGGACGTGGACTACTCGCCGTCCGAGGACCCGGTCGAGGCGATGAGCCTGCTGGCCGCCGCCGTCGTCACGGAGTCCGAGCTGACGATCCGCCGGGTGCCCATCGAGTTCCTGGAGATCGAGCTCGCGGTCCTGGAGGAGATGGGCGTCGACTGCGACCGCACCGCGGAGTACGCGGCGGACAACGGCCGCACCCGGCTGGTCGACCTGACGGTCCGCCCCTCCAAGCTGGAGGCGCCGATCGACAAGATCCACCCGATGCCGTTCCCCGGCCTCAACATCGACAACGTCCCCTTCTTCGCGGCCATCGCGGCCTCGGCGCACGGCCAGACCCTGATCCACGACTGGGTCTACGACAACCGCGCCATCTACCTCACCGACCTCAACCGCCTGGGCGGCCGCCTCCAACTCCTGGACCCCCACCGCGTCCTGGTCGAGGGCCCCACCCGCTGGCGCGCCGCCGAAATGATGTGCCCCCCGGCCCTACGCCCCGCGGTGGTCGTCCTCCTCGCCATGATGGCGGCGGAAGGCACGTCGGTGCTGCGCAACGTGTACGTGATCAACCGCGGCTACGAGGAGCTCGCGGAGCGGCTGAACTCGGTGGGGGCGCAGATCGAGATCTTCCGGGACATCTGAGGGGCGGGGTGTTGTGCCCCTTGAGGGCAAGGGGCACGACACCCCAATATGCGAGCTGACCTGCGAATACTTACCTTCACACCCCTTCGACGATCACCGTTGCTTTTCAGCACCTTGTGCAACGCATGTGCAAGATGATCTTGCACGGTTGACGGTATGTCAGGAAAACCTGAGCGCCAGTCAGCCTTTACGGAGAGTTGTCGCCGAAGTGGCCTCGCAACATTCGATGTCGGCCGTGTCACGCCGACTGCGTCTGGTCGACCATCCACGTCGAATGCGGCGGACTGGCTGGTAATGCCGTACCGCAGGTAGTCGTGGGTGCGGCGCTCAGGCATCCCCGGCAGCACGGGCTGCGATCGTCCCAGGCATTGCACCTGGGACTTCTCGTCGACACGGAGCACCACCGCACGCTCGGGCGGATTGCGGTGGCGGCCTTCGGCGTGACCCGTCTACGACAGGAAAGATTCCAGTTTCTAGTTCTCCCGCTGCCTCGATGACTTCGTGACTGGGGCACCAGCCCAGCGCTGCACCCCGCGGGTGCGCCAGAGCGCCGGCCGCCCATCCACAAGAGCTGCCCCGCACCGTCTGGAATCAACGGCCCTGCACCTCAAGGCTGTTCGATACAGTGGACATCTCTTACGCACTCGATCAACCTCTGGGGAGGAATGCGTGGATCCATCGCTTGTCGATGCGGTGATGCCCAGCGTGACGGCAGCCGTCGCCGCCTACGGAGCGAACGTCTTGGTGCATGCCGAGGACGCGGCGGCCATGGAGACCGTGCGCCTGGGACAACGGTTGCTGGCACGGTTGCGACGGAATGAGGACGTGCAGCCCCGTATCGATGTTGCCGTTCAGGATCTGACCAGTGCCCTCGACGACGAGGACTTCCTCGGCGCATTGCGCGCCCAGATAAAGAAGGCCCTTGCAGGAGACGCCGACTTGGCCTCCGACCTCAAGAAGCTTCTGACTGACTCGCCTGTGACGGCTCAGGCGACGGGAACACGTTCCGTCGCCGTCACGCACAACGACGGAGTCATCTCCACAGGCGACAACGCGACCATCCAGAGGTAGGCGTGGATCAGGGCTTCGAACGATCCGTCCTTGTCGGGAACAACACCGGGATCGTTTCCACCGGTGACAATGCCTCGATCACCCAGATCACTCTTGCGCCGGGCGCACCGAAGCCGACAGCGGCGGTGCCTGCGCCCCCCGATGTGTTCGGGTTCCACAGCGGCAAGAGCCCGGTTTTCTCTGGCCGGATCGGCGAGCAGAAACATTTGAAGGGCATCCTCGGCGGGCCCCCCGGTTCGGTCGCTGTAATCACTGGATGCGGCGGCGTGGGCAAAACGTCGTTGGCCGCTCAGACAGCCTCCGAGTACCGGGGCAAGTACAACCCTGTTTGGGAAATATCGGCCGGAGACGCGACCCAGATCGAGTACGGCCTGTCCCGGCTGGCCTGTCGCATTGACCCTGGGCTGGTCGATCAGCCGAGCGAAGTTGCTGCGGAGTGGGCGCGAGCCTGGCTTCAGACTCATGACGACTGGTTGCTCGTTCTGGACAATGCCTCATCCCCCAGGGACGTACGCGCTCTACTCAGCCAGCTGCCTCGGGGACGATTCATCGTCACCAGCCAACAGGCCACGGGCTGGCACCACATCGGCCCGGTGATGCCACTCGACGTTCTGGACCCTGACGCTGCGCTGGGCCTACTGGTCACAATCGCCGGACGGTCAGCCCTGAACAGTGAGGACCTGAGCGACGCTGCCCTCGTGTGTGAAGAGCTGGGCTATCTACCGCTCGCGATCGAATTAGCGGCAGCCAATATCGCGCAGACCCGAACCAGACCACGCCACTATCTTGAGAACCTGAGTGCCGCCCCGCTCGACGTACTCATCGACCATTCGGCTTCCGAGGACTCAGCGCACACAGTTGCCAGGGTCCTTCAGGCAAACCTTAAGAGACTCAGCGGCCATCCACTTGCGGAAGAGCTGCTGCGCGTAATGGCATGGTTTGCGCCTGACGGAATCCCCCGTTCGCTATTTTTCCGGATGGAGTCTCCACAAGCGGTGCGCACAGCGGTCGGACTTCTCGCGAAATACAGCGTGATCCGTTGGACCGAAGGTGCCGACGAGCCGACATTGAATGTCCACCGCCTCGTGCAAAAGCTAGTCATTGCTTGGAGTCGAACCTCCCCTGATGGGACGTTCGAGTCATCGTTTACCGCTACAGATATTCTGTGTCAGGCACTGGGCGATGAGGATCCCGAGGAGGGTTTCAAAACACGGTGGCGTCGCAGTCTGATGCCGCACGTCGACTCGCTGACCTCGAAAATTGAAGCGAGCGACGAAACCCTTGGAGCAGCCGCACTCTATCGGATTTCCGCATATTTTCTATTGCGCCAAGGCCAGTTGGGACAGGCAAACTACTATGCACAGAGGGCACATCAGGTAATAGTCCGGATCGGAGCGGGACCTTCAGGCTCACCAGACATCCAAAACTTGCTTGGACAGATACAATTTGCCGCAGAGAACGCGTCGGGGGCTACGGAGCACTTCAAATGGGCGCTGGATGAAGCGACTCCGAGATTTAGCGAAGACAGCCGAAGCGTTTTGACCTATCGGGTGAACTATGCGCGGGCCATCCTCGCAGGGGGCGACCACTCTGCTGCGATCTCCATGCTCGACGACGCGGTGTCCGACTGCGTAAACATCCTTGGCGGGGAGGACCCGCTGACCTTCACCGCGCGAGCCTGCCTTGGTCTTGCGTATGAGACCAGCGGAGATATAGCCACAGCGATGTCACTGTACAGCCAGGTCCTGTTCGATCGGTTGCATACGCTCGGTTTGAATCACGAAGCAACTGCCGCTTCATCAGCCCTACTCGGCGGCGTCCATCTCGCCAACGGGGATCCATCTGGCGCCATCCCCTATCTAGAACTAGCCCTTGGCGTGAGGGTTCGGATACTGGGGAGGGATCACCTGGACACAGTGACGTCGCGGAACAACCTCGCAATTGCTCTCTGCGAGGTTGATGAACCACACCGCGCTATTCCACTCTTGGAGCAGGTGATCGATGATGCGCCAGGCATCTTCGCCCCCGATAGCGCCGAGTTGACGAGCACGCAAGAAAGACTCGCCAGCCTGTATATTTCAACAGGGCAGCCGGATCGCGCCATCTCAATTTACAACCAGCTGTTGGAAAATCGTATCCAGATTATTGGAGTCGACCATCCCACGACCCTCGCAACCCAGAACATGTTGGGATTCACGTACAGCGCAGTTGGTGATCTTCCCCGTGCCATTATCTTCTACGAACAGGCACTGATCGGCCGTACCCGAGTCCTTGGACCGGAGCATCAAGACACGTTCAACTCGCGGAATAATCTCGCCTACGCATACAAGCTTGCCGGAGACCTCGCTCGGGCGATTCCGCTCTACGAGGAGACGCTTGAATTTGCCGCCAGCAGACTGGGGCCTAACGATCCAGCCGTCGTCAACATGCGCGACGATATTCGCTCCCTGCGAGCTCAGTGACGAGTGGCGTTGTCAAGTTATCCGCGAGCGGGCTGACTGATGGCACGTCAGGAATGGCGGCCGGTGGTGGTGGTGTGTTCAGACCGCGGTGGCTACGCCGGCGATCTGGTTCCAGAGGGTAAAGCGGTGCTGCATCTCGGTGCGGTAGTCGGGTGCGGTGATCAGATGGCGTCGTGAAATCTGACTGGGGCCTTGCCCCAAGGCCGAAGCCGAGGTCCCCCCGCCACTCGTTCGAAGTCCGACTCTGGGCGACGTGCCGCCAGCTCACTGTCCACCCGTCGCCGTCTTCGTCCCTCCGCCATGCTGGGTCACCCGAGGACGGCATCGCATTCGGACGGCTCCGTGAGTGAACACCGGGTCAGTGGACTTACTCGCCCACACGTACGCCTCACCGGGCTGAAGCTGCGCCATCTGCTCAGCGCGCAGACTAGCGAAGGCGGTGTTTGCCTTCTGGAGGTGCTTCAACCAGGCCGGCGAGGTGAACTTGTGCAGGATGACGTGGTCGGAGAGTTCGATCAGAGAGATCGGTACCGAGGGCGGGTCCTGGCTGGCGACCAGGATGCTCACTCCCTTGTGGCGCATCTCGCGGACGGTCTCGACTAGGCCGGCGACGAGGTCCGGGCTGTCGATGTACTTGTGCGCTTCGTCGAAGACGACCAGCTTGTTGAAGTGTTCGTCCCCGCTGCGGCCCTCGGCGAACAGCTGCATCAGGACGACGAAGAGGCCGAGTGCTTCGTCCTTCTCAATGTACTCGTCGCGGAGGTCAACGACGATCAGCCGGCCTGGTCGGATGAGGCTGGCGAGCCGGGCATTGTCGTCGATGTAGTCCTCGGCGAGGTTGAGCCGCTCCTGGGCCAGTTGCTTGACGTGGTCAGGCATACCGGAATCGGCCACGCCCTGCCGGATGACGCCGAGGTTCAGGTTGTTGCGGTTCGACCTCATGATGCGGGTCAGCTGCCGGATGTACGTTGACTGGTTGCCGACCGCTCCCATGAGGAAGCGCCAGTGGGACGACTGGAGTTCAGCGGAGGAGAAGGCGAGCGGCTGGACGTCGATGCCGGGGAAATTCCGTCGGTGGTCGGCGACCTGGGCGGCGGGGGCGAGCAGCAGCACGTCCGACAGCGCTTGGGGGTCGGCTCCGTAGCGCTCCTTCAGCACCTGGAGCTGCGCCTTGTCATCATTTGGGCACGCCATGGAAGTGAACTCCGGGGCGTAGTTCATGTCGCGGCTGTAGTGGAACACCACGGTCGCGAGAGGGCGGGGAAGTTCGTTGACCGGCGGGGCGGACAGCGAGGCCATCTCGATGATGCTGCCCAGGGTGTAGCTCTTGCCGCCTCCTTGTACGCCGAAGAGGCTGATGGTGTGGGTTTCGTCGAGATCGACCGCGACTTTCCGGCCGGCTACTTCGCCGAGTACACCGTGTTGCGGGGAGGGGCGGGTGACGCCGAGGAAGATCTCGGGGAGGCCCCCTGGTGAAGCCGATCCCGGTGTGACAGAGGTGGGCTGGGCATCGATGGTCGGCGACTCGTGGAAGCCCTGACTTTCAGGGGCAGAGCCCGTCCGCAGCGGTGTTCCGGTACCGCCCGGAGGACGAGCAGCGGATGAGGCTCCTCCCGGAGAGGGAGGTACCGGAACCGCCTCCGCCGCGTCGGAAGCAGGCACGGGCAACGTCGCCACGGACTGGGCCGGACCTGTCTCGCGGCCCGCATGCTCAAGCGCGTTAAGTGGCCTGGTCTCGTTGCCGTTCGCGACCTCGTCCTTATCGGGGATGGTCACTGCCGTGCCCCCACCGGCCTGCCCGCGGTCTTCCTCCTGGGCATCTTTGGCATCCCGCTCATCCTGTACGTCAGGTGCCCGGAACTCTGCGTCGGAGAGCCGTGGCACAGCCAACTGCGACATCGCCAAGGTGGGAGCGGTGGCCGCTCCGTCCTCCTCCGCAACGGCTAGGCCCGTGGGCGCGGGTACACCCGGTCGAACAGTGGGAATCGCGTTGATCAACTCGGTGATCAGATCGCTGCCGATGCGGTGGAACTCCACCTCGTCGTCGAGTTCGCGGTCTGTCCCCTCGCGGGCGAGGTCGAAGATCAGGCCGCTGCGGGTGAAGTGGAGGGTGTAGCCATCGTCGAGGCTGTCGAGCAGGGCGTGGGCCGCCGTCCTGGGGGCGTGCCCCATGGTCCCGTGGCGTGCCGCCCGCTCCAGGTAGAAGCGGAGCATAGAGCCGAGAGCCAGGTTCTTGACCGGTCGGTCCACCCGGTCTGGGGCGATGTGGGCCGGATCGAAGGAGTCGGTGAGGACGGTCTGGCTCCGTCCGAGCTGCTGGATGACCTTGGTCTTGAGGCGCTGGTAGGCGCCGATGTCATCGAGCGCGGTGTAGCACTTGACCTCGACGAGGCGGCAGGTGATGGTCCGGGTCCGCGCGTCGAGATGGAACAGGGCGAGGTCGCTGCGCTGGAAGGAGAGGGCGTCGCCGAGTTCCCGGGCCTGACGGCGGACTTCGGCGTACAGCTCGGGGTGGGCGTCCAGGGGGACGACGATCTGGTTGCGCAGTGCGTCCTGGTAGTCCAGGTAGAGGCGGGCCAAGGCCAGGCCGAGCACTTCAGTGCGCTGGGTGGGGGCGGTTGAGGCCAGCTTGAAGGCGAGGTTGCCGGAGAGCAGGCGCAGTTGCTCGAAGAAGGTGTTGAGGTGGCGCTGTTCGACGTCGAGCCCGTGCTGCTGGGCGGTCGGTCCGAGCAGGGTGCGCAGTTCGTCGACCGAGTTCGAGCTGACCATGATCTGGTGGCCGAGGCCGCTGTCCAGCGAGGGCGCGTAGTCGATGACGTACTCGGGTCGGTCGTGTTGTCCGGCGTGGTCGAAGTACTCCAGGCCCAGGGTCCTGTCGATGGTGACGACCCAGTCGCTGACCTGGTGGGCCTGGTAGAGCAGGGCCCGGTCGGTGTTGTCGAGGGAAAGAACGGTGCACGGCACATGGCGGGGCGCCTGTCCCGCGGTGGCGACGTTGGCCGCGGCGCCGGCGAGGAGTCCGGGCAGCCGGCTCAGGAGCGTGGCAATGTCCTCCGCGTCCTCGGCGGGCAGGGCGGTGCCGTGGCGTGGCATGGTCCGCCACACGATCTGCTGCTCGTTTTCCTCGTACGTGGAGGACGTCGGCTGTACCAGGCCGTGGACCGGGGCGTGCGCAATGTCGTGGCGTATGACGGAACCGTGCTGTTCCCCGCCGAAGGCGTCGATGAGCACGGTCAGATGGGCGTCGAACTCGGCTCCGGGTTCGCTGAACTCCTCCACTGAGCGGACGGAGTAGACGAGTTTCGCGCTCCGGGTGCCTTCCGCGGCGTGCAGGAACGCCTCCGCCGCGGCGGAGGTGAACTGACTCTGCGTGCTGATCAGTTCACCCAGCGCCGCACCAGACTCGGGGGCTTCCGGGTCGGACACGCACAGGCGAATGTCGTAGGTGAGGTCCCGGGTGGAGGTACGGCGCTGCAGTTCGAGGAGGGCGTCGGCGACGATCTCCGCGCGGCCTGCGTTGACGACGTTCATGACCAGGGTGCGGACGTACGGGTGGAGGCGTAGGTACCGCTCGATCCGGTCGGCGATCGCCGTACCGGACAACGCGCCTGCAGCGCGAGGGCCGGCGGCCGGGAGGTGCAGCGCTGTGGTGAGCCGGCCCAGCAGGCCACGAGGGTCGGCGGTCTCGCTGGGCAGGTAGGCGGCCCAGTACGGGGTGAGGTTGTCCGCAGCTGTCATGAGTCGGCCGTCCTGGCGCGGGACGGCGAACGGGAAGCCCAAGGGCGAGAGGGCTTGGAGGAAGGAGTCGCGGGCGGCGATGACCCGTCGCTTGTCCTCGCCGACGAGGCGCGCGGCCCAGTCCCGGCCTAGGGCCGACCAGGTCGCCAGCCAGAGTGCGCGGAGGGGGTGCGTCGGGGAGATGAGCAGGACGGTGTCGCGCCCGCCGAGACCGTCGGTGAGGGTGACGGCCGCGCAGTCGGTCTGCTGGATGCGGGCCAGCCCCACCAGCGCGGCGCCCCGGGCACCCTCACCGGCCCGCTCCGCCTGAAGCGACTGGGCTTCCACCAGTTCCGCGTACGCCTCGGTGTAGGCGACCAATTCGTCGCGGATCACCTCGAAGTCGACAGCTTCGCTGACCAGGAGCTGATCGGGATCGACCACGTCTCCCGCCTGGCCGCACAGGGCGGCGAAATAGTCGTAACGCGTAGCGAGGTAGCGGTCGTAGGCCTCGGCAGCCCGCCCGGTCAGGGCGAGGGACAAGTCCTCCTCGTTCCCCCCGGGGGTCTCGCTGGTGCCGTCGGGGCGCAGTACGAGCCGACGCAGGGAGGTGTCCTGGGGGCGGGCGAGTAGATCCTGCTGGAGTTGTACGAGCTGCGGGGAGAGCCGGATCTCTGCGCTTCCCGCCGTGTGGATGCGGGCGTTGAGGACGCGCAGGGGGCTGCGCGCTGAAGCGGTCTTCCAGCGGACGTCCGTCAGGTTCACACGGGCCGGATCGTCCGTGGCAGCCAGCGCGTCGAACTGCAGTGAGCGCAGCGCCTGGATGATGCCGTCGTAGCGCCCGGCGCTGCGCTCCGGCGGCTCCTCGGCCTCTCCCTCGGGGACGACGTAGAAGCGTTCGCTCTCGCCGCCGGGCAGGCCGTGCGCACCAGGGGCGATATCGAGAGCGTCACCGGCGGCGTCGAGCGGGGTGATTCTGAGGTAGTGCCACCCTTCCTCCCAGTCGATCTTGTTCAGCCGGCGCAGCGGTGCCTTGTAATCGGGCTTGGCCCGGGTCCCCTTGGTGACGTGGGCAATCCGGCCGATCGGCCCGCCGCTCTCCGAGACGATCTCCACGCGGAAGCGGTCGAGACCCTCCACTTTGAGCGGGGACGGTTCGATGGTGAACCGGGGTGCCAGATCGCGGACGCCCTTGTCCCCGGCGAGCAGGTAGGGCTGCCCCACAATGGCTTCGAGTGCTGGGTGGGCCTGTAGCTCCTCGGCGTTGTCGCCGGCGGCGGGCAGACCGAGTTCGCGTACCTCGATGGAGACGGTGGCGCGACGCCGTTCATCGACGCGCCAGTTACCGAAGGAGAGCGACCAGTTCTCCCGGTCGACGACGATACGGCGGGTCCATGTCGCCGGGTCCTCCAGGCCGCATCGGGTGGCGAATCCCGCTAGCCTGCCGGCGAAGTCCGCGTCGGTCAGACCCAGATCGAGGACGCGCTGGCGCTCCGAGCGGCTGGAGGTGGCAAGTTTGCCGACCAGCTTGCGGTTCCGCTCGGCCCGATCCTTGACGAGCGACGGGTCGGTGTACAGCTCGAAGTCGGGTACCAGGCCGAAGTGGTAGACAGCAGCCCCCGCGGCCTGGGTGCGGTAGTCGTTGGTCCGGAGCGTCAGCAGGTACAGGGCGATGGCACGGTCGCCCGTCCGGTGTCCGGGCTGGTCACGGAGTACGGCGAGCAGCTCGTCGACGCCGGGCCGCAGCCGCTCCGGTACCTGATCGAGAAGGTGGTCGGCCAGCTGCGCGTACGCGTCGCTGAGGGGTACTTCCTCGAAGGTCGCGATACCGAAGGAGTCCTCGGCACTGACCCGCGTGCCCGGGGGAACGAAGACGAGGAGTGGTCCGGGCAGGCTGTTCCCGTTCCCGTCGTCACCTTCGGTGCGGTTGCGGAGCTCGACCAGTTTGGTGCTGGTGACGACGGTGTCGTGGTGCGGCTGTCCGGGAGTGAGGTCGTCGGCGGTGCCCAGGACACAGACAGTGGCGGCCGGCCCGAGTGCCCCCCGGAGCCTACGGACCAGCGCGGCCGCCAGTTCGGGCTCCACCTCGGTGACCCGCATGCAGTGCCCGGCGCCCCGCTCGCCAACCAGCTTGGCTAGGCGCGGCACGAGGACGCCTTCGAGGGCTTCGCGGAGGTCCTTCGCGGTGGGCTCCGCCAGGCCGTTGCTGGTGCTGGCGCTGCTCATCAGGCCGTCGCCCCCGTTGTCGCGGCCCCGATGATGTACCGGGGAGTGATGGTCTGCGTCAGATAGGCATCCGACATGTCCTGGTAGTAGCCGATCTCGCGCAACCGATTGAGGAAGGCCGCCGCGTTGGCCCGCAGTGCTGCCTGGTCGTCCAGGTGGGCGCCGGAGAAACCGTCGCCGTCCGGCAGCTGGTCGATGTGGAGTCCGTACCGTTCGCGCAGCAGAGTGAGGAACTCGTCCACGCGCATGGGGGCGGTACGCAGATTGCCGCTGTCGTCGTCGCCCTCCCTCAGGAGCGACACCTGAAGGAGCACTTCGAGCAGGCGCGCGTCCAGGACAAATCGCCGGACGGCGCTGTCGCGTCTGCCGCGCGGTTGGGCGAGCAGGGCACCGGGCCGGTGCTTGAGCAACATCGAGTCGAGGCAGTCGATGAAGTAGCTGCGGTGGTAGCTGCCCTTGTAGTGCATCAGCATCTCGATGTACTCGTCGAAGGCGTTGAGCCCGAGCTGGGTGATCTGCTTCAGCTCCGGGGGAAGGTCCTTCTCCTCGTCCCGTACGCGGGTGGCGCGCTGCAGGAAGAACGCCTCGCGTTCCTTGGGATGGGTGGAGAGCCGCCTTAGGACTTCGACCGGAGTGAAGTAGCTCCGGCCGACGGGCGAGGCCAGTTTCTGGCTCTTGACGAGGTCCTCGGAGAACTCGTCGAGCTTCTTGATCTGATAGGTCGCCTGGATGAACCGCGTGATCCGCCCGTACCAAATGCCGGCGCTGCGCTCGGCGAGCGCAGCCGCCGGGGTGCCGGGCACGCCCTCGACGTCGACGAAGAGCCGGACGCTGTGCGGGCAGCGGTCCGCCGTCGGCGTGTCCTGGTGCCCCGTCCGGCAAGTGGCGGGCGCCGATCCGGCCTCGATCACGGCGGGCAGCAGCTTGATCATCCGCAGGTGGTAGAGGGCCAGGTGAAAAGCGAAGAGGATCTTCAGGTAGTCAACGAGGACGGTCCGGGGCATGTGTTCCTGGTGGTAAAGCAGCCGCAGAACGTCCCGGCACAGCTGGCGGGCCGGTTCGGCGCACAGGGCGGGGTAGGGGGTGCGGGGGCGGGTGGTGTCGGGCCGGTCCCGCATCTGTCCGCCCGCCTGTCCCACCAGGTGGAGCAGCGCCTGGGTCTCCACGTCGGTGTCCGCCCCCGGGGTGATCTCCGCGGTGGCGCGGTCGACGTCGGAAAAGAAGAACTCGCGGAGCTGGTCCAGGGCTCCCTCCTCGGTGGCGAGCATCTCATACAGCTGCTCGTCGGCCCCGTACGGGCGGGACTTGCGCTTGTTGCGGAACCGGTGGGTGAGACCGTGCAGCGGCCTGGGGCCGGCCACCGCCTCGGTGGCCTTGCCCCGGTTGACCATGTCGAGGAGATGGGTGGAGGCCCACCGGGTGGTGGTCTCCCGGTCGAAACCGTCGAAGACTTCCGGGTGGTCCAGGAACAGCTTGACAAAGACGTCGACCTTGAGCTCGTTGGAGCGGTTGATCTTGCTGGGCATGCCCTGGTGCCACAGGCGCGCAAGCAGCCCGGTCAGGACACGGTCCATGTCCAGCGTCTTGTAGTCGAGCCGGCTGATGCCGGGGTGGTGGAACGTCCCCAGGGAACCGCTCAGCGCCATGTCGTCTCCTCCGCCCTCGCGACGTCCCCTTCAATGCCGGCCGCGGTGCCCGCGACAGCCGGACCGTCACCGTCCGCACCACTGTGGTCGTCGCCGGACCGTGCTGTCAGTTCTTCCATGTGCAGGACGGAGTCCTCGGTGCGGTGGATCCGCCGCAGGTCGTGTCCGTGTGTGGTGAGCAGGATCTCCTGGTACGGCACGGCCGCCAGCCGGTTCTTGAACACGGCGAGGGCGAGCTGCTGCCCTTGCAAGTCGGTCACGGACGGCCGGTAGCCGCGCTCGAACCGCTGGAAAAGCTCGAACAGGTCGAGCCGAATGTCGAGTTCGGCCGTGCCGCCCTGGCTGCCGGCCGGATCCCGGTAGCTCAGCCGCAGCGAGGTGCGCCCCGACTCGATGTACGGGGAGGCCGCCGCGTTACCTGGTTCGAGCCGGAACCCTTCTGCGGGGAAGCGGCGGAAGGTACGGATGGTGCCGCCAGGTACGTCGCGCACCTTCAGCGCGAGAGCGTCGCCGATCCGCTCCGGGGCCACGAGTCCCTCACCACGGTTGAGCGCCCGCAGGATCCGGTCCCGCTCCTTGGTGCCCGTCTGCGTTGCGCGGGACAACAGCGCCATGAAGTGCAGCACCGATGGATACGGCAGCATCCGCTCCGCACGGTCCTCGTCGTGGAGTTCGAAGTAGAGCAAGCGGCGGGCAGCGTCCACGTAATGACGGTGGGCAGCGGTCTGGGAGACGCGTTCGGCGACCGACCGGCCGAGCTGCTCGAACGCGCCGCGCAGCAGTACGCGATCGCGGTCGCCGCGCCCGTCGACCGCGATCAGCGCCCGGTCCTCCAGGAGCCCGGCGTAGTCCAGACGACGGTCGAGCTGCGGTTGCGGAACCGCCGCCACATCGGCCTCGCGCAGCAGGGTCAGCAGTCGGTCCCGCTCGCGCGGACTGCCGTCGGCGGCGGCCGGGGCGCCGAGGTGGGCGGAGAAGTAGAAGCTGTCCAGGATCTCCTGACCGGAACCGCCCGCGTACAGTTGGTGGATCTCGGCACAGTCGCGGCCCGAGGTAAGGGTGTAGGCGAGCGCGGAGCGCAGGTCGCGCAGGGTGATGTGGAGCCTGCCGCGCAGCTGGGTCACCTCGTAGAGGCGGCGCAGCCGCCGCGCGGTCTGGGGCCCCGCGGCGGGGTGCTGGAAAGTCTGGGCGTTGTGCCGGGCATAGCAGGTGGCAGCCAGGTCACAGCGCTCGCAGCCCTCCCAGAACCGATCGTGCGTCATCCGGTCGAGCATGCGCTCCAGGAGCGATTCGCCGTCCTGCGGCTCGCCGTCGGCGTCGAGGGGACGAGCCGCGACATCACGTGCGTTGAGGTTCACGACGGCGACGGCCTGCCCGGTGTCACGGCCCGCCAGGCCGAGGTTGGCCACCTTGGCGAGGTGCGGGAAGCGGTCGTGGTGGTGGCTGAGGAAGTCGACCAGACGCCCCTCGTTGATGGCGATCAACCGGGTCTCTCCCGCGACCTGCCATGCCGATGCGTCGGCCCCGGCGAAGGGTGCGAAGAACTCATCCAGTACGTCGTCGCCGCTGACCTCACCCTCGTCCTGGCTGCCATCGTGGTTGGTACGGAACCGGTGCCCAGCCAGGGTGAAGTCGCTGCCGTTGGCCCGGCGGGGCCCGAACTCGGCGCCGAGCTCGCCCGCCTGGCGTTCGAACCGCTCCAGGAAGGCCGTCTTGCCGTCGCCCGCGTTACCGGTCACCACGACCAGCGCATGCCGGCCTTCCCGCAGTGCGGGCACGAGCTCCCGGTCCAGGGCCGTCTCGACGTAGACGGACATCGTGTGCGGATCGAGGCCGCGGGTGCCGCGGTTGCTGCGGCGGCTCTGGCTGTACAGCGTCTGCAGGTGTGCCACGAACGGATTGGAGTTCGGCTCGGGCTCTTGCGGCTCCTGACCGACACTGGGGGCAGCCGGTGGCGTCGGCGGCGGCTGAGACCGCTCGGACGACCGTGACACGGCTGGTAGAAGCGGTGTAGGGGCGACGCGTGCGGATTCCAGCGCCTCCAACGCGCGCAGCAGTTCCTCGGCTGTGGAGAACCGCTCCGCCCGGTACGGAGAGACCGCGCGCAGCATGATCTCGGCGAAACCGGGCGCCAGATCACCGAAACCGCTGTACGCGGTGCGCGGGTCCACCGGCGACACACCGGGCGAGGGCCGTCCAACACCCTCCCACGGGTACTGCCCGCCGGTCAGCGCCTCGTACAGCGTGACGCCGAGGCCGAACAGGTCCCGGTCGGTGTAGCCAGAAGCGTCGGCGGGCACCTGGTCCAGGTCCGGCGGGCTGTAGCGGGGGCTGGTGTAGCTGTGCCCCTCGGAGGAATCGGAGGACTTCGAGATCCCGAAGTCGATCAGCTTGACGCCGTCGTCGGTCCACAGCAGGTTGCTCGGCTTGATGTCGCAGTGCCACACCCCGCGATCATGGATGTGGCGCAGCCCGCGCGCGGTGTCGATCGCGAGCCGCAGCACGTCCGCCGCGCCCATCCGGCCGCCGCGGATCACCTCGGCGACGTCCTTGCCGTCGACGAACTCGAAGACCAGGTACGGGTACTCGTCCGGTGGCATCAACCGGTCCGCGTCCACCATCGACACCACATTGGGGTGCGGGGCGTTCTGCAGCCGGTCCAGGACGCCCGCCTCGCGGCGCAGCCGCTCCAGGACGGAGTCCCGGTCCCGCAGGACCAGCTTCACCGCCCGGTCGACACTCCTGATCGTGTCGTACACCCGATAAGCCACACCGAACGAGCCGGGGCGGCCGAGACGATGACGCACCAGGTATTTCGTACCGAGCTGGTGGTCGGCCGGCAGGTCACGGAAGAACTCCGGGCCCCGCGGACCGTCCTGCACGGGCTGCCCGGCGGAGAGCGCAGGAGGAGCCGGGGGAACTGAGGCCGAGGAGCCGATACGCCGGGCGGGAGCCCTTCGCGCTCCCATCACCAGGTCGAGGCGGCGCAGTGCCTCCACGGCGGTCGGCCGGTCGTCCGGAGCCGTCGCGCACAACTTCTGCAGCCAGTGGGCCAGTTCGACACGGACCTCGGCGGCTTCGAGGACCTGCGCCGGGAGCCGCCCTGCCGCGTCGGCCTGCTCGGTGGCGGAGGTGAACGGCAGCTCGCCGGTAAGGAGCTGGAACCCGAGGACACCGACCGCGTAGATGTCCGCCTTCATGCCCATCGCCGCCGGTTCGGCATGGCACTCGGGCGCCAGATACGCACGGTCGGCGACCTGGTACGCCTCCCGCATCACCGTGTGGGCACGGCGCTGCGCGGTCTTCGCGTACTCGAAACCGGTCAGCGTCGCCCGGCCGTCCTGTGCGATAAGCACGGTGGACGGATTCAGCTCGCGGTGCGCGATCAGGCGGCTGTGCGCGTGGGCCAGGCCCATCAGCATGTGCCGGATCGTTCGCAGCTTCGCGTCGGCGGTCAGCGGGTCTGCGGCCCCGTTCAGGTGCAGGGCGAGGGCGTGCCCCGGAACGTCGTCGTAAACGGTGACGAAGGAGTCCTTGTCCTCGTCGGCGAAGAAGTCCCGCACCCCGACGATGTTCGGGTGCGAGGGCAACTTGCCGAGCGCCTCGTACGCGATGCCGATCCGCTTCTGCTGCTGGAGCCGCTCGGTCTCCGGCGCGTACGGATCGGCCCTGCGGACGGAGAGCCGGACCGTGCCCGACCCCTGTACCGCAAGGGCATTCTTCGCCCGGTATTCGCGGTGGACGTCATCGCCCTCCTCCGGGCCCGTCTCGCTCAGCCGCTCGACCACTTCCCAGCTGCCGAACCGCAGGGGGCCCGACGGCGGCCGGGACGAACCCTGCACCCCACGCACGATCAGCTCGTGGTGCGCGGAGACGTCCGTGTCGAAGCGGTTGGTCGAGGTGGGTACGCGGCTCACGTCCGCGAGCCGGCCGATCAGGTCCCGGAGAGTGACGGTGTCACGGGCGTCGTGCTGGCGGGGCGTCCGGTCAACGAGCAGGGCGTCGGGTGCGGGCAGGACGACCAGCGCATCGGTGTAGAGCCGGGACAACGGACGGTGAGCCGTCTCCAGGAGCGTCTTCAGTTGCTTAGCGTGCCCGCGGAGCTTCGGTAGCGGTGAGCGAAACGGCGCCCGGTGAGAGGGCTGCCAGCGGCCGCCGTCGACCTCGATGCGGCCTCGGGTGCCCTTGACGTCGATGACGTACACGGCGTGCCCGGTGACCACGACGAGGTCGACCTCGAACAGTTCGTTCCGGTTGTACGAAATCTCGACGGAGTGCAGGACCGTCCAGTCGTCGGGGGCGTGATCACGCAGGTGCGCAATCACCCTCCGCTCGGCATCGTTGACGGCCTCCCCAACAGCAACGATCCTGGCACTCATCAGTCGGCGGCCTCCTCGATGGCGGTGGTGAGCAGCGCGAGGGCCCGGTCCTCTAGGACATCGGCTTGGTCGCGGCATTTGTAGGCGTGGCGGACGGTGGCGGCGATGCGGGCGCGGGCGGCGGGGGATGCGAGAGGGACTGGCAATTCACGCAGGAACCTCGGGTGGTATTCCTGCTGCTTGCCCCCAACGCTGAACGACCGAAGGGCGCGGAATGCCGCCTCAGACCTGAAGAAGGCGAACAGGTAGGCGCCAGGTACGTCAGAGTCCCCGCTGACGACACGAACGTAGTCCTGACTGTACGCATGCTTGAGCCATGACCCAGTCACGAGAATGGAGCGGCTGTACACCTCGTTCTCGCCAAGGGTGCCGCGCGCGGCAACCAGAATCGTCTCGTCCTGGAGCCGAATGTCATCGGGAGCGTGCGCTTCGCTGATCCAGCGTCCTTCAGGGCGCAACCAGAACGACTGACGCTGGCCGACGAGGCGGATGCCATGCTCTGAATCACTGTCGATCCGCTTGAATCGGGCGCCCGTACGCAGGCTGCCGCCCTCGCAGATGGAGCCGAGCGATCGGCCACTCACGGAGCCCAACTTCTCGACCAGACGTTGCGCTCTTGGCGCGAAATTCAAAGCTCGCAGCGAGGCAGAGCCCACGCTTGGAACCTCGAACCCGAGGTCCCGCTCCTGCTGATGCCAGCGGACATCGATCAGCTCGGGCAGCCCCACGCTCGTGAAGAGGTCTTTCGTCGCGCTGACCGAGGACGATTGGAACTCGGCACGCAGCCGCGCGCACTCTTCCACCAGGTCGTGGATCTGACCCTCGAGCTTCGTTCCCAATCGCGGCACCGGCAGCCCCGCGATGTGGTGAGGCTCGATGTGCTTCACGGCCGAGCCATACACCGACCCTCGCACGAGCGACTCGCCGAACTTGCTGAGCAAGAAGGCGTACAGATAGCCGGATTTGATCTTCTCCGGGTCGGGTTCAACCTTGAGGGTGTCCTGCGATGACCAGCAGTCACCCATATCGTGCCGGACGTAGGCCCGCCGACCGGCATTGAATCCCGAGCACGAGATCAGCGTCATCCCGGGCTTGAGTTGGAGATAGGACAAAGTCGACGACTCCGCGTCCGACTTACGCAACCGGGGCAGCCCGGTCAAGTCAGCCGCCATCATGTCCTTCGTCCCGAGAAACGGCACGCTGTGCTCGGGGTCAGTGAGATAGACCCGCCGGAACATGGGCCCGTTGAAGATGCCCCCGTTATGCCCCACCGTCAGCCTTGCCAGCGGTTCCGTCTTCGGCAACTGCTCCAGCAGCTTCTTCGTCTTCATCGACCCCGCCACATACGGCGAGGCATCGAGCCGAAGCCCCTGGTCCGCGAACCAGTCGGACTTCACCGGGTTGGACAGCTCGGCGACCTTCACGCCCCGGCCTCCGTTCGCGCAGAACCAGCCGTACGCGGATCCACACCCGGCACCGGGTACTCGGCCCGGAACTTCCGGTATTTCTCCGCGATCACCGGCAAATCGTTGTCGATGACCTTCTTGCTGCGGGTCAGCGGCCGGGTCACCTCCTTGCCTCGGATACGGAGCCGCTCCATGACAACCTCCGTCTCCACCACGATCTCCCCGTTGGACTCACGCTTGTAGAGGTCGTTGCCACGCCGGTCGAAGCCGACCTTCTCGGCGACCGCCATGAAGACGGGGTACGCCTTCTCCGTCCCGAGGTCGTGGTTCTGGATCTCCTGCCGGGTCTTGCGCTTCAGGAAGAGGAGCGTGGTGAGGATGTTGACGTTCGCGTCAACGATGAACGTCTCCACCGGCAGCTCGACGCTCGCGAGGACCCAGCAGTTCCGCAGGATGTAGCGGCGGATCGCCTCATCCGTCGGTCCGGGGTTCGACAGGATGCCGTTCGGCAGGACGATGCCGATCCGTCCACCGGGCTTGACCCACTCGATGGCGCGCTGGATGAACAACTGTTCCGGCGCCATGCTCGACGGCATGCTGGTCGTGCTCGCCTCGACCTCGCCGGTTTCCTTGTTGCGCCCCCAGGACCTGGCGATCCCGTTGCGGAACGAGCCGAGCACCGACTCGTCACTGACCGGGATGTCCGCACCGAAGGGCGGGTTGGTCAGGAGTACGTCCACGGTGGGCTTGTCGAGCGGGATCTTCTTCTTCGCCGCCTCGACGCCTGGGAGGTGTCCCTGCGGGAAGGCGAGCGAGTCCATGTGGAAGACGTTCCCTGTGGTCTGCGCCAGGGTCATGATCGCCATGGTTGTCGCGCGCACCAGAAACGGGTCGAAATCGGACCCAAACAGGCGCTTCTCCGCATACTCCTTGAGCTTGTCGCCGTACCGCTCCCGCTCCTCCTTCTCATCCGGGAAGCCGAGCGTGCCGGCCTCCTTCTTCCAGGTTTGGTGCAGGTGCTTGAGGGTGGCCTGGAGGAAGCCGCCGGTGCCGCAGGTCGGGTCGAGGACGGTCTCGTCCTCCTTCGGGTCGAGCATCTCGACCATCAGGTTGACCGCGCCGCGCGGGGTGAAGTACTGGCCTCGGTCACCGCGCAGGTTGGTGCCGACGAGCTCCTGGTAGGCAATGCCCTTGGCGTCGACGTCCGTGCCGCTCAGGTCGTACGGAGCGAGCTCGCTGACGATGAAGGCGAGGGCCCGGTCGGAGAGGGAGATCTCGTCGGTGGGCTTGAAGACGCCCTTGTACTCGCCCTTGACGTCCTCGAAAAGCTCCTTGACGCGCTTACTGATGGCCGCGCGCCCGTTCTCGTCGAACATCTCATTCAGACCGGTGCGGAACCGGCCGTGCACGGAGCCGTGGCTGACCCTCTCGTCGTACATCTTGGCGAAGAGAAGGTAGAGGAACTGCCAGAAGGCGGCGTCCTTGGGCATGCCTTCGTTACCGTGGATGTAGTTGTGGCAGCGCCGGAAGGCGATCTTGAGCATCTCCGGGTCGGCCTGGCGCAGCCGCTGGTGCGAGGCGACAGTGCGGCTGCCGAGAGTGCCGTCGGCGATCTCCCAGTCGCTGCGGTCCTCAAAGTCGGCGCCGAAGTCGCCGACCACCTTCTTGAGGAAGAAGAAGTCGACACCGTCGGTCCACATACCGTCCGCGCATTGCGGGCGGTCCTCGTTGCCCATCAGCTCCTGAAGCTCCTCCAGATCCTTCCTGGCCTGGTCGGGCTCGCGGAGCTTGACGACGTACTTCCCGCGCTTGGGTTCCTGCTTGCAGATCACCACCCGCCGCAGGTTCGCCGTGGTGTGCGGGGCACCGGACTCGAAGATCGCAATGTCGGCCTTCTTGCTCCGCTTCCGCTTAGCGCCCTCCTCGCTGACCGTTACGGAGAAGTCGCGCTGCATATCGCCGGGGTCGATGCCGTGCTCGTGTACCAGGGCGCGGGCGATCCGCTGCCGGACCTTTTCCTTCTCCGTCTCCTTGATCGCTTCGCCGGAGATGTAGTCGACTACCTGGCCCTCCTTGAGGGCCGTGACCTTAGGCTCGGAGCCCTCCGCGACAGGCTCCGTGTCCTCCTCGGGCCGCTGCGGGATGTCCAGGTCCAAGGTCAGTTCCTTCATCGGCGTGCTGCTGCTTTCTTGTGCTCGGTGGTGCGGCTAGGGGCCTGCGCCCTGGGGCGGTCGGTGCGTGCGCCATCACAGCCGCCACCTGTGATCCTACGGCCCCAGGGCGCCTCCGAAGGCGCGTTCCGCCAGGCCTGAGAGGGCGCAGTCAAGTGCCGTCGAACCCTACAGGGGAGCACTGACAAAGCCTGGGCGGAAGCGGGCGACGGGACTGCGCCAGCGGCACCCCAGCCCGTTGCTCCCTGGCTCCGCTCACTTCTCCGTCGGCTCGTTACCCTCCCGCAGCCGCACCGCCAGCGCCAGCTCGTCCAGCGACCCCTGCCCCGGCACGAACCACCGGATCGTGCCCTGCGCCGCGCTGTTCACCCCGGACGCCTCGAAGCGCATTTTCCGCGCGAGACCACTGGGCGAGTACCACGCGTCGTCAGCGTGCCACTGCAAGGGGTTACGGCCCTCCTCGTTGCTCCACGTCGCCTGGGTCCGCCGCGGATCCGCCGCCAGCCACTCAGTCATCTCGCGGCGCTCCGGCTTGCTGTACGGGCGGAATTCCAGAACCGTGCCCTCTTCGATCTCGCCGGCGGCGACCAGGGTCGTCACGGCGTTCACCTTCCGCCCCTTGGCCTCGGCCGTAGCCACTCGGTAGTCCTCGTTGAGCGCCGGGGCCTCCTCCTCAGAGTCGAGTTTGCGCAGGGCCGCACGTACCACTCGCTCAATCCGTTCGGTGTTCCGGACGGCGGCGATGATGTGGCTGGACTTGCCGTACTCGTTGTTGATCGCGTCGAGCACCCAGGACAGAGAGTCACGAACCAAATCTGGCACCTTGGCGAGTTCCGCCGCCCAGTCGCACTCCGGATCCTCGATGGCCCGGGTGTCCAGACGGCGATAGACGAGGTGGGTGACCAGGAGATCGCCGTAGAAGGCCGCCGCGTCGGCACGCCAGACCAGCCCTTCACGGAGGGACTGCAGCTGTGCCCGGACCTCGCGGAGGAGCTCGACGCTGCGCCAGACCTTGAAGACGTTAGGTTCGGAGCCGAAGGTCTCCTGGTAGTTGTGGTCCTCCCACAGCCCGGCAAGGTTGTCGTCGCGTTTGGCCACGGCGGCAAGCCGGGCGTTCGGGCTGACGGCAGCGAGTGCCTCGGCGGCCTCGGTGATGGAGCAGCCATGCGCCGAGTCGGGCACCGTCTCGCCGCGCTTCGTGACGTAACTGCGATTGAGGAGCCTGGCGAAGTCCTCGCGGAGCGTGATCTGGCCGGGGTCGAGGGACTTGAAGTCTCGGTCCTCGATCGGGTTCTGCGTGTTCGTGGTGGTGGTCACCTGGTCGCCGAAGCCGGGCGGGCAGTCTTCCAGGGAGATCAGGCGCACAAGAACCCGCCCGTCCTGCGCCGCGCCCGTATCCTCGGTGAAGGCCCGGTAGATGGCACTCACCGTCTGCGCGCCGTTGACCACGCTGACGCCGGACAGCTGGAAGCTGCCCACTTTGCCGGGCAGTGCCCGGCCGATCGGCTGGATCGACTCGCACAGCATGGTGATGCCGTTGCTGAAGTACCAGAAGTGCTCCGGCTCCTCCCGCAGAGTCTCCCTGATCTTGGAGTTCACGTCGCTCTCGTCGAGAGAGTCACGGATATTCCGGGCGAAAAGGCCGCGCCGGTGCTCCTCATAGAGATCAGCGAGGTCGGGGACCGTCATGGTGCCGTACATCGCCTTGTACGGTGTCGACTCCTGGCCGAAGCACTCCAACTGCACCTTGGTGTCGATCTTCGGTGCGGCGGACTCACCGAGAATCGCGCGGTGGAAGTCGCGCAGGTCGAGGACCTTGACTTCAACCATGTCTCGGACAACCTGGTTTTGCTCGTCCTGCTTCATCTTGATCAGGTCGCGCACGCCGTCGCTGAGCGGAGCCTCGCGCATCAGGGCGAGCACCAAGGTGATCTTCGGAGTGCCGGAGTCGTAGGCCCGCTCGATTTCCGGGACGAACGGCTGGAAGCGGCGGTTGAACCGGCTGAAGTTCCGGTCGAGCATCAGGTCCAGACCGTGGAACATCTTGTGCACCTCGGCCTCGCCGAAGCCTCCTCTGTTCTGGTCGCTCCACTTCGCCTGCACCAGACAGATCCTGGAGCGCGTGGTTCCTAAGTCCACGGCGATCGAGTCGAGTCCCTGGTCGTCCTGCCCGTCGAAGACTCGTGTGGCGGCGACCCGGTCGCTGCACGGGTGCTCGATCTGCGCGGCGAGCGCGGCCAGACCGCGACTCAGGAACGCCTGATGGAGCTTGTCCCCCGACATACGCGCCTGGTCCGACATGTCGATGAGACCGGTAAAACGGTCCTCGATCGCCTTGCGGACATACCCCACGTGCAGTTTGCTCACGATCCACCCCTGTCAATGCATCAGACCGTCAACACCCTATCGGTGTAAGGCCCTGGGCCTTGACCCCGGATGTTGGACACACGAGACACTGGATCCTGGGGATCTGAGAACGGACATCTCGTGGTCATGAAGAACTATCCGCCGGAGTTCAAGGCGGACGCGGTCGCGCTGTACGAGTCGCGGCCGGAAGCGACGATCAGGTCGGTCGCAGCCGATCTGGGGATCAACCCGGAGACCCTGCGGAACTGGGTCCGGGCAGCCGGAGTGAGCCGTCCCCGAGGACGGCGGACGCAGGAACCAGCCCTGCCGCCGGCTCCGCTGGAGGCGGAGAACGCCGCCTTGCGGAAGAAGGTCCGCGAGCTGGAGGAAGAACGGGAGATCCTGCGGAAAGCGGCGAAGTATTTCGCCGGGGAGACACGCTGGTGAACCGCTTCCAGTGTGTCGCCGACCTCCAGCGCCGTCACGGCGTGAAGCGGCTCTGCAGGATCCTCGGCGTCAGCCGCTCGAGCTTCTACCACTGGCGCCGGACGGCTGCGGACCGGGCCGCCCGGCAGGCGGCCGACGCCCGCCTGGCCGCCAGGATACGGGCGGTGCACCAGGAATCGGACGGCACCTACGGAGCCCCGAGAATCACCGCCGAGCTCCGCGAGGAGAACGGTGTCGCGGTCAACCACAAGCGCGTCGCCAGGATCATGCGGGCGTCCGGGATCGAAGGAGTCCGGTTGCACCGCCGGCACCGCACCACCGTCTCTGACCCGGCCGCCGCCAAGGCCCCGGACCTGATCGGCCGCGACTTCACCGCGGACAGGCCGAACACGAAGTACGTCGGCGACATCACCTACCTGCCCATCGAGGGCGGGAAGTTCTGCTACCTGGCGACCGTCATCGACCTCGCATCACGCCGACTGGCCGGCTGGGCGATCGCCGACCACATGCGCGCGGACCTCGTCACCGACGCCCTGGCCGCGGCGATCCGAACCCGCGGCAGTCTCGCCGGATCGATCATGCACACCGACCACGGAGCTCAGTACACGAGCAGGATTTTCGCCGAAGCCTGCAGGGCAGCAGGGGTTCGGCGAAGCATGAGCGCGGTCGGGTCCAGCGCGGACAACGCACTCGCCGAATCCTTCAACGCGACCTTCAAACGCGAAACCCTGCAAGGACGAAAGAGCTGGCCGACCGAGTGCGAGGCCCGACTCGACGCCTTCCGATGGCTCCACCGCTACAACACCCGACGCCGACACTCTCGCCTCGGACAACAATCACCGATCGCCTTCGAGAACGCCCTCCACCGCTCACCAACTACGCTGGCGCAAGCCGCATAACCCGTGTTCAGCATTCGGGGTCAAGGCCCCCTTAAGAAGTCGCATCTCAAACCGCTGGCGGAGGGCGTGAATCGAACACATTTCCCATCGAGATAATTCCCGGCTGTAGGCTCATGCAGGCAGGGCTCGTTGGTAGCTCGGAGGTTCGCACCGAACCGACCAGCTCTATGAGGCCCTCTTGGCACCGTCAGATGGTGGATGCGATCCGTTACCTGCTCGCGGGCGGGATCTCCTTCCCTACCTGGGGACGGTTCTATGCCTTCTTCCACCGATGGCGAGAGCGCGGGCTGGTCGCGAAGTTCTATGATCGGCTGCGGGGAAGGCCCGTGAGCGCGAGGGCCGGAAGGCTGAGCCATCGGCGAGGATTATCGACGCGCCGTCGGTTCGAGCATCCGCGTTCGTGCCGGCTTCTCGTGCGAGTACGGCGCCGGAATGAGAGTGCCGGGCCGCAAGCGGCACATCGTGGCTGACACGCTCAGCCAACTGCTGGCCGTCGCCAAGACGGCCGCGGACGTGGGGGCCGGCACGCCATGCCTCTGCTTCAGCGGCTGCGGTCGCGCCACCGGGACATTACTCCTGGTGGGACGAGTGATGGGGCGTAAGACTGTGGCTTCAGGAGGTTTCCTCTTGTTCGGCTACCGGTTCCACTCCGCGTGCGATCACCGGGGGCGACGGAGACCCGGCACCCGACAAGTAGGCGTCGATCCCGGCCGCGGCCAGCGGCGTCAATGACTCCGTGTCGAGTCGGCCGTGGAGGCGCAGCAGTACGTGGTCGTCGTCAACGAGGCAGTCGGTGCGTGGCAGGGTGCGAGACAGCAGCCGGGCGAAGTCGTCACAGGCCACCCTGGTGTCGAGGCCCTGCAGTCCGATCCAAGTGTGCAGGATTCCGTCCTGAATGGTCAGTTCGACATCGATCGGGCTGCCCGCCGCCTCGGCCGCCTCTCCACACCAGGCCAGTGTCTCGTCTAGGGCCGCGAGCTGCGCAGGGAGCGGTAGGAAGAGCTCCTGCCGCATGTCGTCGCGTACCGTGACGCTAGTCCGGCATGCCTGTTCACGCCACCAACCCTGCACCACGTCGCGCACCGTAACCCCCCATGGCCCTCTTGCGGCGGCGCGTCCGACCACTTCGGCCGCGTTGCGACGGACCGTGCCGTCCGGGTCGTTCCCTTGCTCCGCTGTCATACGACGCAGGAGAGAGCGCGGCCCGAAGCGGGTGTCGGCAAGGATCTGCCGGTACAGCTCACCTAGTGGTGGTGGCACGGTGTCGTCCTCGGCGTGGAGCAGATCACGCACCCGGCGGGCCCAGGCGCAGAATGCATCGAGGTCCCCCGTGGCCAGCAGATCCGTACCAAGCAGGCCGCCGCTGATTATTCGGATGCGCTGCCGCGCGGTCGTCGTCGCCAGCCCATCGAGCTGGGCGCGAAGCAGGTACCGCAACAGGTCACATTCAGCCGTGGTGAGGGCGTCCACGAGATCGTCGGCCGGGGCAGCGAGAATCTCCAGCACGTCCTGAGCAGTCGTCTTGTCGGCGTCGCTCTTGGAGGATGGCCTCTCGGGCGGCACAGCCCACCGGTGGACACGGCCATGCGCGTCGGACAGTACGAGTGTGGAGGTGAAGGTCTGCAGGTGGTCCAGGCCGGTGCGCTCGTACTCGTAGTGGTGCGTCATCCCGAACATCGTTGTTAGGAGGTTCAGAACGGTCACCGGTTCGTGCTGGTACTGGAGTTCGGAGAGCCAACCATCAAGGACTGCGGGGCGCCTCCTCAGCAGGCGGGTACCGTGCAGGCGCCAGGCAGTGGCGGCGACCGACTGCGCGGCATCGGCAACCGTGCTCCGCCGCTGACTGTCTTCTCCCCGTCCGATCCGTATCCCGTCGGCAAGGGCGAGGGCGGTACCGAGCCGGGCGGTGTCCTCGTTGGCGGGTGTATGCATGCGGGCCTCATCCTCGTCCGGGACCAGCCCGTGGGCGAGGATACGACCGACTCTCGCGTGCTTGGCCAAGTGGTTGAGGACCAGAGAGCCGTGATGGGCGAGCAACTGGTTGTCCCGTTGGTGGTGCGCCGCCACGTCGGCACGGTTCTCATAGACGTATGACGAGTGGGTAAGAGCCTGGGTGAGGAGGCCAGCGATCAGACGGTCGTCGAGTTCGAACATAGCCACCAGGTCGCTGAGGGCGTCCCGGTGCCCGCGAGGAGGGGCATTTCTGTACGGCTGCGGCGGCGCAGTAATGGGGGCGGTCTTCGCCGGGCGGGCCGCGGGCCGCCCGGCTGGCGGAAGGTCTCGCAGCAGGGCTCGTACGGCAGCGACCCGCGCCGCCTTCTTGTTGCGGCCCTCGCCCCGTGCGCTGCGGCCGCCACCGGTGCGGGCGATGGCTGTGTATGCCTTGTCGTGATCGGGCCCCTCCTCGGCGTACTCGTAGGAAAGCCCTTCCTTCGCGAAGAGCGTCTGCGCCTCGGTCAGGGGGTCGGCGCCGCCGATCTGGTCGGTGCCGTGGTCAAGGCCGACACATACGACGTCGACCAGCCGGCGGGCGGTCTCGTGGGCACCGGTGAGACTGAGGAGGCCGAAGATCTGCCGGGCGACTCCCTCGGCGACGGAGGGAGCGGGGCGCTGCGCCTCACCGGCACCCATTTGAACAAGGCCGCGTTCCGTCGCCCACTGGCCGAGCAACCGTCGGGCCTCCGTGGAGCGTCGGTTGTGTTCACTCGCCTGTGTTCCGACCTTCTCCGGCTGCCGCTGTGCGATCCACGCGTCGATGAGGATAACGTCGATCGTGCTGCGGCCCAACTGGTCGAGCATGCCCAGGACGTGCGGTGTCACCGTCGTCTCGGACAGGCCGCTCTCGTAAAGGCGGCTGATGTGCATCGACGCCAGCCCCAGCCACGCAGTGGTCTGTTCGTCCACATCCCACTCGCCCGCGATGTCCTGGATCGCTGTACGGACGGTCTCCCCGAACGTGCCCACCAGGGTGGCGGGGGGCTGTGCCAGGGTCAGCGGGGGAACGTCAAGGACGGCGAGCTGCCGCACGACGCGTACATACGGCCGCAGGGGATCGTCTGGCTTCCAATGAACTGCCCGAGCAGGGCCGGAAGCCTTCCGGGCCGGCGCGGCAGCC
Organism: Streptomyces sp. NPDC097595; assembly: GCF_044761525.1. Taxonomy (NCBI): domain Bacteria; kingdom Bacillati; phylum Actinomycetota; class Actinomycetes; order Kitasatosporales; family Streptomycetaceae; genus Streptomyces; species Streptomyces sp. NPDC097595. The sequence continues at coordinate 6,935 of NZ_JBIWCN010000012.1, read as the reverse complement.
GCAGGTTTTCTCCCTCGAGAGGCACTTCCGCCACGGCTCTGCGCCCGCGCACCGTCCGACCTGTGCTGCCGTGCACGGTCGCCGACTGAAGCTGCTGGCTTTCTGCCGAGTTCGGCCCGAAGGTCGGTGGTGAGCCACGCGGGCAGACGGCCGACGAGTCCGCCGTCGAAGAAGTCGCCGGTCAAGTCGACGCAGTATGTCCACTGACCCCATTCAGAGCGGGCCGCATACGTCTGCCCCAGCCTGCGCAAAGCGGCTCGCATCCGTTCGTAGGGCACTTGCCGTCCGTCCAGGCTGTAAGACGTACGTCGGCGCGCCGCCTCGATGGCGAGCGCGATCCTGTGCACGGGTGTCGGGGCCGCGGGCTCCCGCAGCGACACGATGCCAACCCAACGGTTCATGGCTCTCCCCCACCGGAGTCACGGCCGCCACGGCACCGATGCACGTCGCCGCGCTTCGATCCGGTGTCTGGTCGGTTCTCGGCCCCTTCGTTCCTTCGCACGGTCGCCGCACCGCTGAAACGATCGATCCTCCTGATGACCTTGTGGCTAGCGTAATCGCTGCACGAGTCTCGTGAAGGGTTTTTGTACTTCGGACAAGCAGGACTCCACCGGCGCGCGACGTGACATCGGCAGTGGCCTCCCTGTCGTAGGGCGATTGCGGCATCCGCGTGGGGCAGCTCGGGCCCAGAGCTAGGCAGACAGCCGTTGGGCCGCCGGGACACGGAATACCCAGAGCCCTCCGTCGATTGCATCTCTTGCAGGGATGGTGGGAGGGGCGCTGGTGGCCGAACTGATGTTGTTCCGACGCAACGCGGACGGGCGAGACATCGAACTGCCCAGCTCGACGGTGGCGCTGGAGGTGGAGCTGCAGCGGCGGGTCGAGGCCGGCCTAGAGCAGATGCTGGGCGTCCGTTTCCTGGCATCGGAGTATCCGACTGGCCCCTGGCACCGGGGGCGGATCGACACCCTGGGGCTCGATGAGAACGGCAGCCCGGTGGTGATCGAGTTCAAGAAGGGCTCGGACAGCGGGGTGATGTCCCAGGCGGTCTCCTACCTGTCCTGGCTGGAGTCGGCGCACCACGAGTTCGAGGCGCTCGTGCGGAAGGTGCTGGGGGCGGAGGTGGCCGAGTCCGTCGACTGGCGTCGTCCGCGGATGATCTGCATCGCGGCGGGCTTCTCGCACCACGACCGGGTGGCGGTGCAGAGGTTGCCCGAGCGGATCGACCTGGTGCGCTACCGGATCTTCGACGGTGGCCTGCTGGGGCTGCTGCTCGTGGACTCCGCGACCGGCTTCCCGAGCGCTGCCTCCTCTCGCCGGGGCCGGGAGCGGGCACCCGTGGCGGACAGCGTGCCGACGGCTTCGACGGTCTCTCCGCCTGCGGGTGGAGGAGCGGTGCCGGAGTGCCTGCGGGACCTGTACGCGGAGCTGGACGAGGCGCTCACGGCATGGGGCGAGGTGGAGGTGGCGTCGCTGCGGCACTACATCGCCTACCGGCGGTTGGTGAACGTGGCGTCGGTGATCTTCCGTCCGAAGCACGAGGCGATCTTGGTGTACCTCAGACTCGACCCGGACACGGTCGAGCTGCAGGAGGGCTTCACCCGGGACATGCGCGGTATCGGACACCTTGGGACCGGCGACCTGGAGGTCCGCGTCGTCTCGGCAGCCGACTTGGAGAAGGCGGCGCGGCTGATCCGGCGAGCGTTCGAGGCGGCCTGACGTAATAGGAGGGGCGGCTGGTGCATCGGTTGGTCGATGCTCCAGCCGCCCCTCTGGCGTCTGTGGGCCGCCGGCCCTGGCCTCTCTTCGCTCTCACGATCGTGCCTCCGGTCCGGCCAGCTCGAAGTCGTCCTTCGTCAGTTCGGCCCGCAGCCGCTCCTCGGCGACGTCGGCGTAGTGCGCGGACAGCTCGACGCCTACGAAGCGGCGTCCTTCGCGCAGGGCCGCGACCCCTGTGGAGCCGCTGCCGGTGAACGGGTCGAGGACGGTGCCGCCCTCGGGGCAGACCTGGACGAGCTGCTGCATGACCTCGACCGGCTTCTGGGTGATGTGAACCCGGCCCTTGCGGGGCTGGGAGGCGATGTAGTGCCCCGGCAGGTAGAGATCGCGGGTGTTGTCGAGGGAGCCCTTGACGCCCCAGATGATGAACTCCGAGTCCTGCTTCGGCCCGCCCTTGCGGGGCCGGCTGGACGGCTTGATCCACGGGATCGTGCCGCTCCAGGTCCATCCCGCCATCTGAAGGGCGTCGGAGGTGGTCGGCTCCTGCCGCCAGTCGGTGAAGACCATGGCGACCGCGTGCTCGGTCGAGGCCCGGTACGCCTCGGTGAGCAGTTCGGTGAGCCAGGAGCGGTAAGAGCGCTGGTCACGGTTCTCACCCGGGAAGTTGGCGAGGTCGTGCGCCGAGTTGCTCGTGACGTACTTGGCACGTGCGGTACGGCCGGTTCGGTCAGAGCTGGTGCGGCCCCCGGAGTTGTACGGCGGATCGGTGATCACCGCTTGGACGCTCTCGTCCGGGAGGGACTTCAGGACGGTCAGGGCGTCGCCTCGGTGCAGCGTGTAGCTCATGGGGAGGGCCTCTCTTCGGGCGCGGCGGAGTCTGGACCTGCTCCGGGCTGCGCTCAACGGCGTGCATGCGGTGCGAGGTTGCAGCGGAGGTTAACGGCGAATTCCGGCCGCGCCTAACGAGGTGGCTCCCTGCTTCGGGCCCCTGGATGGCAGTCGTTTGGCGCGGCCGGAATCCCGGTCTACTGTCTCGCCGTGCCACCGGGAAGGAGCGCTGCTCCACCCCCGTTGAGCTGTGCTTATCTGTGCTTTCTCGTCCAATCGAGCAGCGTCGGAGGCATGTTGCCCATCTGCCCGCGAGCGCCGTGAGGAGGCCCCTGTGCACTGCCTGAGATTACGAGCGCGGCTGGCTGCCGCGCGTGACCTGAAACCGGTGTCCTGGAGCTACCAACTCCTCTGACCCGGGCCCGCCGAGAGGCGGATGCACATCGGCGCGGTGCCGACCGCTTTGCACGAGAAGTCGGCACCGCGTCTCCTTCGACCACCGAGGAGCCGCTGCGATGCAGCATGCCCTGACACACCCGCGCCCCGACCCACCTCCCTCGACCGCTCCGCACCGCCGTCGCGCTGAACGGCGGCAGCCGTGAAGAAGACGACAGGAGTGCTCGTCGGTCTGTGCGCCACTGGACCACTCCTGCTGGCACTGCCGATCCTTGGCATCGGTGCCGGGACCGCCTCGGCTTCGTGCTCGACCGGCGGTGCACAGGGTGTGGACGCCTCCGCCGTCGCCAAGCAGGTGAAGGCCATCCTGGACGGCGGCGACAAGGGCTCGGTCTCCGTGCCGGGGCTGGACGCGCCTGCCGACCTGGTGCCCAACGCCAAGACGATCCAGGCCACGGGCGTCGCGATGAACGTCCCCGCCCGAGGGCAGGTCGTCGCCCTGGCGACCGCGCTGCAGGAGAGCGGCCTGCGGAACCTGACCTACGGCGACCGCGATTCGCTGGGTCTCTTCCAGCAGCGGCCGTCGATGGGCTGGGGTACGGCCAGCCAGATCCTCGATCCGGTGCACGCCTCGACGAAGTTCTACGAGGGGCTCAAGAAGGTCTCCGGCTGGCAGTCCCTCTCTGTAACGCAGGCCGCGCAGGCGGTACAGAAGTCGGGCTTCCCGGAGGCGTACGCCAAATGGGAGCCGCTGGCCACCGCCCTGCAGAAGGCCATCGAGCCCCTGCTGCAGAAGGCCGGCGCATCGCCGAGCCCGTCGCCGTCCGGCTCTGCCGACACCGGCAGCCCCTCTCCCGATTCCGCGGGGGGTTGTTCGGCGGACGGCGACGGGACGGACTTCGGCACCATCCCGGCGGGTGCACTGCCGGACGAGTACAAGATTCCCGCCTCCGCGCCGCCGAAGGTACAGACGGCGATCCGGTGGGCGCTCGGCCAGCTCGGCACCCCGTATCAGTGGGGCGGCACGTGCACCGACTCCCACGGCAAGAACCCGATGGGCCGCTGCGACTGCTCCTCCCTGATGCAGGGCGCGTACAAGGCCGCCGGGGTCACTCTGACGCGGACCACCTACACGCAGCTCAAGGACGGCAAGGCCGTCTCGGTCGGTGCCCTCAAACCGGGCGACCTCCTCTTCACCGAGGGGACGGCCGCCGTACCGGAACACGTCGGGATGGCGATCGGGCAGGGCCTGATCGTCCACGCCCCGCACACCGGTGACGTCGTGCGGATCACCACCGTCGCGTCCTGGAAATCGCGGATTCTCGCGGCCCGCCGAGTCGTCTGACCGGCGCTCCTCCCCCTCCTCACCTCCCCTCGCACCGCTGGTTCGCCCCACCGGGCTTTGGCGTGCGCTCATTCGAACTGGAGTTCCCATGTATCTCGCTGAACAGGTCATACAGCTCGCCTACGACCCCGGAATCAAGCCCAACGAGGGCGGGCTCCCTGGCCTCAACGTCCTCAAGCAGGTGATGGGCTCGATCAACTTGTTCGGACTCATCGCCGTGGTCGGAGCCCTCGCCGTCAGTGCAGGCGTGTGGGCCTGGGGTCACCACTCCGGTGGTCACCAGGCCGAGGCGAACGGGAAGAAGGGCGTGCTGGTCAGCGCTGGCGCGGCCCTTCTTCTCGGTGCGGCCAACGGTGTAGTGGCGTTCTTCTCGACGCTCGGGACGCAGGTCCACTGATGGCTCAGCACTCCACCCACCCCGGCGGCGCATCTCGCGTGCGCCGCCGGGCGCTGCTCGGCACTGCCGTCCTGGCGGTGCTCGTCGCCCTCGCCAGCCTGGCCGCCTACCTCACCCGCGAGAACCGAAGCCCCTCCGATACTGCGGCGCCACCGCCGAGTTCGCCCACGGCGTCCTCGTCGTCCGCGGCACCGTCCGGGCCGCACACCCGGCCCCGCGCTCTGCCCGTTCCGCCGAAAACCCACGACCCGATCACGTACGGGAAGGCCGCCGCCGCAGCGCTGTGGTCGTACGACACCCGCGCGTACTCGCAGCCCGAGCTGCGCAAGGCGCTGCGCGGCTGGCTGACCACGGAGCCGAAGTACGCCGACCCGGCCTCCGTCGACCAGGCGGTCCCCTCGGCCGTGCTGTGGAAGGAGATGGCGGCCAACAAGCAGGTCGCCACCGCCAAGATCAACGAGGGGCACTTCCCGCACGCCTTCACCCAGGCCCTCCAGGACGACCCCGGGGCGATCACCCAGGCGTACGTCTACGCCGTCATGGTCTCCGGCAAGCAGTCGATTCGCTGGAAGGGATCGGCTGCCGGCGGCGCGGAGAGCCGGTCCACCACCCTCGCGGTCCAGTGCCGGCCCAACCACCCCTGCGCCCTGGTCGGCGTCATGCCGTCCGTCGCGCCCTGACCCTCGCCCCAGAACGGAGTTACGACCCATGGGAGTCTGCGACTTCCCGCTGATGGACAAGGTGTGCGGCGCCGTCGACTTCGCCACCAACCCCGCCGGCACCGTCACCGACGGCCTCGGCGCGTGGATCGCGAAGTCGGCGGGCGAGCTGGCGTCCAGCGCGGCCGACCTGGCCGCCAAGGCCGTCAACAAGACGACAGCCATCGACCTCAACGCCGGATGGTTCCGCGACAACTACGAGCTGCTGCTGCCCATCGGCCTCGCCCTGACCGTCGGCATCTTCTGCATCCAGCTCATGACCGCGGCCTGGCGCCGCGACGAACGCGCCCTCGCCAAGGCGGCGTTCGGCACCATGACCGGAGTCCTGTTCAGCTTCTCCGCCATCGCTTTCACGACCGTCGCCATCACCGTGGTGGACGCGCTGTCCGACGGCCTCTTCAAAGCCGCCAACACCTCGATCGACGACGCGATCCGTCGTGTGATCAAGGTTGATCAGATGGGGGCCATGTACGGCCTCGGCTGGGGTGTGCCCGCGCTGGTCGCCTTCGGGTGCGCGATCGGCGCCTTCCTCTACTGGGGCGTGATGGTCGCCCGCAAGGTCGGCGTCCTGATCATGGTCGCACTCGCGGTATTCGCCGGGGCGGGCGGCGGCTGGGAAGTCGCCAAACGGTGGCGGCGCGGCTGGATCGAGGCCACCGGCACCCTCATCGTCTCCAAGCTGTTGATGACCGTGGTCTTCCTGATCGGCGTCTCCGCCATGGGCAAGACCGACGCCAGCGACGGAATGGCGGCCCTGTCCGACGCGATGGCCGGCATCGTCGTGATGGTCCTGGTGTTGCTCTGCCCCTACGCGACGTACAAGTTCGTCCACTGGGCCAGCGACGGCGGCGGCCACGACGACATGCACCGCACCGGTGTCGCCGGCATGGCGGTCGCCGCAGGAGCCGCGAAGACCGCAGGCAGCCTGGCGCTGCGGGCCGGTACCGGCGCCCCCGCTCCGCAGGGTCCGAATCAGGTCCCGGGCGCGGGCACCGATGGCGTCGCCTCCGGCATCAACCCCTCCGGCGGCAACCTCAGCAAGGAGGGCATCGACGCCGGGCCGCCCAAGCAGCAGACCCGCTTCCGGTACGGCGAAGACCCGAACGCGAGCGGCGACAAGGGCCGGGCTCTGATCCAGCGCCCCGGGATCCCGCCGCTGATCACACGTCCTGGCGAGGACGAACCGGAAGGGTCCGAATCGACCGCCCAAGGCGTTGCGGGCGGCTCCGGTCACCTCTCAGCCGCATCGGCTCCGGGCGGCGACATGACCTCCATGCCGCCAGCCGACCCCGGACCTTCGGCCTCGGGCACTCCGGCGTCCGCGTCCAACCCGTCGGCCACCGGCTCCGCGACGCCGACGAACTGGGTGTATCCCACCCAGCCGCCGTCGGGTTCCTGACCCACATCCCCGGGGGCGGGGCCCCGCCCCCGGGGGGGGGGGGCGCCCCCCCCCCCCCCCCGCGGGGGGGGGGGGGGGGGGGGGGGGCGGCGCGGGGGGGGCCCCCCGGGGCCCCGCCCCCCCCGCGGCGCG